>NZ_CP046804.1:2183660-2495611 GCF_009763805.1 Vibrio cidicii | reverse complement strand
GTTAAATCTTGCTCTTTAACAATTTGGAAAGCTGACAAAGTAATTTATCTTCATGGATAGATTACTTGTAAAGTTCTCAATGTTTGTCTTTAAGACAAACACCAACAAAACACATTCAAGTGTTCTTGGGAATGTCACTTTTAAGTGACGATTCAAAATTGAGTCCGGCAAATCAAAGCTATCTCGCTCATTCAAATAATGAGATAGCAACCTTGGTTGTTTAACGTAAAGACCCTTTCGGGTTGTATGGTTAAGTGACTAAGCGTACACGGTGGATGCCTTGGCAGTCAGAGGCGATGAAGGACGTACTAACTTGCGATAAGCGGTGATGAGGCAGTAAGAGCCACTTGAGTCACCGATTTCCGAATGGGGAAACCCACTGGCATAAGCCAGTATCGCTGCATGAATACATAGTGCAGCGAAGCGAACCGGGAGAACTGAAACATCTAAGTACCCCGAGGAAAAGAAATCAACCGAGATTCCGAAAGTAGCGGCGAGCGAAATTGGATTAGCCCTTAAGCTTTACATGCGTTAGACGAATGGTCTGGAAAGGCCAACGATACCGGGTGATAGTCCCGTAGTTATAGGCGCATGTTCAGTGAAATCGAGTAGGGCGGGACACGTGTTATCCTGTCTGAATATGGGGGGACCATCCTCCAAGGCTAAATACTCCTGACTGACCGATAGTGAACCAGTACCGTGAGGGAAAGGCGAAAAGAACCCCTGTGAGGGGAGTGAAATAGAACCTGAAACCGTGTACGTACAAGCAGTAGGAGCACCTTCGTGGTGTGACTGCGTACCTTTTGTATAATGGGTCAGCGACTTAATGTTAGTAGCAAGGTTAACCATCTAGGGGAGCCGTAGGGAAACCGAGTCTTAACTGGGCGTATAGTTGCTAGCATTAGACCCGAAACCGAGTGATCTAGCCATGGGCAGGTTGAAGGTTGAGTAACATCAACTGGAGGACCGAACCGACTAATGTTGAAAAATTAGCGGATGACTTGTGGCTAGGGGTGAAAGGCCAATCAAACTCGGAGATAGCTGGTTCTCCCCGAAAGCTATTTAGGTAGCGCCTCGGACGAATACTACTGGGGGTAGAGCACTGTTAAGGCTAGGGGGTCATCCCGACTTACCAACCCTTTGCAAACTCCGAATACCAGTAAGTACTATCCGGGAGACACACGGCGGGTGCTAACGTCCGTCGTGGAGAGGGAAACAACCCAGACCGCCAGCTAAGGTCCCAAATTACAGCTAAGTGGGAAACGATGTGGGAAGGCTTAGACAGCTAGGATGTTGGCTTAGAAGCAGCCATCATTTAAAGAAAGCGTAATAGCTCACTAGTCGAGTCGGCCTGCGCGGAAGATGTAACGGGGCTAAGTTGTAAACCGAAGCTGCGGCAATGTTCTATGAACATTGGGTAGGGGAGCGTTCTGTAAGCTGTTGAAGGTGTGTTGTAAAGCATGCTGGAGGTATCAGAAGTGCGAATGCTGACATGAGTAACGACAAGGGGGGTGAAAAACCTCCCCGCCGGAAGACCAAGGGTTCCTGTCCAACGTTAATCGGGGCAGGGTGAGTCGACCCCTAAGGCGAGGCCGAAAGGCGTAGTCGATGGGAAACGGGTTAATATTCCCGTACTCGATCAAATTGCGATGGGGGACGGAGAAGGCTAGGTGGGCCTGGCGACGGTTGTCCAGGTTCAAGTGCGTAGGCTGAGTGTTTAGGTAAATCCGGACACTCGATAGGCTGAGACACGACGTCGAGCTACTACGGTAGTGAAGTCATTGATGCCATGCTTCCAGGAAAAGCCTCTAAGCTTCAGATTTGATGGAATCGTACCCCAAACCGACACAGGTGGTCGGGTAGAGAATACCAAGGCGCTTGAGAGAACTCGGGTGAAGGAACTAGGCAAAATGGTACCGTAACTTCGGGAGAAGGTACGCTCTTGATGGTGAAGTCCCTCGCGGATGGAGCTGACGAGAGTCGCAGATACCAGGTGGCTGCAACTGTTTATTAAAAACACAGCACTGTGCAAAATCGCAAGATGACGTATACGGTGTGACGCCTGCCCGGTGCCGGAAGGTTAATTGATGGGGTTAGCGTAAGCGAAGCTCTTGATCGAAGCCCCGGTAAACGGCGGCCGTAACTATAACGGTCCTAAGGTAGCGAAATTCCTTGTCGGGTAAGTTCCGACCTGCACGAATGGCGTAATGATGGCCACGCTGTCTCCACCCGAGACTCAGTGAAATTGAAATCGCTGTGAAGATGCAGTGTACCCGCGGCTAGACGGAAAGACCCCGTGAACCTTTACTACAGCTTGGCACTGAACATTGAACCTACATGTGTAGGATAGGTGGGAGGCTTTGAAGACGTGACGCCAGTTGCGTTGGAGCCGTCCTTGAAATACCACCCTTGTATGTTTGATGTTCTAACGTTGGCCCCTCATCGGGGTCGCGGACAGTGCCTGGTGGGTAGTTTGACTGGGGCGGTCTCCTCCCAAAGAGTAACGGAGGAGCACGAAGGTGGGCTAATCACGGTTGGACATCGTGAGGTTAGTGCAATGGCATAAGCCCGCTTAACTGCGAGAATGACGGTTCGAGCAGGTGCGAAAGCAGGTCATAGTGATCCGGTGGTTCTGAATGGAAGGGCCATCGCTCAACGGATAAAAGGTACTCCGGGGATAACAGGCTGATACCGCCCAAGAGTTCATATCGACGGCGGTGTTTGGCACCTCGATGTCGGCTCATCACATCCTGGGGCTGAAGTCGGTCCCAAGGGTATGGCTGTTCGCCATTTAAAGTGGTACGCGAGCTGGGTTTAGAACGTCGTGAGACAGTTCGGTCCCTATCTGCCGTGGGCGTTGGAAGATTGAAGGGGGCTGCTCCTAGTACGAGAGGACCGGAGTGGACGAACCTCTGGTGTTCGGGTTGTGTCGCCAGACGCATTGCCCGGTAGCTAAGTTCGGAATCGATAACCGCTGAAAGCATCTAAGCGGGAAGCGAGCCCTGAGATGAGTCTTCCCTGACAGTTTAACTGTCCTAAAGGGTTGTTCGAGACTAGAACGTTGATAGGCAGGGTGTGTAAGCGCTGTGAGGCGTTGAGCTAACCTGTACTAATTGCCCGTGAGGCTTAACCATACAACACCCAAAGGGTTTTGGTGGACTCAAAGCAAGAACAGATTGAATGTGTAAAAGAGAACAGCGGTTGCTAGGACCTAGGTACTAGGAAGAGCAACGGCATCAGCTTTCCGAATTATTCTCTAGAAATAGAGAGAAAGAATTTGCTTGGCGACCATAGCGTTTTGGACCCACCTGACTCCATCCCGAACTCAGAAGTGAAACGAAACAGCGTCGATGGTAGTGTGGGGCTTCCCCATGTGAGAGTAGAACATCGCCAGGCTTTAATTTGCACTTGCTTAACTTTTAAGCAAGTCACCATAGGGCTCTAAAAAACTTAGAGTTTTATGTTGACTTTCACGGTGTGAAGCGTAATATACGCGTCCTGCCTACGTGCTAACGCACTGAAAGCAAAGCTCTTTAACAATATAAACCTATCAATCTGTGTGGGCACTCGTTGATGATAATCGCAAAAGATTTATCAATGAACTGAGTGACCAAAACGAATCGCAAGATTCGGCACAGTCAATTTATTCAGTATTCATTGAGCCGAAGCGAAAGCTTCAAAAAACTTTTAATTGAAGAGTTTGATCATGGCTCAGATTGAACGCTGGCGGCAGGCCTAACACATGCAAGTCGAGCGGCAGCACAGAGAAACTTGTTTCTCGGGTGGCGAGCGGCGGACGGGTGAGTAATGCCTGGGAAATTGCCCTGATGTGGGGGATAACCATTGGAAACGATGGCTAATACCGCATGATGTCCTTTCTGTTAAAAGAGGGGACCAAAGAGGGGGACCGCAAGGCCTCTCGCGTCAGGATATGCCCAGGTGGGATTAGCTAGTTGGTGAGGTAAGGGCTCACCAAGGCGACGATCCCTAGCTGGTCTGAGAGGATGATCAGCCACACTGGAACTGAGACACGGTCCAGACTCCTACGGGAGGCAGCAGTGGGGAATATTGCACAATGGGCGCAAGCCTGATGCAGCCATGCCGCGTGTGTGAAGAAGGCCTTCGGGTTGTAAAGCACTTTCAGTTGTGAGGAAGGTGGTGTCGTTAATAGCGGCATCATTTGACGTTAGCAACAGAAGAAGCACCGGCTAACTCCGTGCCAGCAGCCGCGGTAATACGGAGGGTGCGAGCGTTAATCGGAATTACTGGGCGTAAAGCGCATGCAGGTGGTTTGTTAAGTCAGATGTGAAAGCCCCGGGCTCAACCTGGGAATTGCATTTGAAACTGGCAAACTAGAGTACTGTAGAGGGGGGTAGAATTTCAGGTGTAGCGGTGAAATGCGTAGAGATCTGAAGGAATACCGGTGGCGAAGGCGGCCCCCTGGACAGATACTGACACTCAGATGCGAAAGCGTGGGGAGCAAACAGGATTAGATACCCTGGTAGTCCACGCCGTAAACGATGTCTACTTGGAGGTTGTGGCCTTGAGCCGTGGCTTTCGGAGCTAACGCGTTAAGTAGACCGCCTGGGGAGTACGGTCGCAAGATTAAAACTCAAATGAATTGACGGGGGCCCGCACAAGCGGTGGAGCATGTGGTTTAATTCGATGCAACGCGAAGAACCTTACCTACTCTTGACATCCAGAGAATCTGGCGGAGACGCTGGAGTGCCTTCGGGAGCTCTGAGACAGGTGCTGCATGGCTGTCGTCAGCTCGTGTTGTGAAATGTTGGGTTAAGTCCCGCAACGAGCGCAACCCTTATCCTTGTTTGCCAGCACGTAATGGTGGGAACTCCAGGGAGACTGCCGGTGATAAACCGGAGGAAGGTGGGGACGACGTCAAGTCATCATGGCCCTTACGAGTAGGGCTACACACGTGCTACAATGGCGCATACAGAGGGCGGCCAACTTGCGAAAGTGAGCGAATCCCAAAAAGTGCGTCGTAGTCCGGATTGGAGTCTGCAACTCGACTCCATGAAGTCGGAATCGCTAGTAATCGTGGATCAGAATGCCACGGTGAATACGTTCCCGGGCCTTGTACACACCGCCCGTCACACCATGGGAGTGGGCTGCAAAAGAAGTGGGTAGTTTAACCTTTCGGGGAGGACGCTCACCACTTTGTGGTTCATGACTGGGGTGAAGTCGTAACAAGGTAGCGCTAGGGGAACCTGGCGCTGGATCACCTCCTTATACGATGATTATTGCGATGAGTGTTCACACAGATTGATATGGTTTAGAAAGTTTAGAGTATTTTAGTGGGGCTATAGCTCAGCTGGGAGAGCGCTTGCATGGCATGCAAGAGGTCACCGGTTCGATCCCGGTTAGCTCCACCATTGTCCCGTTCGTCTAGAGGCCTAGGACACCGCCCTTTCACGGCGGTAACAGGGGTTCGACTCCCCTACGGGATACCACGGGTCGTTAGCTCAGTCGGTAGAGCAGTTGACTTTTAATCAATTGGTCGCAGGTTCGAATCCTGCACGACCCACCATTTCCTTCCTCCACAGGAAGTAAAATATGTGGGCGATTAGCTCAGTTGGGAGAGCACCTGCCTTACAAGCAGGGGGTCACTGGTTCGAACCCGGTATCGCCCACCACTCTTTAAATATTTTTGTGTTGCTTAATTCAGCCTCCCCTTCATGTGGATGGTCGATTTTCCGACGCTGAAAGTCTTTAAAAAGTGGTTTCTCATCGAGAAATGACATTGCTCTTTAACAATTTGGAAAGCTGACAAAGTAATTTATCTTCATGGATAGATTGCTTGTAAAGTTCTCAATGTTTGTCTTTAAGACAAACACCAACAAAACACATTCAAGTGTTCTTGGGAATGTCACTTTTAAGTGACGATTCAAAATTGAGTCCGGCAAATCAAAGCTATCTCGCTCATTCAAATAATGAGATAGCAACCTTGGTTGTTTAACGTAAAGACCCTTTCGGGTTGTATGGTTAAGTGACTAAGCGTACACGGTGGATGCCTTGGCAGTCAGAGGCGATGAAGGACGTACTAACTTGCGATAAGCGGTGATGAGGCAGTAAGAGCCACTTGAGTCACCGATTTCCGAATGGGGAAACCCACTGGCATAAGCCAGTATCGCTGCATGAATACATAGTGCAGCGAAGCGAACCGGGAGAACTGAAACATCTAAGTACCCCGAGGAAAAGAAATCAACCGAGATTCCGAAAGTAGCGGCGAGCGAAATTGGATTAGCCCTTAAGCTTTACATGCGTTAGACGAATGGTCTGGAAAGGCCAACGATACCGGGTGATAGTCCCGTAGTTATAGGCGCATGTTCAGTGAAATCGAGTAGGGCGGGACACGTGTTATCCTGTCTGAATATGGGGGGACCATCCTCCAAGGCTAAATACTCCTGACTGACCGATAGTGAACCAGTACCGTGAGGGAAAGGCGAAAAGAACCCCTGTGAGGGGAGTGAAATAGAACCTGAAACCGTGTACGTACAAGCAGTAGGAGCACCTTCGTGGTGTGACTGCGTACCTTTTGTATAATGGGTCAGCGACTTAATGTTAGTAGCAAGGTTAACCATCTAGGGGAGCCGTAGGGAAACCGAGTCTTAACTGGGCGTATAGTTGCTAGCATTAGACCCGAAACCGAGTGATCTAGCCATGGGCAGGTTGAAGGTTGAGTAACATCAACTGGAGGACCGAACCGACTAATGTTGAAAAATTAGCGGATGACTTGTGGCTAGGGGTGAAAGGCCAATCAAACTCGGAGATAGCTGGTTCTCCCCGAAAGCTATTTAGGTAGCGCCTCGGACGAATACTACTGGGGGTAGAGCACTGTTAAGGCTAGGGGGTCATCCCGACTTACCAACCCTTTGCAAACTCCGAATACCAGTAAGTACTATCCGGGAGACACACGGCGGGTGCTAACGTCCGTCGTGGAGAGGGAAACAACCCAGACCGCCAGCTAAGGTCCCAAATTACAGCTAAGTGGGAAACGATGTGGGAAGGCTTAGACAGCTAGGATGTTGGCTTAGAAGCAGCCATCATTTAAAGAAAGCGTAATAGCTCACTAGTCGAGTCGGCCTGCGCGGAAGATGTAACGGGGCTAAGTTGTAAACCGAAGCTGCGGCAATGTTCTATGAACATTGGGTAGGGGAGCGTTCTGTAAGCTGTTGAAGGTGTGTTGTAAAGCATGCTGGAGGTATCAGAAGTGCGAATGCTGACATGAGTAACGACAAGGGGGGTGAAAAACCTCCCCGCCGGAAGACCAAGGGTTCCTGTCCAACGTTAATCGGGGCAGGGTGAGTCGACCCCTAAGGCGAGGCCGAAAGGCGTAGTCGATGGGAAACGGGTTAATATTCCCGTACTCGATCAAATTGCGATGGGGGGACGGAGAAGGCTAGGTGGGCCTGGCGACGGTTGTCCAGGTTCAAGTGCGTAGGCTGAGTGTTTAGGTAAATCCGGACACTCGATAGGCTGAGACACGACGTCGAGCTACTACGGTAGTGAAGTCATTGATGCCATGCTTCCAGGAAAAGCCTCTAAGCTTCAGATTTGATGGAATCGTACCCCAAACCGACACAGGTGGTCGGGTAGAGAATACCAAGGCGCTTGAGAGAACTCGGGTGAAGGAACTAGGCAAAATGGTACCGTAACTTCGGGAGAAGGTACGCTCTTGATGGTGAAGTCCCTCGCGGATGGAGCTGACGAGAGTCGCAGATACCAGGTGGCTGCAACTGTTTATTAAAAACACAGCACTGTGCAAAATCGCAAGATGACGTATACGGTGTGACGCCTGCCCGGTGCCGGAAGGTTAATTGATGGGGTTAGCGTAAGCGAAGCTCTTGATCGAAGCCCCGGTAAACGGCGGCCGTAACTATAACGGTCCTAAGGTAGCGAAATTCCTTGTCGGGTAAGTTCCGACCTGCACGAATGGCGTAATGATGGCCACGCTGTCTCCACCCGAGACTCAGTGAAATTGAAATCGCTGTGAAGATGCAGTGTACCCGCGGCTAGACGGAAAGACCCCGTGAACCTTTACTACAGCTTGGCACTGAACATTGAACCTACATGTGTAGGATAGGTGGGAGGCTTTGAAGACGTGACGCCAGTTGCGTTGGAGCCGTCCTTGAAATACCACCCTTGTATGTTTGATGTTCTAACGTTGGCCCCTTATCGGGGTCGCGGACAGTGCCTGGTGGGTAGTTTGACTGGGGCGGTCTCCTCCCAAAGAGTAACGGAGGAGCACGAAGGTGGGCTAATCACGGTTGGACATCGTGAGGTTAGTGCAATGGCATAAGCCCGCTTAACTGCGAGAATGACGGTTCGAGCAGGTGCGAAAGCAGGTCATAGTGATCCGGTGGTTCTGAATGGAAGGGCCATCGCTCAACGGATAAAAGGTACTCCGGGGATAACAGGCTGATACCGCCCAAGAGTTCATATCGACGGCGGTGTTTGGCACCTCGATGTCGGCTCATCACATCCTGGGGCTGAAGTCGGTCCCAAGGGTATGGCTGTTCGCCATTTAAAGTGGTACGCGAGCTGGGTTTAGAACGTCGTGAGACAGTTCGGTCCCTATCTGCCGTGGGCGTTGGAAGATTGAAGGGGGCTGCTCCTAGTACGAGAGGACCGGAGTGGACGAACCTCTGGTGTTCGGGTTGTGTCGCCAGACGCATTGCCCGGTAGCTAAGTTCGGAATCGATAACCGCTGAAAGCATCTAAGCGGGAAGCGAGCCCTGAGATGAGTCTTCCCTGATACTTTAAGTATCCTAAAGGGTTGTTCGAGACTAGAACGTTGATAGGCAGGGTGTGTAAGCGCTGTGAGGCGTTGAGCTAACCTGTACTAATTGCCCGTGAGGCTTAACCATACAACACCCAAAGGGTTTTGGTGGACTCGATACAAGAACGATTTGAATGTGTAGAGAACAGAAAACAGCTTTCCAGATTATTCTCTAGAAATAGAGAGAAAGAATTTGCTTGGCGACCATAGCGTTTTGGACCCACCTGATTCCATCCCGAACTCAGAAGTGAAACGAAACAGCGTCGATGGTAGTGTGGGGCTTCCCCATGTGAGAGTAGAACATCGCCAGGCTTTGAACATTCGTTTATTTGAAGCGCTGAAAAGGTAAGACTTAAAATAGACACCGTGTGGAGCGGTAGTTCAGTTGGTTAGAATACCGGCCTGTCACGCCGGGGGTCGCGGGTTCGAGTCCCGTCCGCTCCGCCATTTATTTAGAAACCCAGTCTTCGGACTGGGTTTTGTTGTTTTCAGCGTGATGAATTTCCTTGGAAAGGAATACATCTTGCTCATGTCATACCAATCTGGAAAATTAACTGTCAGGTCTATCCATCTTCTCGAGCACATCTGTCTGACTCTGGCCGAACATTCCAAAAAACTATTCCAAGCCCTATATACTTTGGAGACAATGTCTTCGTAATCCGCAAAAGATGGATTGGCAAGACAGTGTTGTCTGAGCCAACTCCACACTTGTTCTATCGGGTTGAGCTCTGGTGAATAAGGCGGGAGCTTGATGATGCTGACATTGCTTCACGGCTCTGAGACGTGTTCCTTTCTCTGACCATAATCGTGTTGTTGTGTTTTGTTGAGCATATTGTTTTCATTCTATCGGTACGTTTCAAAAAGCGATTCCATGCAAGAGACACTTTCTATGCAATGTCGTCATAATAGACTCTTCGAGAGCTATTTTTATTTATATCAGCAATCGATATTTGTCCCTTCAATCTTTCTTCGTTGTCAAACAATCTGTATTTATCATTAAATTGCGACAAAGTGCTACATGGAAGAGTTGGAGACAACTTGGTTACGACCGAGATTTTTCGCTTGATAGAGCGCGCTATCTGCATTTTCCAGCAGCTCATCAAGATTATCGTCCAGCCCAAGCTCTGCGACGCCAAAGCTCATAGTACAAGGGTGCCCGTTAAGACTGACGGAAACATCGGAGAGAAGTTGCTTGCGAAGATTTTCAGCGTACTCATATGCGTTATTGATGTCGCTTTCGAGGAGTAAAATCATGAATTCATCACCACCGAAGCGGACAATATAGATGTTCTCGGAATTCGCTGCAGACTGTGTGAGCACTTTGGCGACTTTTTCGATTGTATCGTCACCAACGATATGGCCGAATTCATCGTTAATCGCTTTGAAATTGTCTATGTCGGTCATAATCAAACTGACAGAGTTTTTACGTTCTTTAGCTCTAGCAACTAAATTCGGTATCACGTTGTCCATGACTCGTCGATTATACAAGCCAGTTAGCGGATCTTTGAGCGATAGGTGGTGAATCGATTTAACCAGTCTTGAATTAAACAGCCACAGCATGCTGAGGCTAATGCTGACCAAAAGAATTAACACATGAACATAACTGAATGCGTGCATCTTTCCTGCCATCAGATAGTTCGTTAATTGAGGTTCATATAAGCCATAAAATATCCGTACGAACATCATGATACCGAGGCTGAGAAAAGGAATAGCCATCAATAGAACTGGTAGTTTGGCATCGTCATGCTTGCCTTTGATTAAGGCCCAAAAGGTAGCGAACGAGGTTGCGCTCATGTAGGCACTGACAATGGCGATTCTGAAATTGATCGAGGGTATCGGGTAGGTGAAAAAGTACAGCGCGCCAACACTGATAACAAAGCCAAACAGAAGCACGTGGATGATGTGACTTTTGAAGTTACGTATCAGGCTGATGCCGTAGAATGTACAGAGAAATCCAAGGTGGATAAAACTATTGGCAACGACAATGGTTAACCAGTCTGGAGCGATTCCGCGAAAGACAATGAGAAAAGGTCCGACACCGATAAGAAAAATGCCCGCTGCAAGTGGTTTAAGGCCAGACGATTTTTGTTGAGTGGTTTGGTAAATGAAAAGTCCGACTGCATAAAGCAATGAAAAGAGCACAATAATGATGTTTAACGTTCTGATATCTAAAGTGAGGCTTTCCATTCCATTACCTAGACTTTGTTCTGTTCAAAAGCCATCGCATTGGCTGATAGCAACACTGAGTTTTACCCAGCTTTATGCAAAAGAACAAGACAAATCTATAAAAATGCCAATAGCATCATATCAATGATAGATATTTAGCGATTGGCATTTTGTTGTCTACGTATTTTGGGTGCTTTTATTGGTAATCTGCATCTACTTTCTTGGCTTTTTCAATCATAGGGGTGATGGTTGACCCTTGGACTAAAATGGAGAACACCACGACCGCGTAGGTCATAACCAGAATAAACTCTTTAACGTCAATCAGCTTATCTTCAATCACCCAAATACCGCTAGGAATCGACAGCGCCATGGCCAGCGCTAGGCCGCCGCGCAAGCCGCCCCAAGTTAAAATACGAATTGACCAAGGGTTGTAGCTGCGAAAACGCTTAAAACCAATGTATGAGATAAAGACACTCAAATAACGTGCGAGCAATACCAAAGGTACCGCAATCGCCATCATGATCCAGTCTTCCTGATGGAACTTAAACAGCAGCATCGACATGCCGATCAGCAGAAACAGCACCCCATTTAAGAACTCGTCCACCAGTTCCCAGAAGTGATCCAAGTGGTCTTCACTCTCTTTGGAAAAGCCGATGAATCGCGTCCAGTTGCCCATCATAATGCCTGAAACCACCATCGCCAGTGGACCAGAAACGTGGATCACTTCAGCGAACGCATAGCCTGCGGTGGGCACACCGATGGTGAGTAAGAGCTCCATCGAGTGGTCATCGGTCGCGCAGATCAGATAGTGGAACAGCAGACCCAAAGCGAAGCCGTAGACAATGCCCCCAATCGCTTCTTGGATAAACAGCATGGTCACGCTGCCGACGGTTGGTGCTTCGCTACCAAAAGCGATGGTGAACAGCGTCACGAAAATCACCAGACCAAAGCCGTCGTTAAACAGCGATTCGCCTTCAATTTGCGTCGAAATACGTTTTGGTGCGTTCAGCTTTTTGACGATCGCCAGTACAGCAATGGGGTCGGTTGGGGAAATCAGAGCGCCAAAGAGTAAGCAGTAGATCAGGTCAAATTGGATACCGATTAACTGGCACGTTCCGTAAAGCACAAAGCCAATAAAGAAGGTAGAAAACAGCGTTGCACCTAAAGCCAGTACGGTAATTTCCCATTTCTGATCTTTGAGGTTGGGTAATTTAATGCCAAGACCGCCAGCAAACAGAAGGAAACCGAGGATCCCCTTGAGCAGGAAATCTTCGAAGTTGATGCTCGATACCGTTTGAGTAGCGATCTCGCTGAGATGAAACCAGTTATTTTGACCCGCGATAAGGATAAGGAGTGACAGCACCATAGAACCCGCCGTGATAGCAATGGTGGTCTGCATTTTGCCGATTTTGCTGTTAACAAACGCGATCAGCATAGCTGCTGCAGACAAAAAACAGAGAGTGTAGTAGACCGACATGAGCTTCTCTTTGTAACAAATTATGAACGAAATTTTCTTTCTTCACTGCACAAATAGCAAACATTTTTTGCTAATTCTTTTATCAATCGACAAGGTGCAGAAAATAGGCCGAATTAGAGTTTTTAGACGTCTAGACTCCTGAAGATTGTGTGATAGGATGTCGTAATACTGAAAGGAATGAGGCGTTATCGTGGGAAGTAATATTAGAGAGCAGATTGAAGCGCAACTAAAGCAACGTATCTTATTGATTGATGGTGGTATGGGAACCATGATCCAGGGTTACAAGTTGCAGGAGCAAGACTATCGTGGTGAGCGTTTCGCAAATTGGCACTGTGATCTCAAAGGCAACAATGACTTGCTGGTGTTAACCCAGCCTCAGTTGATCAAAGAAATTCACTGCGCTTACTTGGAAGCGGGTGCCGATATTCTCGAAACCAACACTTTTAACGCCACCACCATTGCCATGGCGGATTACGAAATGGAAAGCTTAAGCGAAGAGATTAACTTCGCTGCGGCTAAACTGGCTCGTGAAGCGGCGGACGAGTGGACCGCTAAAAATCCGCAAAAACCACGCTATGTGGCTGGGGTGCTCGGTCCAACCAATCGTACTTGTTCTATTTCTCCCGATGTGAACGATCCGGGCTACCGCAATGTCACTTTTGATGCTTTGGTGCAAGCGTATTCGGAATCGACTCGTGCTCTGATCCGCGGCGGATCCGATCTCATTCTGATTGAAACTATTTTTGATACCCTGAACGCGAAAGCGTGCGCATTTGCTGTCGATTCCGTGTTCGAGGAACTTGGTATCAGCTTACCGGTGATGATCTCCGGCACCATTACCGATGCTTCCGGACGCACACTCTCCGGGCAAACAACCGAGGCCTTCTACAACGCTTTGCGCCATGTAAGACCTATCTCGTTTGGTTTGAACTGTGCTTTGGGGCCGGACGAACTGCGTCCGTATGTTGAAGAGCTGTCACGTATCTCAGAAACGTACGTCTCTACCCACCCGAACGCCGGTTTACCAAACGCGTTTGGTGAATACGATCTCTCGCCAGAGGAGATGGCGGTGCACGTCAAAGAGTGGGCTCAAAGCGGTTTTATCAACCTCGTTGGTGGCTGCTGCGGTACCACGCCCGAACACATTCGCCATATGGCGCTGGCGGTTGAAGGGGTCGCGCCGCGTGTCTTGCCTGACATTCCGGTGGCGTGTCGTCTCTCTGGGCTAGAGCCTCTGACGATAGCGAAAGATACCTTGTTTGTTAACGTCGGTGAACGCACCAACGTAACCGGCTCTGCGCGCTTTAAGCGTTTGATTAAAGAAGAGCTTTACGATGAAGCCTTGGATGTGGCTCGCGAGCAGGTAGAAAACGGCGCGCAGATTATTGACATCAACATGGATGAAGGCATGTTGGATGCCGAGGCGTGTATGGTGCGTTTTCTCAACTTGTGTGCGTCTGAGCCAGAAATTTCCAAAGTGCCGGTGATGGTGGACTCCTCGAAGTGGGAAGTGATTGAAGCGGGCCTGAAATGCATTCAAGGCAAAGGCATCGTCAACTCGATTTCCCTCAAAGAGGGTAAGGCCAAGTTTGTTGAGCAGGCCAAACTGATCCGCCGTTATGGCGCGGCAGTGATTGTCATGGCGTTTGACGAAGTGGGCCAAGCGGACACGCGCGAGCGCAAACTGGAGATCTGTACCAACGCTTATCGAATTCTGGTCGATGAAGTCGGCTTTCCAGCGGAAGATGTGATCTTCGACCCGAACATTTTTGCCATCGCGACTGGCATTGAAGAGCACAATAACTACGCGGTCGACTTTATTAATGCGGTGGCGGACATCAAACGCGATCTGCCGCATGCGATGATTTCAGGCGGGGTGTCGAACGTTTCTTTCTCTTTCCGCGGCAATAACTATGTGCGCGAAGCGATTCATGCGGTATTCCTCTACCACTGTTTTAAAAACGGCATGGACATGGGTATCGTCAACGCCGGGCAGCTCGAAATTTACGATAACGTACCAGAGAAACTGCGCGAAGCAGTCGAAGATGTAGTGCTGAATCGTCGTGAAGATGGCACTGAACGCTTGTTGGAAATCGCCGAAGCGTATCGTGAAAATGCCGTGGGCAAAGTGGAAGATGCCTCAGCGCTGGAATGGCGTACTTGGCCTGTGGCTAAACGGCTTGAGCATGCGCTGGTGAAGGGCATTACTGAGTTTATCGTCGAAGACACCGAAGAGGCGAGGCTAAACGCGTCTAAGCCACTGGAAGTAATTGAAGGGCCGTTGATGGACGGCATGAACGTGGTCGGCGACCTGTTTGGGGAAGGCAAGATGTTCCTCCCTCAGGTGGTAAAATCGGCGCGGGTGATGAAGCAGGCGGTGGCTCACTTAGAGCCGTTTATTAATGCCTCTAAGCAGTCCGGTTCAACTAACGGTAAGATTTTGCTCGCCACGGTCAAAGGCGACGTGCACGATATCGGCAAGAACATTGTTGGCGTCGTTTTACAATGTAACAACTACGAAATCATTGACTTAGGTGTCATGGTGCCGTGTGAACAGATCCTTAAAGTGGCCAAAGAAGAGCAGGTTGACATCATTGGTCTTTCTGGCCTTATCACTCCGTCTTTGGACGAAATGGTGCATGTGGCCAAAGAGATGGAGCGTCAGGGCTTTGATTTGCCACTGCTGATCGGCGGTGCGACCACCTCCAAAGCGCACACCGCAGTCAAAATTGAGCAGAACTATTCTCATCCCGTGGTGTACGTCAATAATGCTTCGCGTGCGGTTGGGGTGTGTACCTCGCTGCTTTCTGATGAACTGCGTCCGGCGTTTGTCGAACGCTTGCAGGCCGATTATGAGTTGGTGCGCGATCAGCACAATCGTAAGAAACCGAGAAGTAAACCCGTCACCTTGGCAGAAGCACGCGCCAACAAAGCGGCGATCGATTGGCAGAGCTACACGCCGCCAGCACCAGCTAAGCCGGGTGTGCATGTGTTTGCCGATTTTGATGTGGCGGTTTTGCGTCAGTATATCGATTGGACCCCATTCTTTATGACGTGGTCGCTGGTGGGTAAATACCCGACCATTTTCGACCACGAGGAGGTCGGTGAAGAGGCGCAACGCTTGTTCAAAGATGCCAATGATTGGCTGGATAAAATTGAGCAAGAAGGGCTGATGAAAGCCAGTGGCATGTGTGCGCTCTTCCCAGCCGCCAGCATTGGTGACGATATTGAGGTGTATAGCGACGAATCGCGTAGCCAAGTGGTCAAAGTGTTGCACAATTTAAGACAGCAAACCGAGAAGCCGAAAGGCCCCAACTACTGTTTGTCGGATTACGTTGCGCCGAAAGCTTCAGGCAAAAAGGATTGGATTGGTGCGTTTGCGGTCACTGGCGGCATCAATGAGCGAGAAACTGGCTGATGAGTTCAAAGCGCAGGGCGATGATTACAACGCGATCATGATTCAGGCGGTGGCGGATCGTCTGGCAGAAGCCTTTGCCGAATATCTGCATGAGAGAGTGCGCAAAGAAATTTGGGGCTATGCGCCGGATGAGAACTTATCCAATGAAGAATTGATCCGCGAGAAATACCAAGGTATTCGCCCTGCACCTGGTTATCCCGCGTGTCCGGAGCACACGGAAAAAGGGGCATTATGGGAACTTCTCAATGTCGAGCAAACGATCGGCATGTCACTGACCAGCAGTTATGCAATGTGGCCGGGGGCATCCGTGTCGGGCTGGTATTTCTCTCATCCAGAATCTCGCTACTTTGCGATCGCACAGATCCAACAAGATCAGGTAGAAGACTACGCGCAGCGCAAAGGCTGGGATCTACTTGAAGCGGAAAAATGGTTGGGGCCGAATATCAACGGTTAAACCGCACACTTGCGAGCGAAAAAATGGGTTGCCACGAGGCAACCCATTTTTACATTGGTGAGTATTAATTCTGCGTCTCAAACAGATCTTGGTGCAGCTTTTGAATCACTTTCTTCGAGTCGTGCGCATCGACGAGGAAACACAGGTTGTGATCGCTCGCTCCGTAGCAGATCATGCGCAGATTGAAATCACCCAGTGTGCTAAACACCTCTTTAGCGTAACCTTTGGTCTCCATGTGGTTGCCGATTAAGGCGACCAAACATAGATTGTGTTCGACTTCCACGCTGCACAGCTCTTCAAGCTCGCTGCGAACCGCTTGCGGCAACTCTGGTGCACCGCCCGCGGTGTCGGTTTTATCCAGAGTAAGCGAAACACTGATTTCTGAAGTGGTGATCAGATCAACGGAAATCTTATGCTTTGCCAAAATTTCAAATACTTTGGCGAGGAAACCGTAAGCGTGGAACATCTTAGCGCTACGCAGCGTCACCATGGTTTGGTTGCAACGCAGGGCTAACGCACGAAACAGCGGCGAGCTCTGTGCTTCATGACGAATCCAAGTGCCGCCTTTCTCAGGCTCTTTGGACGAGCCGACAAATACGGGAATATCATGACGCAGCGCAGGAACCAGCGTCGAAGGATGAAGGATCTTTGCGCCGAAGTTCGCCATTTCTGACGCTTCAGCAAAACTGATTTCAGGGATCGGCGCCGCTTTTGGCGCGATGCGCGGATCGGTGGTGTAGATGCCCGGGACGTCGGTCCAGATCTCAAGACCCGTCGCTTTTAATCCTTCAGCAATCAGCGCAGCGCTGTAGTCGCTTCCCCCACGGCCAAGCGTGGTGGTGTTGCCATCAAGGTCAGAGCCAATAAAGCCTTGTGTCACGACGATAAAATCACGGCACAGCGGCAACAGTTTTTCTTGGGCGAGAAGGGAAATTTGCGTTACATCTGGTTCTGCGCGACCAAAGTTGCTGTCGGTGCGTAGTACGTCGCGGATATCAAAACGTACCGTATTCAAACCACGCTCTTTCATCAATTGAGTGAGAATGTGCGTTGACATCAGCTCACCGCAGGCGACCAAGTGGTCGGTCAGTTTGGTGCTGGCTTGAATGGAAGCGGCTTCGGCTAAGCTGGTCACGGTATCAAGCAGAGCGTACACTTCGGCGGCAGTTTCGCTGGCGTCTTGCAACTGATTGAGAATCGCATCGTGGATCTCTGCCAGTTGGCTGAGGATTTGGTTGCGTCGCTCTTGCGCTTGCACACCGTTTGCCAGTTCAACCAATAAGTTAGTCACCCCAGAAACAGGCGCTGCTCACTACCAGACGCGTGTCTGGATTGTTTTCGACCACGGCGGCACTGCGGCTCATCGCCTCAAAGTTGGCCACACTGGTTCCACCAAATTTCGCTACATTTAATGCGCTCACGGCATTTCTCCCACGACTTCTAAAAAAATAACTATCGTTGGTAACCCAACATCCGATGTTTGTTTTGGTGAGGAAAGGGGATAGAGCAATTGAAAGAGGTCAGTTTGAATAATCAGAGAATGTCCCTCAGAAGCTCTTCATCAGACGGTGCTGATGACAGTTGATGGGACTCAACCCAAGTCAACCGACAGATCAATTCCAGCAACCTTGATCTACCTCGGCACTGCTCCCCCTGAGTATTTCGTATCGGAGTTGCGGCTCCACGAAACACCTGCCTGGGCAGTGCTCCTCTTCTGCATAAAGCTCAAACATTGAACGTTTTTCGCCACTTAATGTCAACGGCTATTTCAGGCAGGAGTGAAAGTTTTTATTAACAAAACTGTGACACTGGTTAGACCTGTAAGACGGTCGGCTAATTGCCGTGGCGGAAATATTGCTTTAGTGTGGAAAGCTCAGCTTTCAATACTAATCTAAGTCCATAACAACCCTTTCACGCTTAGCAAGGAGCCGCTATGACGATACAAAGTTTTCATCCACCACGTCGAATTCTTATGGGGCCTGGGCCATCGGACATCTCTCCGCAGGTGTTGCAGGCGTTAAGTCGCCCGACGGTCGGCCACTTAGACCCACTTTTTATCGCCATGATGGACGAGCTAAAACAACTGCTCAAATACGCTTTCCAAACGGAAAATGAGTTCACCATTGCGGTATCGGCGCCCGGCAGTGCGGGTATGGAAGCCTGCTTCGTCAACCTGATTGAGCCCGGCGATAAAGTGATTGTGTGTCGTAATGGCGTGTTTGGTGAGCGGATGCGGGAAAACGTGATTCGTGCTGGTGGTGAAGTGGTGCTGGTGGACGATGAATGGGGCTGCCCCGTTTCAGTTGAGAAGGTAGAACAAGCGCTTACGGAGCATCCAGACAGCAAGATCCTCGCCTTTGTACACGCTGAAACCTCAACCGGTGCGATGAGCGATGCCGAGGCGCTCGGTAAACTAGCCAAAGCGCATGGGCTGTTAACCATTGCCGATACCGTGACGTCACTCGGTGGCGTGCCGCTCAAAGTGGATGAGTGGCAGTTGGATGCGGTCTATTCTGGCAGTCAGAAGTGCCTCTCTTGCGTACCGGGATTGTCGCCATTAACCTTCTCAAAAGCCGCGATTGAAAAAATTCAGGCGCGCACCACGCCGATTCAAAGCTGGTTTTTGGATCAAAGCTTAGTACTCGGCTATTGGAGCGGCGCAGGCAAACGCAGCTATCACCACACCGCGCCAGTCAATAGTCTCTATTCACTGCATGAAGCGCTACTGATGCTGAAAAATGAAGGGCTGGAGAATGCGTGGGCAAGGCACAGAGCGATGCACGACAAACTGAAATCCGGGCTGGAGAAACTCGGCTTTCGCTTTGTCGTAGATGAAGCTCACCGCCTGCCGCAGCTCAACGCCATCTACGTACCGGAAGGCATTGATGAAGCGAAAGTACGCTCGCATCTGCTCGAAACCTATAACTTAGAAATCGGCGCAGGTTTAGGGGCGCTGGCGGGCAAAGCATGGCGCATTGGCTTGATGGGCTATGGAGCACGAGAAGAAAACGTTGCACTCTGCCTTCGCGCATTAGAAGAGTCGTTGGCGCTGTAACAACGCTCGAGTGCTCTAAATAAAAAAGCGAAGCGTGGATGCGCTTCGCTTGATGCCTTTATTGGCCCGCAGAAACCGTGGCCGAGCGTGCACTCGAGGGCGGTTGATACTGCACTTGAGTAAAGTCGTGCTTGGGAAAGAGAAACTCCGCTTCGGCGCGCACTTGTTCGGCCTTACTAAGATCCCCCAAGCCTTGGTAAGCGAGGATCAGATTAGAGTAAAATGCCGGGCGCGGCTTGCTCTGGATGATCTCCAGCGACCAGTCTATATATGGTTGGATTAACGCCGCATCTTGAGTGGCTAAGCCAATGTTGAGATAGGTGCTGTAGACATCCCAATCGAAGCGATCTTTCCACACCACAGGATTGGTCACTTGCTTGAGGCGATCTGGGTCAAGTGGTCGTGTGGTTTCAAATTTGGTCAGGACATAGTTGGTGTGCAGAGCACTCAACATATAAAACGCCGTGAGGATAGGCACCACCAAGCTTATCACGCGTAAGATGGTTTTGCTGATAACACTAAAAGAGACAGACTTCATCCGTGTCGCGCGCTGATCAATCCAGTACAGCAAAATGATGAAGGTCAGCCAGTGTACCGCTGAATGGTAGAAGGGATACTCCAGTTGACTGTGCAGCACAATGGGCACAAACAGCGCGAACACCGCCAAACGGGTGCCTTTCTTGGTGTTCATAATGCGGTTAAGCACTAACAAGGCCGCCAGCAAGATCCCAATCAGCGGGATGATTCCCCCCTCTACCCCCCAATAAAGCAGCTCATTGTGCGGATGATCCATGGCTGGTAAGCCAGCGGGATAATTGTGATTAAGCAAGTGCTGCCTTGCAGTATACAAGGTGTAAGCGGATTCAAAGTTGCCGTAGCCGTAACCAGTAAACGGTTTTTCTATCAGCATATCCAGTGTCTGAGGGAAGGTGTATTCGCGCGCTGAGTCGAGATTGGCTTTGCGTGCAGCGAGGCTGTCACCATCGGGATTGACGTTATTGAGCATGGCACTGGCCAACACCAACCCAGCAATGACAGCGATGAGCCAACCCCAAAAGCGAATTTTTGTGCCAAAGCGGTAGAGGTAAGGGAGCAGCAGTAACACGCCCAATAACGCCGCTAACCAACCAGTGCGAGATGCCAGCACCACAATCAGTGGCACGGTGAAGAGCGGCACAAGGTAGAGCAAGGTGATTTCGCTCAAATGCTTGTTGTATTTGTGTGGCTGTCTTGCCAGCAAATAGCCCGAGATCACCAACCCTGTCGCAAGAAAGCTGGCCATCACGTTCGGTTGCTGGAAGATGCCGTAAGGACGATTGGAGAGCGTGTCGTAGCCCATCCAGTTGTCCGCTTTAAGCCACAGATATTGGTAATAACCCAGACAGGCTTCAATCACCACCGCCAGCACCACCAGCCACAGCAGTCTCTGCTTGTGTTTATTACTAAAGCTGAACTGTTGCAGCAGGATAAAAAACGCCATCCCCGCCCACAAACCCAGCATGCGTCCGAGCGAGAGTTCGTAATTGGTCGTGGAATAAAACAGCGGGATAGAGAGGATCACGCAACTGACCAGTAAGCCGATGGTCAACTTGGAATAGCGCAGCGCCTGATTGCCGGCGAGATGATAGCAGCCGATACCGAAAGCGACCGAAAAGGCTATCCAAGTGGTTGGATTAAACGACAGCGCCAACCCAGAACCACCAGGATTGGGCATAAAAAAGTGCATCGCCACCAGAAACACGGCCGCCATCGCCGCGAGAAACTTTCTGTTCAACGGAATACGGGCGGGTGGCTGGTCGAGCTGAGTTCCACTTACATGTATGGTTGCCATAAACGTTTTCTGTAATTGTAAACAATGAAACCAGCACGCAGCTGGTTTCATCACTTTACCTGTTTTTTCTAGTTCAACATAGGCTTAAGAAAGCGCGCAGTGTGTGAACCTTCGACCAAGGCCACATCTTCCGGTGTGCCTTGGGCAATGATCTCGCCGCCGCCTTGCCCACCCTCAGGACCAAGGTCGATGATCCAGTCAGCAGTTTTAATCACATCCAAGTTGTGCTCAATCACCACCACCGTATTGCCGTGATCGCGCAGGCGATGCAGGACCGTGAGCAGTTGTTGGATATCGTGAAAATGCAGACCCGTGGTCGGTTCATCCAAAATATACAAGGTCTTACCTGTGTCGCGTTTGGACAATTCGCGCGCCAGTTTCACCCGCTGCGCTTCACCGCCGGAGAGTGTGGTCGCCGCTTGACCAAGGCGAATGTAGGAGAGGCCGACATCCATCAAGGTTTGCAATTTACGCGCAATTACCGGAACGGGTTCAAAGAACTCGCGTGCGTCTTCGACCGTCATTTCCAACACTTCGTCAATTGATTTGCCTTTATAGCGCACTTCCAGTGTTTCGCGGTTATAACGCTTGCCTTTACACACATCACACGGCACGTACACATCGGGTAAAAAGTGCATCTCGACTTTGATCACGCCATCGCCCTGACAGGCTTCACAGCGACCGCCCCGCACGTTGAAACTAAAGCGCCCGGGCTTGTAACCCCGTGAACGAGACTCTTGCGTGCCCGAGAACAGCTCGCGGATCGGGGTAAAAATGCCTGTATAGGTGGCCGGGTTTGAGCGCGGCGTGCGACCAATCGGGCTCTGGTCGATATCAATCACCTTATCAAAATGCTCCAGCCCTTTAATGCTTTTGTACGGCGCGGGTTGAGCAGTGGTGGCGCCATTGAGCGCGGTGTGGGCGATTTTAAAGAAGGTGTCGTTGATCAGTGTGGATTTGCCAGAACCGGATACGCCGGTGATGCAGCTAAACAAACCCACGGGCACCGAGAGGTTGACGTTTTTCAGGTTGTTGCCACTCGCGCCGATCAACTCGACGGTTTTGCTCGCATCGTACGGGGTGCGCTCACGTGGTACAGCAATTTCTTTCACGCCGCTCAGGTATTGACCCGTAAGTGAATCCGGATTGGCGATGATCTCGTCAACACTGCCTTCAGCGACGATCTGTCCGCCGTGCACCCCGGCACCCGGGCCGATATCAATCACGTAATCGGCCATGCGGATCGCATCCTCATCGTGTTCAACCACTAAGACAGTGTTACCTAAGTCGCGCAGGTGATTGAGCGTTTTCAGCAGCCGTTCGTTGTCGCGCTGATGCAGACCGATGGAGGGTTCATCGAGCACATACATCACCCCCACCAAACCTGCACCAATTTGACTTGCTAAGCGGATGCGCTGCGCCTCACCGCCTGAGAGGGTTTCTGCGCTGCGCGACAGGTTGAGATAATTGAGGCCAACATTGACCAAAAACTGTAAGCGGTCGTTGATCTCCTTCATCACTTTTTCTGCGATCTGCGCGCGTTGCCCTTCAAGCTTGAGATTGGCAAAAAAGGCCAATGCCTCGGCGATGCTGAGTTCGACAATCTGCGGCAAGGTGGTGTCGTTGATGAACACGTTGCGCGCTTCTAAACGCAAGCGAGTACCGCCACAACTGGCACATGGCTTGGTCGAAATGTATTTAACTAACTCTTCGCGCACCGAGTTGGATTCGGTGTCGCGGTAGCGTCTCTCCAGAGTATTGAGAATGCCTTCAAACGGATGACGTTTAACGCGAATATCACCGCGGTCATTGATGTATTTGAACTCCACTTCAGCACGGCCCGAACCTTTGAGAATGATCTCTTGGATCTTTTTCGACAAAGTGTTGAACGGCACATGCAGATCAAAACCATAATGATCAGCCAGCGAAGTGAGCATTTGATAGTAGTAATAGTTTTTTTGATCCCAGCCGCGAATCGCACCTTGTGCCAAACTGAGATTGGCATCTTGGATCACTCGGTCTGGATCAAAATATTGCTGCACGCCCAAACCGTCACAAGTGCCACAGGCGCCAGCGGGGTTGTTAAAAGAGAACAGGCGAGGCTCTAGCTCTTGCATGCTGTAACCACAGTGCGGACAGGCAAAGTTGGCCGAAAAGACGATCTCTTCGCCTTCACCTTCCATGGGTGCCACAACCACAATGCCACCGGAGAGCTCTAGTGCCGTTTCAAACGATTCTGCCAGACGCTGTTGCAGATCGGCGCGCACTTTAAAGCGATCAACGATCACTTCAATGGTATGTTTTTTGTGTAATTCGAGTGTCGGTGGATCGGACAGGTCGCACGTCTCGCCATCGATACGAGCACGAATAAAGCCTTGCGCGGCGAGGTTTTCCAGCGTTTTAACGTGCTCGCCTTTGCGCTCTTTGACGATCGGCGCCAGCAACATCATTTTGCTGCCCTCGGGCATCTCCAGCACTTTGTCGACCATTTGGCTCACGGTCTGCGCTGCCAGCGGCACTTTGTGCTCAGGGCAGCGCGGTTCGCCGACCCGTGCGTACAACAGACGCAGGTAATCATACACTTCGGTAATGGTACCGACGGTAGAACGAGGGTTATGTGAGGTGGATTTCTGCTCGATGGAGATCGCTGGCGAAAGCCCTTCTATGTGGTCCACATCCGGCTTTTCCATCAGAGATAAGAACTGGCGCGCGTAAGCCGAGAGTGATTCTACATAACGCCGTTGCCCTTCGGCGTAGAGAGTATCGAAGGCAAGGGACGACTTACCTGAGCCGGATAAGCCCGTAATGACGATCAGTTTGTCTCGGGGAATGGTGAGATTGATATTTTTTAGGTTATGAGTACGTGCTCCGCGAACTTCTATCTTGTCCATCTTCAATGCTCTGTGAAATACCAAGTGGAGCAAGTATTACATAGTGTGAGAAATGTGCAATAAAATACTGGATAAAAAAACAGTTAAAAACGGCGCAGTTCAACCGCGCCGTCACAATAGATAGAAGCGATCAAATGGCGCTTTAGCGCTGGCGTTTAGTCGACTGTTTGCCGAGTTCCGATTTCTTCTCATCTTTCAAGTAAAGGTTCTGGTAGCAGTAGTTGGTGGCCTCAATGTAGCCTTCGACACTGCCGCAATCAAAACGGCGTCCTTTGAACTTGTATGCCAATACGCAGCCCGATTTGGCTTGCTTTAAGAGTGCGTCGGTGATCTGGATTTCGCCGCCTTTGCCGGGCTCTGTCTGTTCGATCAAATCGAAAATGTCGGGAGTGAGAATATAGCGGCCAATGATCGCCAAATTACTTGGCGCGGTTCCGGGTTCTGGTTTTTCAACCATGTTGTCCACACGAAATAGATCATCTTTAATCATTTCGCCAGCGATCACGCCGTATTTGTGTGTTTCGTTCTCTGGAACTTCTTGCACGGCGACGATTGAGCAGCGGAACTGTTTAAATAGCGCGACCATTTGTGCCAGCACGCCTTGTTCTTGGTTGACACACAAGTCATCGGCCAGCACCACGGCAAAAGGTTGGTCACCGACAAGCTCACGCCCGGTGAGAATCGCATGGCCTAAGCCTTTCATTTCTCGTTGGCGGATATAGGTGAAGTTGGCCGCGTCGATCAGTGCTCGCACGTCATCAAGCAAAACCTCTTTATTAGTGCCGCTGATTTGATGCTCTAGCTCGTAGTTTTTATCGAAGTGATCCATGATCGAGTGCTTACCGCGACCAGTGACGATACACATCCCAGTCATTCCCGCCTGAATGGCTTCATCAACACCATATTCAATCAGCGGTTTATTCACCACAGGCATCATCTCTTTTGGCATGGATTTAGTCGCTGGTAAAAAGCGTGTGCCATAACCAGCGGCAGGAAAGAGGCATTTCTTAATCATCAAACGGCGTCCTTTAACTGTGGTTGCAGCCCATTACGATAGCAAACTGAGTGTGACAGGCGCATGAAAGGGCGCTCGCTGCACGGTTGGCTGCATAAGATGCTGCGATTCTAACCCGAGAGCGAGCGATGCCCTATAAACAAACCACAAATTCTGCCCATTTTGTTACGAGAGTAGATTTTGTTACGAGAGTAGATGTTGATCGGCCCAGGCGGTGGCCTGAAGACGATTTTTTACCGAGAGCTTTTTAAAAATCTGATAAAGATGTGATTTGACCGTGTACTCGCTGATAAACAGATCTTCGGCGATGTGAGCATTGCTCGCTCCTGCTTGTAAGCAGCGTAGCACTTGAATTTCGCGAATGGTCAAATCTACATTGGCGGGTGCGGTATGGGTGTTGAACATATTGCGGTAGTAATGCAGAAGCTGCGCCTGAACGTGGCGAGGTAGCCAGTTTTGCCCTTCAATCACGGCAATAACGCCTTCGGCAATTTTTTCCATGCTGCAATCTGCGTAGAAAACCGCTTTGCTCTGTCCAAGGCCGAGCAGCTCATCGGTGCTCAATCGTTTTGGTACGTTGAAAATGATGGTTTCAAAGTTTTTGCAGATCAGTGGCAGATTTCTAATTTGTAACAGCAATACTTTGTGTTCTTGATAGTCGATCAACAAGATGCGGTTACGGTGCAAGGGATCGGTTCGCATCAAGGTTTCTGTGGTAATTGCTGGTATGGGAAGCTCGATGGCGCGCGCTAAGGTATCAATAAATGCTGGGGGTTGTGCGTTTGCTCGCTGGAGAAAGAACAAGCTTCTGGCATAGGAGGATTTTCTCATGTGTGGCTCCGAAAGATAAAAGTTGACCTAATGACAAGGGGGATGAGTGAGAAATTGTCATTGATGGCAGGTCAATACCAGCAGGGCTGAAATGAAATGCGTCGAGTTTCAAAGCGGTAAGTAAATGAGCAGTTTGTCAGAGAGAAAAAGCGTTTAGCTGCTCTGAAAAAATGCGCGATGAGGCTTTTATTGCTGAGTGTTAAATCAGACACTCTTTTGACTGTTTTTACCACAGACAAAGCGTGCTATCCTAATGCGCTAAAATTTAGTACCGACAGCTTAAACGGAGCACATCATGGCCAGCCGTGGAATTAATAAAGTAATCTTGGTAGGGAACCTAGGGAACGACCCTGAAATTCGTTATATGCCAAGCGGCGGTGCAGTGGCTAACATTACCGTTGCTACTTCGGAAACTTGGCGCGACAAAGCGACTGGCGAACCGCGTGAAAAAACGGAATGGCATCGTGTTACCCTGTATGGAAAACTCGCTGAAGTCGCAGGTGAATACCTGCGTAAAGGCTCTCAGGTTTACATTGAAGGCCAATTGCAGACGCGCAAATGGCAAGATCAAAATGGTCAAGATCGCTACTCAACGGACATTGTGGTACAAGGCTACAGCGGTGTGATGCAGATGCTGGGTGGACGCCAGCAAGGCGGCGCGCCAGCGATGGGTGGTGCACCTCAAGCGCAGCAGCAAGGTGGGTGGGGACAGCCGCAACAGCCAGCCGCGCATCAGCAGCAGTCATATCAAGCACCTGCACAGCAGCATGCGCCGCAGCAATCTCAGCCGCAGTACAACGAACCGCCAATGGATTTCGATGACGATATTCCTTTCTGACGGTTACTTGAGACCTACCAAAAGCCGCGATCCCGCGGCTTTTTCAATGACACTTCTCACATCTTAAGTCATTAGATTGTTAACCATTCTCTTATCAAGTATATATAGATCAATACGGTATATGATGAATGGAAAAGGAATTCGGTATTCATGAGGTATACCCCAACTCTCAAGCTTAGCACTCGCCTCGTGGCTTTCGTCACTGTCATCGTGATCAGCGCCATGTTCATTCTTTTTGTCGGCGGCACGTTGTCGTTTAAACGGCTTGGGCAGGAATATCTCAACCACTATTTGGCTGGCATTGTCGAAGTGCTGGACAAGGAGATGGAAGATCCGGATGCCGCCTATTCCATGCAGCGCTGGATGCCCAAAATGCTGCAAGCGTCCAACATTGTCGAAATGAAGCTTTCCACCGATTCCGGCGTGGTTTACCGTTTCAAAGATACTTCGCCACAAATTGACCCCAATCGCCTTTACGAGCAACGTTATCAGCTCGAACGCAATCCCGGTTATCACGTCGAATTTAAAGCGGTGCCACCTTATGTTGGTTTTGGTTACTCGCTGCAAGCGTTTTGGTCGATCACCCTAGCGGTCGGGTTAATCATCTTCTGCTTAATGCGCGGCCTGAAATGGTTAAAAGCGCAGTTGCATGGCTCAGAGTTGCTCGAAGAGCGTGGGCGGATGATTTTAGCCGGAAGGGTCGAACAGTTTGCCAAAGGTGACGAGCAAGAGTGGCCCTACACGGCCAGTGAAGCGTTGGATCGTTTAATTGAAGAGCTGCAAGATGCACGGCAAGAACGTAGCCGCTTTGATACCTTTATTCGTACCCAGACTTTTCTTGATAAGCTGACAGGCACAGCCAATCGCGTGTTGTTCGACAACAAATTAGAGTCGGCGTTACAAGAGAGCGGTGCGCAAGGTGGTGTGGTGCTGGTACGTATTGCCGATTGGAAAAGCGTATTGGAAGAGAATGACAAACTGATCGCCGATGAGTTCATTGTCGAAGTGGGCAGTTTGCTGTCCAATCTTGTGCAACGTTATCCCGATGTGGTCTTTTCTCGCTATTACAACGCCGATTTTGCACTCTTTATTCCCCATCAAAGTGCTAAAGATGTGGCCAACCTTGCTTCACAGTGTATTCGTCAACTGGAAAAACTGCACCCGCCGTATCCTCTCGACAAAGAGAACTGGTGCCATATCGGTATCACTATGTATCAGGAAGGGGAGCGCCACAACCAGATCATGAACGAAGCGGAAACCGCCCTGCGCAGTGCGCAACTGCAGAACAATAACAACTGGAGTCGCTTTAAAAAGTGGAACCAGATCGATGAGATCCGCGGCAGCGTGAAATGGCGTACCATTTTTGAGACAACACTGCATGCTGAAAGTGTGTTACTCTTTGGACAGCCCGCTTATCTATTAAATAACAATCAGTTGGATTTACTACATACTGAATTAACGTGCCGAATTCACGATCCGGAAAATGGGATTGTGAAAGCGTCGAGGTACATGTCGGCGCTCAAGCAAGTCGGGTTTGAAAGCCAAATGGATAGGGCGGTGTTAAGTAAAGCATTTGGTTTTTTGCGTTCGTCCACTCAGCAGAGCGTGCCTTTTTCTCTGAATGTGAATGTCACTCCTTTTGCAAACCGCCGCCATTTCAAATGGTTCCGTGATGAACTGCTACAGTTAACTAGTGAACAGCGCGCTTTATTAAGCTTCGAGTTTGTTGAAAGCCATCTGGTGCGACACCTCGACTATATGCGACCAGTAGCAAAAATGCTCAAAGGCTTAGGTTGTCAGTTGGTGGTCGGGCAAGCTGGTAGAACCATCGTCAGTACTCATTATCTGAAAGATCTGCACGTAGATTATTTGAAACTGCATCGAAGCTTGGCAAAAAACATCGAAAAGCGGCATGAAAATCAACTGTTTGTGCGCAGTATGCTGGGTGCTGGTGAAGGTACAAAGGCTCGGGTGATTGCGGTCGGTGTGGAGACCCAGCAAGAGTGGGACACCTTAGTTGAGTTAGGCATTCACGGTGGCCAGGGACGCTACTTTAGCCAAGAATCGCAACTGCTGCCGCCGCCAGTGAAAAATGAAGATAAACAAGTCAAGCCAGGGAGACGTAATCGCTGGCGACGGAAATAAGTGGAACTCTAAATGAATGTGCAGTCGTTGTTCGCGAAGCTGAAAGGCCAGTCTCAGCAAGGCCATCATCATGTTGCCTTATTGCAGCCCGATGCGGTCTATTTTGCCTCGAGCGCACAACACGACCAACCCGCACACGTTGAGCCTATCAGTAGTAGCTGGGAAAAAAGCCTAGCGCATCTTTTGCAACTGAAAGCCACGCCAGGGCAGCGAGTTTCTATCGTTTCTGGCCAGCCATCACTACCAAATCTTCCAGTTAGATAAGCCCGCGATTCCACGCAGCGAATGGCCTGCGGCGCTGCCTTTTCTTGTCAAAGATCTCATCTCTGAGAGAGTGAGCGACATTGTCGCCGATGGGCGCTTGTTGCCCGGTGACAACAAGATCCAAGTCTACGTATTGGCCAAAAAAGTAGTCGATAAAATTATCGACGTGCTTCTGCGCAATCAATGCGAATTGGATGCCATTATTCCTGAAGATGAGGTATGGGCGCACAGCGCAGGCGATTTGGCGAACTTCATTTTGCTGCAACGCAGCCATAAAGGGCAGTTTAAACTCGGCGCATTCGTGGATTATACCCCCACTTTTCAGCGCACCATCCGCTCTGTCTACCCGCCACTGACGGGGGAGTCCGCCAGTGCCTTGCAACTTGATGGACTGGCGCTGGAGTTGCAGCGTTCAATGGATTACCTCTCCTCACAATTGAAAGGGGTGACGCTCAATCAACTGAAAATCTGCTGTGACGATGAAGATCAAAATGCGCTGGTGGCCGCACTGAGTGAGCGTCTGACTGCGACAACGTCTGTGCTCGCCTCGCCAGCACTGCAGTGCGGGCAAATCGTCGTCAATACGGCACGTTCACTCGGATTGCCCTCGGTTAATCTTTACCCAGAACATCTCAAGCCAAAGCGAGCTCGCTTTAATCTCACCACGCTACTTGCCTCTTGGTTTCTCGCTGCGCTTGTTCTTGGTGGCATGTATGGATTGGCGCGCTGGCAGCAGGCGCAGCTCGCTCAAGAGTTGGCCGTTGCACAAGCACAAGCACAACAATTTAAGCAGCAGTTGGCCGCGCAGCAGGCAAAATTGGCGGCGCATAAACCGTCTGCAGAAAAGCTCGCCGCAGTGGAACGCTTAAAGCAGCAAATTCAGGCCACGCAAGCTTCGTTGGCGGCGGTCGGCAATTATGATCAATCTCGCCAAGGTGGTTACTCAGATATCATGCAAGCGCTGGCTAAACTGGGCAGAAATGACATCTCTCTGAGCGACATCTACATCACGCATGATCGACTCGATTTAAAAGGGCTGGCTCGTAGTGCCAGTGTGGTGCCCAACTGGGTAAACCAGTTTAAGCAGGAAGTGAGCTTAGTTGGTCGTAACTTTGAAAAAGTTCGTTTAGGCCGCAATGAACAGGATGTGATTACCTTTGAACTCAGAACTCGCGCAGAGGGTAAATAATGACTTCGTGGTGGAAAGAACTTAACGACAAGTTCATCGCATTGAGTGGCCGAGAAAAAGGCTTGATTACCCTGTGTGGTTTGGTGGTGATAGTGCTTAGCGTTTCGACACTGCTGCTTGAACCTTTGTGGAAAGCGTTGGAAGCGCAAAAAACGCAGTTATCAGCACTGGTGTTGAATAACCAGCGCCATGAAGGGGAGCTGCTGGTGATTCAGGCTAAGCTGAATAAAGATCCTAACCAAGAGGTCGATATTGAACTTAAGAACCTAATGCAAAGAAGCCAAGAGCTCGACATGCAGCTTTCAGAGGTGGTGAGCAATTTGATCTCGCCGAGCCAGATGGCGGCCCTTTTGGAAAGCGTGCTCGACACCAGTAGCGGCATCAAATTGGTCTCACTGGAGTCGTTAACCGCAGAGCCCATTGGTGGCGATGCGCAAAACTCGGCTTACTCGGGCTACTACGTCCACCCCGTGCGCCTTGAGCTGACTGGCAGCTACTTTGCAGTGGTCAATTATCTCAATCAACTGGAGAACCTACCGGTGAACTATTATTGGCGCAGTTTCCATTACAAGGTAGAAAACTATCCGCAGGCGCGATTGATTCTGCAAGTGTATACCTTGGGCACGAGACAGGAGTTTATCGGTGGTTAGAATAGTGATGTTGTGGCTGTGCTTGCTAACGCTGCCAAGTTGGGCCGCGCAAGACCCAACTGCGCCGCTGTCGTGGATGGCGCCTGCGCCAGTGCAAGCCCAGTCGACCCATCGGACAGTGAGTTTACCGAATTTGCAAAGTATCGTGTGTGAGAGTGAGCGCGAATGCGTGGCGGTGATGGATGACCAAGTCGTCGCCCGCGGTGATGTGTTGCGCGGTTTTCGCGTGCAGAAAGTGACTCCTGAGGTAGTGACGTTAGCGCAAGGTACGCGCCAATGGCAGCTTGAACTGTTTAATTTAGATGTAAAACAATAAGTAAGGTTGAATCAAATGATGCGAAAGATTGTAGTTGGAATCGTCTCAGCCTCTTTGCTTGGTTGTGCCATGGGGCATCGCGATCCTGTTGAGATTAAGCAGACCTTGAATCAATCAATCAATGAAAGCAACAGTCGCGCGCTCGATGAGCTGCCCGCGTCGGTGCAAGACGATCTGATGCCGGAACTGGGCAATGACGACTTCGATAATAGCGACAAAACCCTGAAGCGTTTTCGCATTCAAGCTAACCAAGTTGAAGCGCGCGCTTTTTTTGCCTCTCTGGTCAAAGGCACCGAATTTAGTGTTGCTGTCCATCCAAATGTGGCTGGTCGCATTACTCTGAATGTCAGCGATGTGACTCTCGATGACATCTTATCCGTAGTGCAAGACATGTATGGCTACGATGTGGTCAAAACGGGCAAAGTGATCCAAGTCTATCCGGCAGGGCTGCGCACCGTGACGATCCCGGTTGACTATATCCAGTTTCAACGCTCTGGCCGCTCTCTGACCAGTATTGTCACCAGCTCAGTAACGTCCAGCGGTTCCAGTGGCTCTAGCAGTTCATCGAAATCGAGTTCAAACAGTTCCAGTGATTCCAGCAGTAATTCATCGGGTAGCTCTAAAGATAGCTCAACGACGGCGGGGGGCGGGACTCGTATTGACACGGTTACCGAAAGTAATTTCTGGCCCTTATTGCAGCAAGCGGTCAGTCGCCTGATTGGCTCAGGTGACGGGCAAAGTGTGGTGGTGACGCCACAAGCCAGTGTGATCACCGTACGCGCCTACCCAGATGAGATTCGCGAAGTGCGTCAGTTTTTGGGCGTCTCCCAGCAGCGTATGCAGCGCCAAGTGATCCTCGAGACGAAAATTTTGGAAGTGACCCTAAGTGATGGCTATCAGCAAGGGATCAATTGGTCAAAAATGTTTACCTCATCGGGTGGAACACAATATCAAATTGGCTCAGGGGCCATCACCAAAGATGATAACGGCAATATATTGACTCAGACTCTACCGGGGTTAAGCTCAATTGGCTCACTGCTTGGTGGTCAAAGCAACATGGTGGTTTCAGGTGGTAGTTTTGAAGCAGTACTGAGTTTTATGTCGACCCAAGGCGATCTTAACGTTTTATCTAGCCCGAGAGTGACGGCGGCGAACAATCAGAAAGCGGTGATTAAAGTCGGCAGCGATGAGTATTATGTAACGGCAATGTCGAGTGTCGCGGGTTCCGGAGACAGCGCCAATGTCGCGCCGGAAGTGACGTTAACCCCGTTCTTCTCCGGCATTTCTCTCGATGTTACGCCGCAAATTGATGATAACGGCAATGTTTTCTTGCATGTCCACCCAGCGGTGATCGAAGTCGAAACCGACGTCAAAAATCTCAAATTAGGCGGGAATTTTTCCGATGTGTCGCTACCACTTGCCAAAAGCTCCATTCGTGAATCGGACTCAGTGATCCGCGCGCGCGATGGGGATGTAGTGGTGATTGGTGGCTTGATGAAATCGAACACCATCGATCGAGTATCGAAAGTGCCCTTCTTAGGCGATATTCCTGCCTTGGGGCATCTGTTTCGCAATACCAACAAGCTGACACAAAAAACCGAGCTGGTGATTTTGCTTAAACCAACGGTGGTTGGTGTCAACACGTGGCAGAAAGAGTTAGAGCGTTCGCGCGATCTGCTGCAAGAATGGTTCCCAGAATAACTGCGGAAAAAACATGTATTGGCAACACTTTGGTTTTCACTTTGCGCCGTTTTCGTTAACGCCCAATACCGAGCTGTTTTTAGGCTTGGCACCTCACTATGAGGCGATTCAAACCGTGCTCACGGCACTGGAGATGGGCGAAGGGGTGATCAAAGTGACCGGTGAAGTGGGCACGGGAAAAACCATGCTGTGCCGCATGTTGATTGAGCAGCTAAGTGAGCGCACGCAACTGGTCTATCTGCCCACTCCGGTGCTTTCTGGCAGCGAGCTGCAAATGGCGGTGGCGCGAGAGCTTGGATTAAGCTCAGTGGAGAGCATCGATGTAGTGCCACGCATTCAGCAGGCGTTAATTGCCGCCAAGCGCGATCACAAGTCGACGGTGCTCTTGCTTGATGAAGCGCAGGCGCTGCCACTCGAGGCGCTGGAAACACTGCGCCTGTTTGGCAATTTGGAAACCGAGCAAGATAAACTGTTGCAGATCGTCCTGTTTGGTCAGCCAGAGCTGGATGAGCGCATGGCGCAGCACGAGCTCAGACAGCTGCGCCAGCGCATCACCTTCAATTGTACCTTGCGCCCACTCACGGTGGCAGAAGGGGTGGCGTATCTTGATAATCGGCTGAGTAAAGCCGGTGGCAGGAGTGATTTGCTGACTCTGGAGCAGAAAAAAGCGCTTTGGCGCAGCGCAAAAGGGATCCCGAGGCTGATGAATCAGCTTTGCCACAAAGCGTTATTACTGGCCTATCAGCAGCAAAGTGCGGTGGTGACAAACCGTCATCTCTATCTGGCGATGCAGGACACCTTTGATGCCTGCAAACCGATGTTTACGACCCCGATTTGGTGGGGATGGAGTCATACTTGAGCGAAATTAACCAAGCGCTGGCCGATCTGGCGAGCAAAAAACAAACCACAGCTCAATTGCAACGGGCGGAGATTCCGCGTCTGCCGTCCAGCAAGCCTTTTCTCTGGATCGTTGTCGGTTTTAGCTTAAGTCTCGCCGTGGGAGGCTGGGCTGTTACGCAGTCGACGTCGATGCAAGAAGCGCCGATAACCCACATGGCCGTTAGCGCGCCAAGCGCAGCGCCGACTCAGGCCGCAGCGACTCTGTCTCCGACATTAAAAACGCCGCCAGCCGAGTTACTCACGCTAGCGGAGCCTTTCTCCGCCGTTCCCACCGCGCAGAAAAAGCCAGAACAACAAAAAAACATGAGCGCGCATAAGCAGGCAGACGAAAAGCGCGCTCTGCCTACTCGCCCGGTTGTGCAAGAGAAAAGCACAACTACTAAGCCCGCCGCTATGGCAGCGACAGCCGCAGAAAAGCCGCAAGCGACGAGAGCAAAGAGCAACAACGCAAGCGCCCCCGCAGCCCCGAGCGCCACTATGGTGATTGAGCAAGTGGAGCTGACACCTGCACAACTGGCCGAAAAGTCGGTCAGCCGCGCGGAAAAAGCGCTCGATGCGGGCGATCTGCAAACTGCTTTGTCGTCCTACAACGAAGCGCTGCGCTACACCGCTAACGATGAAATGACGCGGCAAAAATTGGCGACGCTCTATTTTGGCAAAGGGGATAACCGCAAAGCGTATGAGCTATTGCAAACTGGCATCAACCTTAACCCGGAAGGCGAAACGCTGCGTTTGGCGCTGGCGAAAATGTTACTCAAAGCCGATCAAGAAGAAGCGGCGCTTAGCCCTTTGTTGGCACTAAGCGCTGCACCGAGCCAAGACTATTTGGCGATGCGCGCTGCGCTGGCGCAAAAACTGAAAAAAGACGAGATAGCACTAGAGAGTTATCAGCAACTGATTCAGCTAGACAGCGACAATGCGCGCTGGTGGTTGGGCGTGGCAATACAGCAAGAGCGCGCCTTGCAGTTAAAAGATGCCCAGGTCTCTTACCAAGCAGCACTGCAAAAAATGGGCATTTCCAGTCAGTCGCAGCGCTTTATTCAAGAGCGTCTCAAAGTATTGCAAGAGTTGGAGAGTGTGCAATGAAAGTTCGCTTAAGAAAACGACTGGGTGATTTGCTGGTTGAAGAGGGGATAATCAACGAAACCCAACTCAATCAGGCGTTGAGCGTGCAAGGCAGCAGTGGCCGCAAGCTTGGTGATACGCTTATTGACCTCGGCTTTCTCACCGAACAGCAAATGCTGGCGTTTCTCTCTCAACAGCTCAATCTGCCGCTGATCGATTTAAGCCGTGCCATGGTGGACATTGATGCAGTGCAACTGCTGCCCGAGGTGCATGCTCGCCGTCTGCGTGCGTTGGTGATTGGCCAGCAAGGTGACACCTTGCGCGTGGCGATGAGTGATCCCGCCGATCTGATTGCGCAGGAAGCACTGCTTGGTCAGCTCGGTCAGTACGGGTTGGAGTTTGTCATCGCGCCTGAGCGGCAACTGGTGGAAAGCTTTGACCGCTATTATCGCCGCACTAAAGAGATCGCCAGCTTCGCCGAACAGCTGCAGGCCGAGCATCAAGGCAACGACAGCTTTGATTACAGCCTCGAAGACGACGACAGCGACGAAGTGACGGTCGTGAAGCTGATCAACTCGATGTTTGAAGATGCGATTCAGGTCGCTGCGTCCGACATTCACATCGAGCCGGATGCCAATGTACTGCGTTTGCGTCAGCGCATCGATGGCATCTTGCATGAAACCTTACTCAACGAAGTCAACATTGCGCCTGCGTTGGTACTGCGCCTTAAGTTGATGGCCAATCTGGATATTTCAGAAAAGCGTCTGCCACAAGATGGGCGCTTTAACATTCGCGCCAAAGGGCAGTCGGTTGACGTGCGTCTCTCCACCATGCCAGTGCAATACGGCGAATCGGTGGTCATGCGTTTGCTCAATCAGTCGAGCGGAGTGCGCAAGTTGGAAGAGTCCGGTTTACCGGAGGATCTTCTGCTGAGATTGCGCCGCCAGTTAAAACGCCCGCACGGCATGATCTTGGTTACTGGGCCAACAGGTTCGGGCAAAACCACCACCTTGTATGGCGCGCTTACCGAGCTCAATCAGCCGGGCAAAAAGATCATTACCGCCGAAGATCCGGTTGAATATCGCCTGTCTCGGGTGAACCAAGTGCAGATCAACCCGAAGATCGATCTCGACTTTTCTACCGTGCTGCGCACCTTCTTGCGCCAAGATCCAGACATCATCTTGATTGGTGAAATGCGTGATCAGGAGACGGTTGAGATTGGCCTGCGCGCCGCCCTGACGGGTCACTTAGTGCTGAGTACCCTGCACACCAATGACGCGGTGGATAGCGCGCTACGCATGATAGACATGGGCGCGCCGGGTTATTTGGTCGCCAGCGCGGTGCGTGCGGTGGTCGCGCAGCGTTTGGTGCGGCGCATCTGTCCCGATTGCAAAACCGAAGACAGCGTTGATGAGGCACGCCAAGCGTGGCTGAGTCAGCGCTTTCCTAATCAGACCGAAGCGCGCTTTGTCAAAGGGCGAGGTTGCCAGAAACTGCAACTTAACCGGCTATCGTGGCCGGATCGGTGTGTTTGAAATGTTGGAGCTCGATCACAGCATGATGGACGCACTACGCGCCAATAATGCGGTTGGTTTTGCCGAGGCAGCGAGACGCAGCGAAAGCTACAAACCGTTGTTGGCGTCGGCGATGGAGCTGGCGCTGCAAGGGGTGGTGAGTCTTGATGAAGTGATGACGCTGGGCGAAGGGGATACCTCCGGCCACGCTGATGCGATTCTGCTTTAAGGGACATTATGGCGACATTTCGGTATCAAGGGCGCACTTTAGAGGGCAACAAAACCAGCGGACAGATTGATGCGGTCACCTCCGAGGCGGCGGCCGAGCAGTTGATGAGCCGTGGCATTATTCCGATTGAGATTCGCCAAGGCAAAAGTGCCGGCGGCAGCCAGTTTGATCTGCGCAGTTTGCTGACGCCCGCCATTCCACTGGAAATTTTGGTGCTGTTTTGTCGCCAACTTTTTAGCCTCACCAAGGCGGGCGTGCCTTTGCTGCGCTCAATGCGCGGTCTGGTGCAAAACTGCGAAAACAAACAGCTCAAAGCGGCACTGGAAGAGGTGGTGACAGAGCTGACCAATGGACGCAGTTTGTCGGCGGCGATGCAGATGCACAGTAAGGTGTTTAGCCCGCTGTTTGTTTCGATGATCAACGTTGGTGAGAATACAGGTCGGCTAGATCAAGCGTTGCAGCAACTGGCTACTTACTATGAGCAAGATCTGGAAACGCGCAAACGGATCAAAACCGCGATGCGTTATCCGACGTTTGTAATCAGCTTTATTTTGGTGGCGATGTTTGTGCTCAACGTCAAAGTGATCCCGCAGTTTGCCTCGATGTTTAGCCGCTTTGGGGTTGATCTGCCATTACCAACGCGCATTTTGATTGGCATGTCGGAGTTTTTTGTTAACTACTGGATGCTACTGCTCGGCGGCATTGTCGGCTTAGTATTCGCGTTTCGCGCTTGGGTCGGCACCAGTAACGGCAGAGAGCGCTGGGACAAGTGGCGCTTGAAATTGCCCGTGGTCGGCGGCGTGGTCAACCGGGCGCAGTTGTCGCGTTTTTCGCGTACCTTTGCGCTGATGCTAAAAGCGGGCGTGCCGCTTAACCAGTCGCTGGCACTGTCGGCGGAAGCGATCGGTAACCGCTTTCTCGAACTGCGTATTTTGGAAATGAAAGCGGCGATCGAAGCGGGCAGCGCCATCTCCGCTACGGCGATTAACAGCGGCATTTTTACCCCGCTGGTGATCCAGATGATCTCGGTCGGTGAAGAGACCGGGCGGATTGATGAGCTGCTGCTCGAAGTGGCGGACTTTTATGATCGTGAAGTGGATTACGATCTCAAAACCCTTACGGCGCGCATCGAACCGATTTTGCTGGTGGTGGTCGCCTCGATGGTGCTGGTGCTGGCGCTGGGCATCTTCCTGCCGATGTGGGGAATGCTCGATGCGATTAAGGGTTAGCCGTGTTTAAACAATTGATGCTGTTTGTGATGTGGATGTCGATTGTTGCGAGTATCGTGGCCGTTTTTGCTCGCGTATGGCAGCCCGTTGAGCTGGAAGCGTACAAGGCTGGAACGGAAACTGGCGGCGCGGCGCATGCTGGAAGTGGCCAATCAGTATAAGCAGGAATGGCTTTTGCAGGGAAAGCCTGCACAGATTGTGGTGGAGGGGCAAGCCGTTCCACTTACGCGCTACGGTTGGGTACCTTTAGTTGATGAGCAGGAGCAGTTTGCCTGTCAGCGTTGGCTGGCATTGCATTATCCGGATGGCAAGATTTTGGACTCGTCACTGCAATCTGTGCGCGAGCGATGGATAAATCAAGCTTATCAATGTGAGTTTAATTATGTTTTTAAGCAGATAATTGTGGTTTATCAAAAAGATAAAATACAAAAAATCAGCGCCGATATTTTGTCAGAGTGAGTTTTTTTGACGCCTTGCTGTGTATCCTCTTGCAGAAGTGGGTATAATGAGTAAGCAGTTAATAGAAGGTTTGTTATGAAACAGAAGCAGAAACAAAGCGGTTTTTCTTTAGTTGAATTGGTGGTGGTGATCGTTGTGGTCGGTTTGCTGGCGGTAGCCGCTTTACCGCGTTTTCTAGATGTTACCGATGCAGCGAAAAAAGCCAGTGTGGAAGGCGTAGCGGGCGGTTTTGCCACTGGCGTACTTTCTGCTCGCGCGCAATGGGAAGCGCAGGCACGCCCTTCTGTTACGATTGGTGGTCAGGATCAAAACAACGTCAATTACGACGGAGTAGACTTTTGGTTAACGCGCAGTAAAGATGCCTCGGGCAATGACACTGGCTTTCGCGATGGCTACCCGTGGGGATTAGCGGGCGATGCCTCAAGCTACCCGAGTGCGCTAACTGACCAAATGTGTGTAGACTTAATGGATAATCTGTTGCAAAACCCACCGAAAGTGGGCATCGCTGGTTCAAGTACCAGCAGCGACAGCGGTTTTAAATATTCGGCGTCGGCCAACAGCACCGATGCCAAATGTACCTATATTCAACTGGATGGCAACACCGCTCATCAGTTTGAATATGAAGTGAAAAATGGTCGTGTGACCGTAACGTTGCAGTAATCCTGCGTTGATGAGTGAACATAGAGAGAGAACACTATGAAAAGACAAGGCGGTTTCACCCTAATCGAATTGGTGGTGGTAATAGTTATTTTGGGTATCCTAGCAGTCACTGCAGCGCCTCGTTTTCTGAATCTTCAGGGCGACGCGCGCGATGCGACTCTTAAGGGACTACAAGGTGCAATCCAAGGTGCTATGGGAATTTCCTATGGTAAAGCGGCTATTAAAGGTATTGAATCAAAACAGTATGTTGCAGCAAGTGCTACGGTTACGTCAATTGACAATATTCCATATTCATTTGGTTATCCAATTGCTACATCTGCAGGTATCGGCTCTACGATTGAGCAATCTGGAGAGTTTGTAGAGTTAAGCACTACTGGCTCTGTAGGAACGAATGCAACTATTGTTTATGGCATAGCAAATTACAGCGGTAGTTGTGTTCGCTATTCAGAGGCTACTGGTGCAAATTCTCCAGCTAAAGTAGAGATTGAGACAACTTCAGCTAATTGTACTCCTGCTCCTTAACTAAATAATAGCCAAGCGCATAGTGTGCGCTTGGCACTCATCAATGGATTCTATCTGCACCCGGTGAGACAACGATGACCCCATCACCCCGTCGAACATTGGGCTTTACTTTAGTCGAACTGATTGTGGTGATTCTGCTGCTCGGCATCATCTCGGTTTACGCTGCCAGCCGTTTTTCTGGCCCTGCTTCTTTTTCTGTATTTGTCGCTCAAGAACAAGCGATTTCAATTATCCGCCAGCTCCAAGTCTATCGTATGCAGTCCAACACCACGAATTCTGACAATCTAAATTTTGAGTTAACTGCCAGCGTTGGTTGTTTAGGCTCAACCGCAGGTTGCACTGCTGCTGCCACGCCTCAAGCCGCGGAATCTCGCAGTGATGTGATGCGCCTCGATGGTGTTTCTGTCACGTCGACGGTTTCTCCTATTCGTTTTGATTTGCGTGGCAATCCATTGCAGGCCGACGGTTTCTGCTCTTAATAGTGTCACTATTACCTTTTCTGCTTCCGGGGAAAGTGCATCGGTTTGTATCAATAGCCAAGGCTACGTGAGTGGTGGGGGCTGCTGATGAAAAAACACCAAGGGATGACGCTCATCGAAAGTATTGTGGCTATGGTATTGATTGCCGTTGCTATGGTGACCTTGACCAGTTTGCTCTTTCCCAATGTGAAAAATTCCGCGGCGCCGCACTATCAAACGCGCGCCATTGCGTTAGGGCAAGGCTTTATGAGCCAAATACTAGCCCGTGGTTTTGATGAGCATAGTGATTTTGATGGTGGGAAAGTCCGCTGTGGTGAAAGTGGTGTACTTTGTACTACGGCGGAAAATTTGGGAGCGGAAGAGTCGCAAATTAATGACTACAACGATGTCGATGACTTTATCGGCTGTTGGTACACCACGTCGACTCAAGTACATTGTCCAGTTGGCTTAACGCAAAAGCCGTTAGTGAACGTCTTAGGTGATGCCACACTCAGTCAATACCCTAATTTTCGCATTGAAGTCTCTGTTTTTTATGATGGCAATATGGATGGTATTGATGATGGGGCTGTCGCTGGTTTGAAGCGTATCGAAATGGCGATTTATGCAGGTCAGTATGGTCCTTATCCATTAGTCGTTTATAAGGGGAACTATTGATGAGAAGTCGAGGTTTTACCTTATTTGAAATGGTGCTGACGCTGATTGTTAGTAGCATTTTAGTGATGGGGATTGCGGGTTTTGTTGAGTTGGGAGCAAAAGGTTATGTTGATTCTGTCGATAGGCAGCGTCTTCAGACACAAGCGCAATTTGTGTTAGAAAAAATTTCACGCGAGTTTCGCCATGCTGTACCGAATAGTTTCAGCAACAGTGGTGATTGCTTGTCCTTTTATCCGATAGTTTATTCGGGTTTTTATGCGGTGGAAGGGGCAGATATTCGCTTTCTTATTGGGAATGCTAATGTTCCAGAGCCTCTACCTGCTGACTTAAGCTTAGTGATAAATCCAACTCGCCAAGATGATTTGAATGCTGGTTATTCTGTTGGCGGCTTTTCCAATGTTTTGAACTACTATTCCATCAGTGGCGCCGCCTCCTCATTGTCAAGTGGTTCAGTAAACCGTCGGCATTATATTTATAGTACGGATGGTTTGGTGGAATATTGTTTTATTTCAGGGCGGATCATGCGCAACAATGTTCAAGTCGCGGATAATGTTTCATCGGCCTCGTTTCAATATTTGGAGCCGACATTACAACGTGGTGGCTTAGTGCACATTAAACTGGCGTTTGTGCAGAATGATGAAACCAGCTACTACCAACAAGATGTGCAGGTGCTCAATGTTCCCTAATAGGCACAAGCAGCAAGGAAATATGCTGGTGGTCGCCATCTTCGTCATTGTGGTGATGGGTTTTCTCGCCTCTTCATTGACGCGTATTAACTGGTCTAATAGCAATAATTTAACCCGAGAAACAGCTAGGTACACAGGCATGGCTTATCGCTCAATCTGCAAATGAATGGGCGTTAACTCAGCTCTATCCGCTTGGCGTTTCAGCATCAGTTTCGACAGCGTGCGTTGACACTGTTAGTGGTGCAACTCCCAGTGTCAACGTTAATAGCCCTTGTCGTCCTCCACAAATGACTTGTCAGTCGATCGGAACGTTACAAGGCGAGACTTTTTATCGGGTTGAGGCGAGCGCAGTCTGCGGGAGTGGTATAGTTGAAGTAGAGCGTAGACAAGAAGTATGGGTGAAAGAATGAATATCGTGAAACGAAATCTCTTGTACTTGTGTTGGATGGGAATGATCTTCTCTGCCTCTTCATGGGCCATCAACTACAACCCTCAATTTGAATTTGGCACTATTCCTGCGGATAAATGTACGGTTTCCGGCCCTACGGTGACTTGTAATATAATCTTTCAAAACACCTATACCTCTCCACCTTTAGTTTTTGTAATGTCGACGATCAACGCGAATCGATCGAGTTTTAATACAAAAACAACTGAATATCCTTCTGATCTTAGAGTGTGGGATATCAGTAATACACAAGCAACCATAAAGCAGGTTTTGCCTCCCCATAATGCAGCTTGTACCCGTCTAAAAGAGCAAAACAACGGAAACTGGGTTTGCAGCAATAACAACACCGGCACGGAAGTGACTTATGTTGATGCGCCAATGGAAAATATCGATTATTTAGTGATTGAACCCGGTGTATTAGAGTTTAGTAATGGAGCTAAGGTCGTTTCTGGTTTGGTGGAGCATAACAGAAACCTATTCCAACGCAGGCGGCATAACCAATAGCAATAAAGCGAAGACGGTTCGGTTTAGTGACTTTGGACTCACAAGTAACTTTTCATCATCACCTGGCGTGCTTGTCCAAGTGCAATCTCGCAACAATAGCTCTGGGGGGCAGCCAATATGGTTAACATCGATCGCCCTCTCCCCATCGACAAGTCAATTCAGTTTAGTGTTGGACCGTTCAGAAGTCTCTGTAAACGAAGATTTGGCGAATAGCGAACAAGTCGCGTTTGTTGCAGGTTTAGGAGAGGGGTTTGTGAACGGGCGCAAGTTTTGGCTTGGTCAAGGTTCGACGTTGGATACGTTAAATATCAATGATGATCTAATTAAACCTATTACGGAAGGCTGTACGCAGATCAGTAATTTTCCCGTTTCTGGTTTTACAAAAGTGCCGACACTCTTGGCAGCAAAGAGAACTCGAAATGGTAATAACGGTGGCTGGTTAAGGCGTTGTTCTGTTTCCAAAACCGGAGTGGCGTTGATAAATGAAGAGGATATGGCGAGAGATTTTGAACGTGCTCATGTTGTGGAGCCTTATTCTTACTTTCTTTTTGATAAGCCTCCAACGAGTGCGGTGTGTTCGCTTTTCCCTTCCCCTGCTCAGACATGGATAGGCAATTACAATGCAAACATCCGTATAGACAATAATGCCAGTATCTCTGGTGCGCCAATTTCCAACGGCAAACGATATATTGGATTTCAACTCAATGATATTGAAGGGAATAATACTCAAGCGGGCTGTGATGGCAGTCAGTGTTTTGGGGATATCGGTCTACAAGTGCAAAAGCAACAGCTTGAAACGTTTCAGGCCCCAAATTCTGGGCTTGAGAATGTCTCTCTTTGGCAAACGGATAGAGAGTTTTCAAATAATGAAGCTATTGGAAGTCTGAGCGTCGGCAGAGGAACAGCAACATTTAGAACGGGCACTTACTGGATTGAGAGAATTGACTTGAATAATGGAGGGAAACTTATTGTTCCTGAAGGTGAGAATGTTGTTATTCATGCGAAACGAATCAATTTAAGTCAGGGTACTATTCTAGGAGAAAGTCAAAATGCGCAGTTAATTGTTTTTGTTCATGACTTGAATAATGCAAATGTTGACTTTAATAATGATTCTCAATTTATAGGGCTTCTTTACAGCGAAGTGCTGGTGCGATTGAGCAATCTCGCAACAATCCGAGGAGCGCTAACAGCAAAGTCAGTGATGATGAGTAATCAATCCCAAATCATTGCTACTGATAACCAGTGTTTTCAGCCTTCCGATGATTACCAAGTGACCATGACTCCACCGACGGATCTGGCACTCATGTGTGGTAATGATAAACCTGAGTTTTCGATTATCACCACCAACAATGATGTTGTTGAAAGTCTGGGCGTTAATGTCACGCTTTCGCCTAACGCGAGCAATTTCACTGTCAGCGTGGCCAATAACAAAGGGAGTGGGTTTTATCCTAATTTTACCTCTAACAGCAATGGCGAATTAGATCTGCAAATTGCGGTTAACGACATTAGCCAAGTCGATTTGACCCAGCCTTACACTCTAACGGTTGTGATGGATGATGATAGTGGCAAGTCAGTAAGCAGTCGCTTCAAATATGTGCCGTTTAAGTTTGAGGCTTATGATCCTGCCACCAATCTGACGTTGCCATCTGTCGATGTCATTGCAGGCAAAGCCGAGACGGTCCATACGCGAATTTTGGCCTGTGATGATGCGGGTGTGAAGCAAGTGGCAAGCAATTATTCGGGCTCACCCAGTGTTACGCATGTGGTTGTTCTCCCCAGTGGCGGATTGGATGGCAACTTGAGTTATTCCCCTTCGTTTTCATCTGGCATCTCGTCTGATAGTTTGTCCATTACTGAGTCAGGTAGCTTTACGGTAACCTTGAGAGACAGTTTTGAGTGTGCGGGTTTTCTAGGATGCCCCGCCGATAATACAAAAGAAGTGACGGGCAGTTTCGTTGTGAACTCTCGCCCGTGGACGTTTGCTATCTGCAGTGGTGAAACGCCTGCGTTGACCATGGATGGCACTTCATCCTCGGGGACTAAATTCAAACTTGCCTCTGAGCGGTTTAACCTTCACGTAAAACCGATTGTTTGGCAGAGCGGTGGTGCTGTCTCAGGAGAGATTGAAACCAGCAGCTACTGTAATGCAGCGATTACCCAAAACTTCTTTGCCAGTAATGCGCCCAGTGCGGTCGTTGAGATGAGCAGTGCCTTGCACTCCCCAATGGGAGGGAGCACAAGTGTGTTACTTCAAGGAGACAATGGACTGAGCAAAGTTCACGACAGTGGCAGCGGCACAAATCAACACTATGATTTCACTCAGCTCTATTGGGATGAAGTGGGCAGCTTGAAAGTCATGGCGGACGCACAGGCCAATTATCTGGGAATGGATATTAACTTGGGCTACCGTAATATCGGCCGTTTTGTGCCTGAGAAATTGGTGTTAGCCAGCAATAGTTGGACGTATGTGACCGGACATTTGGGATTCGCGTACATGAACCAACCCATTGAACATGCTTTTAGTGTTGAGGCGCAAAATATCTCGGATCAAGTAACACAGAATTATGGCTTGTTCGATTCAGCGTATGTCTCCACCGTCTCTTATTTCAATGTGGATAACGCGCACAACGAAATCCTTGACCGGGTGAAGGATTACTCAACATTGACTTGGCAACAACCCGCTTGGTCTTTAGGAAACTTAAATGTCACCTTATCTGGTTTTGAGTTCGCTAAAAAAGGGATTTCGTCTACACCCTACACTACAGAGCCTGATGGGCCTTTTACACAAGGCTTTGGGTTGTTGGCAAGCAATGTGGTCGATGACGTTGATTTCGAAAACACAGATTTGCAAGTGAAAAGTGGTGGCGTAATAGAGAGAAACTGGCAAAGCGTTTACCAATCAGCCAGATTTTCGCTACGGTCGCATGCGCCTCCAAGATGTCGTTGGTAATACAGGGGCTCAGATAAAAGTACCGCTAAAAGTCGAACACTGGGATGGCAGTAGATTTGTGACCAACAAAGATGATTCAAGTAGCTTTTTTGATAGTGCCTTGTATTGCAAACAATCGGTTTGGCATAGTGATTCTCAAGCGAGTAGCAATGCATCGCTAGCGGGAAGTGGGAGTGTCTTACTTGGTGAATCTGATCTGGTTTTTGCTCAGCAGTCTGTAACAGACATCAATGGTAGAATTCGCGAACAAGTCCGCTTTTGGTTACGTCTCAGCAATACGATCTTGCAAAAACTGGAAACAGACAACGATATTCAATGTATTGGAAGTGGTAACCAGCCTTGGTTGCGTTACAACTGGCGTGATAAGGGGGACGAAGATCCCTCAGCAGTGGTCACTTTTGGAATTAACCGTGGAAATGACCGAATTATTTATAAAGGTGAATCGGGAATGACCGGGCAGTAATGAGCGCTTTTTTTGCGCTAAGTAAGGAATCTGTAAGAAATTGAGCGTTTGTACCCATGTTTATACGTCAATGCCTTGCTGTGATAGCAAGGCATTGGTACATTTAGGGCAATTTTTATCTTCTATTTTTCTTGCAGGATGAGCGAAGAGTATGTTTAAGAAACTTCGTGGCATGTTTTCCAATGACCTATCGATCGATTTAGGTACCGCCAACACTCTGATTTACGTAAAAGGACAAGGCATCGTTCTTGACGAACCGTCTGTAGTTGCAATCCGTCAGGACCGTGCTGGTTCGGCGAAAAGTGTGGCTGCGGTCGGCCATGCAGCCAAACAAATGTTGGGACGTACTCCTGGCAACATTTCTGCGATTCGCCCGATGAAAGATGGCGTGATTGCGGACTTCTACGTTACTGAAAAAATGCTGCAGCACTTTATTAAACAAGTGCACGACAACAGTATCCTAAAACCAAGCCCGCGTGTTTTGGTCTGTGTGCCTTGTGGCTCCACCCAAGTTGAACGCCGCGCGATCCGTGAATCGGCGCTGGGTGCCGGCGCACGTGAAGTCTACCTGATTGACGAGCCAATGGCGGCGGCGATCGGTGCAGGCTTGCGCGTCTCTGAACCTACCGGTTCTATGGTGGTCGATATCGGCGGTGGTACGACAGAAGTGGCGGTAATCTCGCTTAACGGTGTGGTCTACTCGTCTTCCGTTCGTATCGGTGGCGATCGTTTTGATGAAGCGATCATCAATTACGTGCGTCGTAATTACGGCAGCTTGATTGGTGAAGCGACGGCAGAAAAAATCAAACACGAAATCGGCTCGGCTTACCCTGGCGATGAAGTGCATGAAATCGAAGTGCGCGGCCGTAACCTTGCTGAAGGTGTGCCACGTAGCTTTAGCCTTAACTCCAATGAAATTCTCGAAGCGCTGCAAGAGCCGCTGTCTGGCATTGTGTCCGCGGTGATGGTGGCTCTGGAACAATGTCCGCCAGAGCTGGCTTCGGACATTTCCGAAAACGGCATGGTCTTGACGGGCGGTGGCGCACTGCTGAAAGATCTTGACCGACTGCTAACCGAAGAAACGGGCATTCCTGTTGTGATTGCGGACGATCCGCTGACTTGTGTGGCGCGTGGCGGTGGTAAAGCGCTCGAAATGATCGACATGCACGGTGGCGATCTGTTTTCAGAAGAATAATGGTCACGGCTTGGGTAAGCGCGGCTTGCCCAAGCTGACAAACCTAAGGTTCTAAAACACAATGAAGCCAATCTTTGGTAGAGGCCCTTCTCTACAGTTGCGTCTATTGTTTGCAGTGATCGCATCCGCCAGTTTGATGTTTGCAGACAACCGTTTAGACGCATTCTCGGGTGTTCGATACTTTCTCAATAGCTTAGTTGCACCGATTCAGTACACGGCGGATTTGCCACGTACTATGTTTGATGGGGTGTACGAGCGTTTTAATACCCAGCAGTCATTGTTGGAAGGCAACCAAAACTTAAGGCGTGAAGTGTTGCGTCTGCGCAGCGACTTACTGCTGCTTGATCAATACAAAGAGGAAAACCTGCGCTTACGTAAGCTGCTCGGCTCCTCTTTTGTGCGCGATGAAAAGAAAATGGTCACGGAAGTGATGGCGGTGGACACCTCTCCTTATCGTCATCAAGTGGTGATTGATAAAGGTCGTATCGACGGTGTGTATGTCGGCCAGCCAGTGATCAACGAAAAAGGCATCGTCGGGCAAGTCACGTTTGTGGCGGCGCACAACAGCCGTGTTTTGTTGCTCACTGACGCGAAAAACGCCATTCCAGTGCAAGTGATCCGCAACGATATTCGCGTGATTGCATCGGGCAACGGTGAAATCGATGAGATCCAGTTGGAATACATCCCAACCAGTACCGATATTCAGGTGGACGATCTGCTGGTGACTTCGGGTCTTGGAGGGGTTTACCCTGAAGGCTACCCTGTGGCGCATGTCACCTCGGTCGAGCATGATACTCGACGTGAATTCGCGGCGATTAAAGCTAAGCCAGTGGTGGAATTTGACCGCCTGCGATATCTGCTTTTGGTGTGGCCAAATGAAGATCGCCAGCACAAAGTATTGGATGCCAATAACAGTGAGCAAGTGACACAAGAGGTAAGCGATGGCGAATAGTGTGTTACGTAGCCAAATAGTGATCGGCCTAAGCTTTTTTGTCGCGCTGGTGCTGCAAACCATCCCTTGGCCGGGCAGTTTGGATCTGTTTCGTCCGTCGTGGTTGCTGCTGGTCACCTGCTACTGGGTATTGGCATTGCCGCACCGCGTCAATGTCGGCAGCGCGCTGATCCTTGGCCTGTTGTGGGATCTTCTGATCGGCTCGACCTTAGGCATACGCGGCATGATGATGTCTATCGTCATCTATTTGGTTGCACTGAATTTTTTGCTAATCCGCAATATGGCGCTCTGGCAACAAGCCATGCTGGTGGCGGGCTTGAGTGCCACACTAGAAGTGCTGATATTCTGTGGAGAATATTTGATCCAGGACGTGGTATTCAATCCATTATCGCTATGGACTGCGGTAATTAACTGTATACTTTGGCCATGGGTGTTTTTATTGATGCGACGGATACGTCGCCACTGGCATGTAAGGTAATGAGCATGAGCCAATTGGTGCTCGCGTCGGGTTTCTCCAAGACGCAAAGAGCTGTTGTCCCAGCTTGGTCATGATTTTTCGATTGTGGTGCCAAATATCGCAGAAGCCAAAGCAGAGCATGAATCTCCTGCCGAATACGTACTGCGTTTGTCGCAGGAAAAGGCGCTCGCAGGACTTGCTTTGGTCAGCGCTGAGAGTGTGGTGATTGGCTCGGATACTGTCGTGGTCTGTGATGAACAAGTGTTAGAGAAACCGCAGCATCTTGACGATGCGAAGCGCATGCTTAAACAGCTTTCAAATCGTCGTCATCAGGTGATGACGGCGGTGACTGTCGTGACATCCAACAAACAACGCTCAGTCGTGGTAACGACAGAGGTGTGGTTTAAAGCCCTGACAGACGAAGAAATCGAACAATACTGGCAGTCAGGTGAACCATGCGATAAAGCTGGCAGTTATGGAATTCAAGGTTTGGGTGGACGTTTTGTTACCCGTATTGAGGGCAGCTATCACGCTGTCGTAGGACTCCCTCTGTTTGAAACTGACCAGCTGCTGCACGAATTCTTATAATTTTTAAACTGAGGTGCGCACATGAGTGCAGAGTTGCTGCTTAACGTGACCCGAGTGAAACTCGCGTGGCCATGATTGAAGGTGGAGTACTACAAGAAGTTCATATTGAACGCGAAGCTCGTCGTGGCATCGTCGGTAACATCTATAAAGGTAAGGTCAGCCGGGTTCTGCCGGGCATGCAGGCCGCCTTTGTCGACATCGGCTTGGATAAAGCCGCCTTTCTTCACGCCTCCGATATTGTCCCGCACACCGAGTGCGTCGCCGAAAATGAAAAACAGCAATTTCAGGTGCGCGACATTTCTGAACTGGTGCGCCAAGGGCAAGACATCGTCGTGCAAGTGGTTAAAGATCCGCTCGGTACCAAAGGTGCCCGTCTAACCACCGACATTACTCTTCCATCGCGTTATTTAGTCTTTATGCCGGGGGCCAGCCACGTCGGCGTGTCGCAACGTATCGAAAGCGAAACCGAGCGAGAGCGCCTTAAGCGCATTGTTACTCACTACTGCGATGAACACGGCGGCTTTATCATTCGCACTGCCGCTGAAGGGGCGGATGAAAAAGAGCTCTCACAAGATGCAGCCTTTCTCAAACGTTTGTGGAACAAGGTGATGGAGCGCCGGGCGAAATACAAGACTCGTTCTACCCTGTATGGCGAATTGGGCCTGGCACAACGTATTTTGCGCGATTTTGTGGGCACTGAGCTGGATAAGATTCTGGTCGACTCCCGTCAGGAATTCGAATACCTGAAAGAGTTTACCTCTGAGTACGTGCCGGAGTTGACCGATAAGCTTGAACTCTACGAAGGCGATAAACCGATCTTCGACATGTACGATACCGAGAACGAAGTGCAACGTTCTTTGGAACGCAAAGTTGAGCTTAAATCTGGCGGCTATCTGATCATCGACCAGACCGAAGCCATGACCACGGTGGACATCAATACCGGGGCGTTTGTTGGTCGCCGTAATCTCGAAGAGACGATTTTTAACACCAACATCGAAGCGACCCAAGCCATCGCCCGTCAACTGCGTTTGCGCAACCTAGGCGGCATTATCATTATCGACTTTATCGATATGACTTCTGAAGAGCACCGTAAGCGGGTACTTACCTCGTTGGAAAATGCGCTGAGCAAAGACAGAGTGAAAACCAACATCAACGGCTTTACTCAGCTTGGTTTGGTGGAGATGACGCGTAAGCGTACGCGAGAAAGTATCGAACATATTCTTTGCTCCAGTTGTCCAACTTGTGAAGGGCGCGGTAGCGTGAAAACGGTCGAAACCGTCTGCTACGAAATCCTGCGAGAAATTACGCGAGTGAACCGCGCTTACGACGCCGACAAGTTTGTCGTGTATGCGTCGCCAGCGGTGGCCGATGCCCTGCACGGTGAAGAGTCGCATGCCTTGGCTGAGTTGGAAGTGTTTATTGGTAAGCAAGTACGTATTCAAGCGGAGCCTTTGTACATTCAAGAGCAGTTTGATGTCGTGATGATGTAATGGAAAATTTGTGATCTCTGTTGTTACCCGCCTTGGGCGAGCGCTGCTGTGGCTGATCGTGTCAGCCCTACTGCTGCTGGCTATCACTGTCACTGCGCTGCGGATCGCTCTGCCGCGCATGAACCATTTTCAGCAAGAAATCACCACTTGGGTGAAGCAGGGTACAGGCCTTGATGTGGCGATCCGCAGTGTGGCTGGCGCTTGGCGCAATAGCCACCCTTCGGTGGCGCTGCATGGGCTTGAGGCGCAAATGCCCGGTGAACAAGAGATCAACTTGTCGGTGGATGAAATCTACGTCGAGTTCGATTTACTCCAATCTTTACTAACTTTACAGCCAGTGGTTGCCAATCTCGATCTCAATGGTCTGGCTTTGGATGTGCGCTCGTTAAACCTGATTCCGCCACCATCCGAAAGCCGTCAAGTCGCTGCACAACCTGAGATAGACAGTAAAACCTCGCAACTGATTGAACGGCTCGATAGCTTGTTGCTCAGGCAGCTTGAAGAGGTATCGCTCACGCAATCGAAAATCTGGTATCGCTCGGTGTCGGGCGAAAATCGCCGACTGGATATTGAGAAGCTGCGTTGGCGTAATCAAGGTGCGCACCACTTAGCGGAAGGGGTGGTCAGCATTGCTGGCACCAATCTCAATGCACTGTTAGTGACCGCTAACTTTGTCGACCACGGTTCGCTTTTGGATGTCAGTGGGGAGTTTTACGTTAATGCCGAGGAGATTTCCGTAACGCCTTGGCTAACCCGCTATATGAAAAGCGAGAGTGGGATTGAATCTGGCAAGGTGAGCCTTAAGTCTTGGCTGACCCTGCAGCACTCGAAGCCGCGTAATGCCTATGTGGAATTGTTGCCTTCCGAGCTGATCTGGAGTGAAAAAAATCGCCATGCGCTGATCCTCGAATCGGGAGTATTCAAGCTTTCTCCCGATAAAGAAGGGTGGAAAGTAAATGGTCACTCACTGAGTCTGCGCACCGACGAAACCGACTGGCCGAAGCTGGATGTCGCCTTTGATTGGCAGCCACAAGGTTGGACGTTAAACCTCTCGCAACTGAGCATTCAGGCCTTGCTGCCGTTGGTTAAATTGATGCCCGACTCTACCGAGGTGACCGATGTGTTGGCCAAACTGGAGCCAAAAGGGCTGATTGAAGACATTCGCCTTAAAATGAGCGATGGGCTTGATTCACTGCGCTACTCGGCAGAAGTCGATTCCTTAGCCATGCAGCAGTGGGAGCTGTTGCCGGGTTTTCACAATGTAACAGGTTCAATTTTCGGCACGCCGACGCAAGCCAAAGTCTCTTTGGCGGTGATTGATGATGTGTTTCCGTACGGAGATGTGTTTCAGGCGCCGCTCAATATCAAGCAAGGGCAAGTTGACCTTGTGTGGCAAAACTATACTGGTGGCTGGCGACTATGGGCCGACAAGGTGACCGCCGCCACACCAGATTTGCAAGTGTTGGGCGAGTTTCGTTTAGACTTCCCAGACAACCAGAGTCCGTTCCTCTCATTTTATGCCGAAGCCGACGCTTACAATGCTGGCGAAACGTGGCGTTATTTGCCGACGTTGGCGCTTGGGCGCGAGTTAACCGACTATCTCTCCAGTGCAATCCAAGGTGGTAAAGTCAATACCGCCAAGCTGCTTTGGTACGGTGAACTTGGTCAGTTCCCTTACCGAGACAACGATGGCATGTTCCAAGCTTGGGTCGGTTTGCAAGAGGGGAAATTCAGTTTTGATACCGCGTGGCCGCCGATAACGGATTTGCAGATGGATCTGTTGTTCCAAAACGATGCCATGTACCTTGATTCGAAATCGGCGACCTTAAAAGAGGTGCAAGCATCGCGTATCACCGGACGTATTCCGGAACTGGCTGAAGGTGGGCATATTGAAATTGAGGCGAGTGCCACGGCGGAAGGCAATGCGGTGCGTGATTACATGACCGCGACGCCGTTGGTGGACTCTGTCGGCGCTGCACTCACAGCATTACAAGTCAAAGGGCCAGTAGTCTCGCAGTTCCAACTCAATATTCCCTTTGAGAGCAGCAAAGAGCCGCGTGCGTGGGGCTACGCCGATCTGAAAGGCAATCATGTCGATATTGATGCGCCGCCGATGGCATTGGAAAAAGTCTCCGGACGGATTGAGTTCGACAACGATGTGGTGAAAGCCTCCGGTTTGTCGGCCAAGTTGCTCAAGCAGAACATCGCCATCGATTTTGCTGGTGAAAGCGCCGATTACGGCTACAGCGTTAAGATCAACACCGTGGCAGACTGGGATGTGAAGCCGCTGGTTCCTTATGTCGGCGAGCAATGGCTAGGGCGGCTTTCCGGCCATGCGCCTTGGTTGATGGACATTGATTTGCAGCTCAATGACGTCGGTTTTACTTATCAGTTAGATCTCAGCGCTAAGTTGGATCGCGTCGCCAGTCGCTACCCGTATCCACTCAATAAATCGGTGGGTGAAAACTGGAATGCGCGGCTGCAAGCCTCGGGTAATCAAGAGTCGATCACCGCGCGTCTGCAACTTCCCAATGCGAAATATCAAACCGAAATCGACATTACCGGTAAAGTGCCGCAGTTGACCGCGACCAACCTAGTACTGGGTAATGGTGGGTTCAAAATCAGCCCAGTGGTGGGGCATCATGCGTTGATCCGCACTGACTACTTTGATTTTGATGAGTGGCTGGATGTGGTGATGGCGAAGCCCGCGAGCAATCAATCCGCGCTTGACGGAATGCAAACGCCAGAAATTCCGCTACCGACTCGAGTCAAATTGGAAACGCCAACCTTGCGCCTTGCGGGGATTGAGTTCCACGATGTGGATTTCTCTGCACGTAAAAAGAACCTCAGTTGGCAACTTGAGGTGAAAAGTCAGGAAGTCGACGGCAAAGCACACTATCTTGAACCTTATGACTTAGCGGTATCGTTGGAGAAACTGCACCTCTATATTCCCGGTTTGGATGAGAAAAAAGCCAAGCAAGAATCACTATTGACCGCAGAAAGTGAAGATGCGCCGCTCATCAGCGATTTTGATCGCCAGTTCCACCAAGCTATGCCGAATCTGACTCTCAACATTGATGATTTTTGGTTGCAAGGCTACAAAGTCGGTACTGTTAACGTCGATTTGCAGCGTCAAGGTAACGCGCTGGAGTGGAAACAGCTCAAGCTCGCCAGTGGCAATAGTCAGGTGGATGTGAGCGGGCGCTGGATGCTGGATGGCGAGCGCAGTCACTCTCAAATGAATCTCAAAGTGAGCGGTGAAAATAACAGCGACTTGATGGAGCGTTTTGGTATTACCTCGGGGATCCAAAAAGCGCCGTTTGAGATCACCTCGCAAGTGGAGTGGGATGGCGCACCTTGGTCGATGCGTGTCAGCACCTTAGATGGTGAAGTGCAGAGCGAGTTTGGCAAAGGAGTGATCTCCGATGTGAGCGGCGCGGCGCGTCTACTGGGGCTATTCAGTCTAGACTCGATCATCCGTAAAATGCAGCTCGATTTTACCGACGTGTTTGATCAGGGTATGGCGTTTAACTCGATCAAAGGCACCGGCAAAATTCAAGATGGTGTGTTTGTTACTAACGACATTTTTATGGATGCGCTGGCCGGTGAAATGCGCATTCGCGGTTTGGCGGACATGGGGCAGCGTACGGTCGATGCTGAAGTGCAGTTTATTCCCGATGTTACCTCGGGCCTTCCGATTCTGACGGCGTTTGCCGTAGCGCCGCAAACCGCGCTGTACGTACTGGCGATCTCGACGGTGATCTCGCCCGTGGTTGAGGTGTTTACGCAGGTTAACTACGAAGTCAAAGGGCCGCTCGAAGCGCCGACGGTAAAAGAGATTTCCCGTAGCCGCGGCGAGTTTACCCTGCCAGAGAAAATGCGCAGCGAAGTGCAACAATAGGAGTGTGCAATGGAAAGGATTGCCATTATTCAGATGACCTCAAGCGCCGAACCCGCAGCGAATCTGGCGGCGATTCAGCGCGGCTGTGAGCAGGCGGCCAAACAAGGGGCGAAACTGGTGGTGACACCGGAAAATGCGCTGCTGTTTGCTGACAAACAAGCTTACCACCAGCATGCGGAAGTGCTGGGAGAGGGGCCGCTGCAACGCGCTTTGGCGCAGTTGGCGCAAAGCCTGCAGATCACCTTGGTGGTCGGCAGTATGCCGATCCGCCGCGCCACTGGCGTGACCACCACCAGTCTGGTGTTTGGTCCCGATGGTGAGCGTTTAGGCTATTACAGCAAACTGCACATGTTCGATGTCGATGTCGCCGATGGTCATGGTAGCTATCGCGAGTCCGACAGTTTTCAACCCGGCAATGAAATTTGCGTGGTGGAGACGCCGGTTGGCAAACTTGGTCTGAGCATCTGCTACGATTTGCGTTTTCCTGCGCTCTACCAAGCGCTGCGCGAGCAAGGCGCGCAAATAATCTTGGTGCCTGCGGCCTTTACCGCCGTCACTGGCGAAGCGCACTGGGAAGTACTGCTCAGAGCCCGCGCCATCGAAACACAAACCTGGGTGATTGCCGCGGGGCAAGGTGGCCAGCACACCGCCAAGCGAGAAACGTGGGGTCATTCGATGGTGATTGACCCGTGGGGAAGTGTGGTGGCGCAATTCCCACAACAGGGCGACTTGCTTGTTGCCGAGATTGATTTAGCCTATAGCGAGAAGATTCGACAAAACATGCCCGTTGCTCAGCATGGTCGTTTTACCCATTTACTAAATAAAAAAGCAGAGCCAAGCTTATGAGTATTAATCAAGTAGAAGAGGCACTGTTAGCACCGGGAGGTCTAACAGCGCAGGACGTGGCGGAGACGTTAAGCAGCATTGCAACGCGCCAAATTGACTATGCCGACATCTATTTTCAGTCCAGCTGGCACGAATCTTTAGTGCTGGAAGACAGCATCATCAAAGACGGTTCTTTCAATATTGATTGTGGTGTCGGTGTGCGTGCGGTGACGGGTGAGAAAACCGGTTTTGCCTATGCCGACCAAATTCAGTTGGACGGTTTGCGTCAAAGTGCTCTTGCCGCGCGCGGTATTGCCCAGCAAGGGCAAAATGGTCAAGTGCAAGCCTTTCGCCGTAGCGATAATCAGCACTATTATGCGGCGCTCAATCCACTCGCATGCTGGGAAAAACAGCAAAAAACCGAACTGCTTAAATCGCTCGATGCCTATATTCGCACCAAAGAGCCGCTTGTCAAAGAGGTGTCGATCAGCTTAAGCGGCGTGCATGAACAGATGCTGGTTGCCGCAACCGATGGTACTTACGCAGGCGATGTGCGCCCGCTGGTGAGATTATCCATTAGCGTATTGGCGGAAAAAGGCGATCGCCGTGAGCGTGGCAGCTCGGGTGGTGGTGGCCGTTTTGGCTACGATTTCTTTATCGGTGAAGAAGATGGCGTGCAACGCGCGTTCCACTTTGCTGATGAAGCGATTCGCATGGCGCTGGTCAATCTTGAAGCCGACGCAGCGCCAGCGGGAACCATGCCTGTGGTGCTCGGTTCGGGCTGGCCGGGCGTACTGCTGCATGAAGCGGTCGGCCATGGTTTAGAAGGAGATTTCAACCGTAAAGGCTCTTCCGTCTTCTCCGGCAAAATCGGCAGTCAGGTGACCTCGCCACTGTGTACCATTGTCGATGACGGCACACTCAAAGATCTGCGTGGTTCTTTGAACGTGGATGACGAAGGGGTAAATGGTCAATACAACACCCTGATTGAAAACGGCGTTTTGCAAGGCTACATGCAAGATAAGCTCAACGCACGTTTGATGGGCGTGAACCCAACGGGTAACGGTCGCCGTGAATCTTACGCTCACCTGCCGATGCCGCGCATGACCAACACTTACATGCTGCCGGGTCAGCACACGCCGGAAGAGATCATCGCCACGGTGAAAAAAGGCTTGTACGCGCCTAACTTCGGTGGCGGTCAGGTAGACATCACTTCCGGTAAATTTGTTTTCTCAACCTCGGAAGCGTATTTAATCGAAAACGGCAAGATCACTCGCCCGGTCAAAGGTGCGACCTTGATTGGTTCTGGGATTGAAGCGATGCAGCAAGTGTCGATGGTCGGCAACGATCTCGGCATCGATCGCGGTGTGGGCGTGTGTGGCAAAGCCGGGCAGAGTATTCCGGTTGGTGTGGGGCAACCGACCCTGAAACTCGACTCCATCACGGTAGGCGGCACGGAATAATTCCACACAGTAATAACGAAAGGGGGCGAAATGATCGCCCCCTTTTTTAAGCTCACTCTTGTCTCGTTTATTCATTTATGAGTAACCTAGCTCCTAGCTCCTAGCTCCTAGCTCCTAGCTCCTAGCACCTAGCACCTAGCACCTAGCACCTAGCACCTAGCACCTAGCACCTAGCACCCAGAACCCAGAACCCAGAACCCAGAACCCAGTTCCTCGCTTTCCTAGTTCCTCACTACAAATTCTCCTCGGCAAATTCCGCCAAGCGGCTACGCACCACACCATTGAGGTGGATGTTGGCACTGCCTTCGAAATTCTTAAAGCGCTCGACCATGTAGGTCAGGCCCGAGGTGACTGGAGTCAGGTAGTGGGAATCAATCTGCGCCAGGTTACCGGAACAGACGATCTTAGTGCCTTCCCCACAACGGGTGATGATGGTTTTGATTTGCGATGCGGTGAGGTTTTGGCACTCATCCAGTAAGACAAACGCATTTTGAATCGAACGGCCGCGCATAAAGTTGATCGATTTGAACTGAATGTTGGCTTTATCGACGATGTATTTGAGCGAGCCTTCGGTGCAGTGATCGTTTTTGTGCAGCGCTTCCAGTGTATCGGTCACGGACGCAAGCCAAGGCATCATTTTTTCCTCCTCGGTGCCGGGCAAGAAGCCGATTGACTCGCCGATGTCTGGCGTGTTGCGCGTCACGATGATCTTATCGAACATCTTTTTCTCTATGGTTTGCTCTAGCGCAGCGGCCATGGCAAGCAAGGTTTTACCACTGCCCGCCGCGCCAGTGAGAATAACAAGGTCAATGGTCGGATCCAGCAGCGCATCCAGCGCCATCGCCTGATAGATGTTCTTCGGTGAGATATCCCAAGCACGGCGGTGCATCATGCGCTCGCGACTGATGTCGAGCAGTGTTAGTTTGTCGCCGTCAATCTCCGCCACACGGCCGGCGAAGTCGCTCTCTTCATCAATCACATATTGGTTAATAAAAGTTGGGTCGAACGGCGCTCTATCGAGGGTGTGATAGGTCCGGCCGCCGAGCGTGCGGCTCTCAACCTGATCCACGTTTTGCCAAAAATCGCCTTCACGCTGTTGAAAGCCTTTGGTGAGGTATTGAATATCGTCAATCAGTTGGTCGGTGCGATAGTCTTCAACAAAGCGTACACCGGCCCCTTTGGCGCGCAGACGCATGTTGATGTCTTTGGTCACCAGCACCACTTCACGTGGCGCACGTTTGTTTTGCAGATAGAGCACGGCGTTGAGAATGCGGTTGTCGCCCGCTTTATCGGCAAAGGCTTTGACCGTTTCTTGCAGTTCGAAATCGGCCAGAATAGCAATGGTACCGCGACTGTTGCCTTCCCCGGAGACGGGAATGCCTTCTGAAATTTCATCCGGGGTGGCATCGCGAAAGAGGTCTTCCAGTGCACGAATCGCCACGCGCGCATCGCGCGCCACATCTCGTTTACTGTCTTTGATTCGGTCCAGCTCTTCAAGCACCGTCATGGGTATCACCACGTCGTGCTCTTTGAACGAGTAGATAGCGAAGGGTTCGTGTAGCAGTATGTTGGTATCAAGTACAAACAGTTTCCGGTCGGTATCGCCCATAGCGTCTCCTTGCCGCAACGCGGCTTTGCTTGCTCAGTACCAAGCGAAGACAGAGATCTTCTGCTTGGCCGTATGCTTGCAGCAGAGGTCGAATACTTCCGGCCATTACCGACAGAGGCACCATTGGGGGCGCATATGGCATGTCAACCGAGTAGCGAGACGACTTACTGCAAACCCGTGTTGATCCTAAACGTGTACCGAGAACCTGCATTATCTGTGCCGCTGTCCGCTTTCTGACGAGAGGCGACGAATAGGTTCTGTTTAAGTATACGCAAATTTGATCACACCAGATCCCACAAATGCCATGAGTTTTTTACATTTTGATTTCATCCACGCTTGGTGAAAAAAAATAAAGTGAATCCCAGTGTTTGGGCGTGACCTCCATCACGGCATCAAGTAAGATTAGCGGCCTTTTTCTGCGGCGATTTTTACAGCGAATTATTCGCCTTTTCCCGGTTGGCGAGGGGCGTAAGCAGAACTAAGCTTTTAGAATTCATAATCAAAACGAGGTAGTCAATTCATGACATTTGCTCTGGGGCAACGCTGGATCAGCGATACGGAAAGTGATTTGGGTTTAGGTACGGTGGTCGCATTAGATGCGCGAACGGTGACATTAATGTTCGCCGCTTCAGAGGAAAACCGTGTTTATGCCAGTAACGATGCCCCAGTAACCCGAGTGATTTTTAACGTCGGTGATGTCGTGGAGTGTCAAGAAGGCTGGTCACTGCGTGTGGAACAAGTGGTTGAAGAGAAAGGCCTTTACACTTACCTCGGCACGCGCGAAGACACCGAAGAGACCGGAGTCGCGCTGCGTGAAATTTTCCTTAGTAACCAAATCCGTTTCAACAAGCCGCAAGACAAAATGTACGCCGGTCAAATCGACCGCATGGATAACTTCGTGCTGCGTTACCGCGCATTGAAAAATCAGTATGAGCAGCATCGCAGCCCAATGCGCGGCCTCTGTGGCATGCGCGCTGGCCTTATTCCTCACCAGCTTTACATTGCCCACGAAGTGGGTCGTCGTCATGCGCCACGCGTATTACTGGCAGATGAAGTTGGCCTAGGTAAAACCATCGAAGCGGGGATGATCATTCATCAACAAGTGCTGCTTGGTCGTGCTGAGCGCATTTTGATCGTGGTGCCGGAAACTTTGCAGCACCAGTGGCTGGTGGAAATGATGCGTCGTTTCAACCTGCATTTCTCGATTTTTGACGAAGAGCGCTGCGTTGAAGCATTCGCCGAATCGGACAACCCATTTGACACCCAGCAGTACGTGCTCTGTTCACTGGATTTCTTGCGCAAAAGTCGCAAACGTTTTGAGCAAGCACTGGAGGCGGATTGGGATCTGTTGGTGGTCGATGAAGCGCACCACTTGGAATGGAGCCAAGACAAACCAAGCCGCGGCTACCAAGTGATTGAAGGGCTGGCTGAGCGCACGCCGGGCGTATTGCTGCTGACCGCGACCCCCGAGCAGCTTGGCCGCGAGAGTCACTTTGCCCGTCTGCGCCTGCTGGATTCAGACCGTTTCTACGACTACGAGGCGTTTGTCGAAGAAGAAGCGCAATACGCGCCAGTTGCCGATGCGATCACTGCCCTGTTTTCGGGCAAGCTGCTGCCTGATGAGGCAAAAAATCAGATCACTGAACTGCTTTCGGAGCAGGACGTTGAACCGCTGTTCCGTATTATTGAAAGCAACGCCGACGAAGAGAGCAAAGCTGCTGCGCGCCAAGAGCTGATTGACAACCTGATGGATCGCCACGGCACGGGACGTGTTCTATTCCGTAACACTCGTGCGGCCATCAAAGGCTTCCCAGTGCGTAACGTGCACCTGCTGCCGATGCCGATCCCATCGCAATACACTACCTCAATGCGCGTTTCAGGCATGATTGGCGGTAAAATGACGCCGGAAGCGCGTGCGATGAAAAACCTTTATCCGGAAGAGATCTTCCAAGAGTTTGAAGGGGACGATTCAAGCTGGTGGCAATTTGACTCGCGGGTAAACTGGCTGCTGGAAAAAATTCTCGCCAAACGCAGCGAGAAAATTTTGGTTATCGCCTCGCGCTCCAGCACGGCATTACAACTAGAGCAAGCGCTGCGCGAGCGTGAAGGCATTCGCGCCACCGTGTTCCACGAAGGCATGTCGATTCTCGAGCGCGACAAAGCGGCGGCGTACTTTGCTCAGGAAGAGGGCGGCGCTCAGGTGCTGATCTGTAGTGAGATCGGCTCAGAAGGCCGTAACTTCCAGTTCGCTAACCAGTTGGTGATGTTTGATTTGCCGTTTAACCCGGATCTGCTTGAGCAGCGAATTGGCCGTTTGGATCGCATCGGACAAAAACGTGATATCGACATTCATGTCCCTTACCTGCAAGGCACTGCGCAAGAGGTGCTCGCGCGTTGGTTTCGATGAAGGCTTGAATGCGTTTGCCGAAACCTGCCCAACCGGTCGTGCGGTGTATGATCAATACGCCGATACGCTGATTGAGATCCTCGCATCCGGTGACAGTACGCCGCTGGAAGAGGTGATTGCCCAATCGGCCAAAATGAACCTCGAGCTAAAAGCGCAGTTAGAACAAGGGCGTGATCGCCTGTTGGAAATGCACTCTAACGGTGGCGAAAAAGCGCAGCAGATCGTGGCAGAGATCGCGGGCAAAGATGGCGATACCAACTTGGTGAGCTTTGCGCTGAGCCTGTTTGATACCATTGGCCTTAACCAAGACGATAAAGGCGAAAACGCGATTGTCGTTACGCCATCCGAGCACATGATGGTGCCAAGCTACCCGGGCCTACCGTACGAAGGCGCGACCATCACGTTTGACCGCGATACGGCGCTGTCGCGTGAAGACATGCACTTTATCAGTTGGGAACACCCGATGATTCAGGGCGGTATCGACCTGTTGATGAGCGAAGGTGTCGGCACATGTGCGGTGTCGCTGCTGAAGAACAAAGCGTTGCCAGTTGGCACAATTTTGCTCGAGCTGATTTATGCAGTGGATGCCCAAGCGCCAAAACGCAGCGGCATCGGCCGTTTCCTACCGCGCACGCCCATCCGTTTGATGATGGATGCGCGCGGCAACGATTTGTCGGCTCAAGTTGAGTTTGAAGGCTTTAACCGTCAACTTAGCCCAGTGAACCGTCATCTGGCCAGCAAACTGGTTTCGTCGGTACAGCAAGATATTCACCGTTTGATCGAGTCTGGTGATGCGTTGGTGGTTGAGCGCGTCGAAGCGATTCGTCAGCAAGCACAGCAAGAGATGCAGCAAAGCCTCAATGGTGAGCTGGAACGTCTGCAAGCGCTGAAAGCGGTCAACCCGAATATTCGTGACGAAGAGTTGGAAGCGATTGACGCGCAAATCAAAGAGCTGAGTGGTTACATTGGCAAAGCGCAGTACCAGCTTGATTCACTGCGTTTGATTGTGGTCAGCCACAACTAATTCGCGTCGCCCATCGGCTGGATATGCCATGCGATGGGCGACCTTGATTGATTTTGTTATGAGACACTTTTATGTCTGAGTTTGAATACCATCCGCCGACCGACCCTTGGATAGACATTGTCTATGAAGATGGGCATATTTTGGTGGTCAATAAGCCGTCTGGCCTGCTGTCGGTGCCGGGGCGCTTGCCGCAATACAACGACAGCGTCTGGAGTCGTTTGAAACAGCAAGATCCAGACATTCAAGTGGTACACCGTTTGGATCTCGCCACCTCAGGCTTGATGCTGCTCGCCAAAGGCAAACATGCAGAATCGGCACTGAAGAAGCAGTTTCAATACCGTTTAACGCACAAAATCTACTACGCTCGCGTTTGGGGCCATGTGGAAGCCGATGAAGGCATGATCGATCTGCCGCTGATTGTCGACTGGCCAAATCGTCCGTTGCAGAAAGTGTGTCATGAAGAGGGCAGGCCATCGCAGACCAAGTTCCATGTGGCCAAGCGTGAAGTGCACCCTAATGGTGAGAAAACCACCATCATGCGCCTGCTACCGATCACTGGTCGTACTCACCAACTGCGCGTGCACATGCAGTCCATCGGTCATCCGATTGTCGGGGATGAGTTTTACGCCAGCGGTGAAGCGCGCGCCTTTTCTGCACGTTTAGAGTTGCATGCCGCCGAGCTGAGCTTTTATCATCCGAAGAATCGTTGGCTGCGCAGCATCTTTGTGCCGTGTGATTTTTATCCGGAGGCGCAAGAGATGATCTTTTCTTATTACGATCCTGCGCGTAAATTACCGGATTACAAAACGCTGTCCAACCCTTAATCAACCATCGATGGGCAGTGCATTACAGGAGTTGCTATGTCACTGCCCACTATCGTGTTTCTCGACCGAGCCACCATTCCCGCTCACATACCACTGCCGCAAGTCGATTTTGCTCACCACTGGATTGAGTACCCTCTCACCTCGCCAGAGCAAGTGGTGGAACGCCTGCAAGAGGCCGATATGGTTATCACCAACAAGGTGGTGTTAGACCAAACGGTGTTAAGTCAACTGCCCAATCTGCGTCTGATAGCGGTGGCAGCCACCGGGTTTAATAACGTGGATGTGGACTACTGCGCGGCCAAGCAGATCGCGGTGAGTAACGTGCGAGGCTATGCGGGCAACTCAGTGCCGGAACATGTGATGGCGATGCTGTTTGCCCTAAGACGTAATCTGTTTGCTTATCATCAAGATATTGCTGCTGGCGTCTGGCAAAAAGATAAGCAGTTCTGCTTTTTTACCCATCCGATTGGTGATATTGCTGGTACAACCTTAGGCATTATTGGCGCAGGTGCTCTGGGCCAAGCCACCGCCAAACTGGCGCGAGCGCTGGGTATGCAGGTGCTTTTTGCTGAGCACAAAGGAGCGACGCAGTGCCGCGAGGGGTATCTGCCGTTTAGCGAAGTGCTGCAAAGTAGTGACGCCATAAGTTTGCACTGTCCGCTGTCTGAGCACACGGTCAATTTGATTGGTGCGGATGAACTGACGCAAATGAAGCCATCGGCGATTTTACTCAATGCTGGCCGAGGTGGTTTGGTCGATGAACTGGCGTTGGTCGCTGCGCTGAAAAATGGTGTGATTGCCGGTGCGGGTGTGGATGTGTTTAGCCAAGAGCCTGCAGATGCAACCAATCCGCTGTTGGCGAACATGGCACTGCCAAACTTGCTGCTCACGCCTCATGTGGCGTGGGGCAGTGATTCGGCGATCAGCAAACTGGCCGAGATCCTGATGGAAAACATCAATGCGTTTTGGCGCGGCGAAGCGTTAAATCGCGTAGTGTAAGCTCGCGCAGAGACAAAAAAGGGTGACCTCATGTCACCCTTACTTTTTGTCACGCTCTGTGAGCCGACTCAATCGATTATTTGCGTACCGCAATCGCTTCGATTTCGATGCCAACATCTTTCGGTAGGCGAGCCACTTCTACGCAAGAGCGCGCTGGGTAGTGCGCCACGTTGTGCTCGTCAAAAAACTTGCCGTACACGTCATTCACTGTACCGAAGTCATTTAAATCTTTGACGAAAACCGTCATTTTTACGATGTCACCCACGCTCAGGCCAGAGGCTTCGACCACGGCTTTGACGTTGTCGAGCGACTGACGTGCTTGCGCTGCGATCTCTGCTGGGATTTCGCCAGTCGCAGGGTTGACGGGGATCTGACCAGACGTTAGGACCATGTTGCCAAGGTCAACACCTTGAATGTAAGGGCCGATGGCCGCAGGCGCCGAATCAGTGTGAAGTACTTTAGTCATTGTTATGTTCCATCTTGATTGAGGGGAAAACAAAAGAGGCTTCAGTGTGCCGCGAAAGGGATGATTGGTAAAGAGAAAATCCCCAGCCGCGAAGGCTGGGAAGTGCTTGTGACGATTAACGTTCGGTGACGATTTCGCGTGAAAATACTTTCTCGCAGTATTTGCATTTCAAGCGCACATCGCCTTTCTTTTCAAACACGCGAAAGCTGCTGGCCACGGGCTCGTTGTGAGAAATGCAGTTGCTGTTCGGGCACTCGAACACATCGCTGACAAACTCCGGCAACTCTAATGCCAGTTTCTTCACCACGTGGTAGTTTTCGATTTGGTTAACGGTCGCGTGCGGGGCATACAGCGCCAGTTTGCGCGCTTGTTCTTCACTGATGAAGACGTTCTCAATTTTGAGCAGATCTTTACTGCCAAGCGCGGAAGAGGGCAGATTAAGGCCGATGGTGACGCGCTGGGAAGAGTTATGCATATCGAACAGTTTCAGCACCTTAATGCCCACTTGTGCCGGAATGTGGTCAATCACTGTACCGTTTTTAATCGCTTCAACCTGCAATTTTGTCTCTTTTTCCATGCTATTTCTCTCCGATTACAGTGATTCATTCAAAACTAGGGCTAACAGGGCTTCACGCGCGTATACGCCGTTGCCTGCTTGCTGGAAGTAGTAAGCGTAAGGCGTTTTATCCACATCGGTGGTGATCTCGTCGACGCGTGGCAGCGGGTGCAGCACTTTCAAGTTATCGCGGGCATTTTCCAGCATCGCGGCGGTGAGGATGTAGGCCGATTTGATGTGCACATATTCTGAGGCATCGAAACGCTCTTTTTGCACGCGGGTCATGTAGAGAATATCTAACTCTGGGATCACGCTGTCCATGTCGTTGTGCACGCTGTAGGCGATGCCTGCTTCATCCAACTCTTCCAGAATGTACTCTGGCATCGCCAGCGCATCAGGTGCGACAAAGAAGAAACGGATGTTGTTAAATTTCGCCAGTGCTTGAGTGAGCGAGTGGACCGTGCGGCCATACTTGAGGTCGCCGACAAACGCCACGTTGAGCTCGTCCAAGCGGCCTTGGGTTTCAGAAATGGTGAACAGATCAAGCAGGGTTTGTGTGGGATGCTGGTTAGCGCCATCGCCCGCGTTAATCACGGGCACGCCGTTTGAGAACTCCGACGCCAAACGCGCTGCGCCCTCTTGCGGGTGGCGCATGACAAACGCATCCACATAGTTAGAGATCACTTGCACGGAATCGGCCAGTGTTTCGCCTTTTTTCGCCAGCGAGGTGTTTCCGCCATCGTCAAAGCCAATCACGTCGCCGCCGATGCGCTGAATCGCCGTTTCAAACGACAAGCGGGTTCGGGTTGAAGGCTCGAAGAAGCAGCTCGCCACCACTTTGTTTTTGATCAGATCTGGATTTGGCTCTGCTTTGAGTTGACCAGCCGTTTTGACAATCAATTCCAGCTCAGCGCGGCTCAGCTCCGGAATGGAAATAATGTGCTTTTTATAAAGCGAGTTTGTCATAGTCGTCTTCCCTATCTGAATGTTTCAGGCAATAAAAAAGCCTCCCATTGAGGGAGGCTTTAAAAATCAATCGAATTAGTCAATGCAACGACAGAAGAAACAGCGCCATGCAGGTGAGATTGAGTGCCTGCTCGTCGTGCTGTGTTGGTTGTCAAACGCGTTGTCATTTCATAACCCTCGGACAAATTGCCGGGTATTATACGCATCAAGCGCGTGAGCGCAAGCGATTACATCAAGCTTTTATGCGCTAATGTAATCGATTAACTCACTCGTATTTTGCTTAGCTGCCCAGCGTTGCCACCATCACCGCTTTGATGGTATGCATGCGATTTTCTGCTTCATCAAAGACAATGGAGTGGTCTGATTCAAACACCTCTTCTGTCACTTCTAGCCCTTTCATCCCATATTTTTCCGCCACTTGTTTGCCGATGACGGTTTCATCGTTATGGAAGGCGGGTAAGCAGTGCATAAATTTCACCGCGGGATTGCCCGTTTGCTTGAGCATCGCCATATTGACTTGATACGGCTTCATCAGCGCCACGCGCTCATCCCACGCTTGCGCTGCTTCGCCCATGGAAACCCACACATCGGTGTAGAGAAAATCACACCCGGCCACGCCCTCTTCGACGCTTTCGGTTAAGGTGATTTTTGCTCCGCTTTCGCTGGCAATGGTTTGGCAAAGGGTCACTAACTCCTCTTGCGGCCAAAAGGCTTTCGGCGCGACTAAGCGAATGTCCATGCCCATCTTGGCCGCGCCAACCATGAGCGAATTACCCATGTTGTTGCGCGCATCGCCAAGATAGGCAAATTTGATTTGATGCAAGGCTTTACCTTGGCCGTGCTCTAGCATGGTGAGGAAATCTGCAAGAATTTGCGTGGGATGGAATTCGTCGGTCAGGCCGTTCCAAACAGGCACGCCTGCGTAGGCGCCAAGCTCTTCAACAATCGCTTGACCAAAGCCGCGATACTGAATGCCATCGTACATTCGCCCGAGCACTCGAGCGGTATCTTTCATCGACTCTTTGTCGCCGATTTGCGAACCGGATGGACCGATGTAAGAAACCTGTGCTCCTTGATCAAAAGCGGCCACTTCAAACGCGCAGCGTGTACGGGTCGACGCTTTTTCGAAGATCAGCGCGATGTTCTTGCCTTGTAAGGTTTTCTTCTCGGTTCCGGCGTACTTGGCTTTTTTCAGCTGCGCGGAGAGGTCCAGCAAAAACTGAATTTCCTTCGGCGAGAAGTCCAGCAGCTTGAGAAAATTGCGATTGCGAAGATTAAATGCCATGAGCCAGCCCTTTTTCTATGAAGAGTTATGGCGCTAGTAAAACATATAAATGCTATATTTGTGAATAAATATTTTTATTTGCGTAAGAAAAAACCGATGCGCAAACATCGGTTTTTGTTGAAACGGCTAGGAGTTAGCGAGATTAAATGTCATCGCGCTCAATCGGACAACTCATGCAGCGTGCGCCGCCACGGCCGCGTCCCAGTTCATTGCCGGGAATGGTTAAAACCTCAATCCCTGCCTTGTCATACTTCTCATTGGTGTAGACGTTGCGCTCGTAGCCAATCACCACGCCCGGTTTGACGGTCAGCACGTTATTGGCATCATTCCATTGCTCGCGCTCGGCTTCGTAGTTGTCGCCACCTGTGGTGATGATGTTGAGCTGATCCAAACCAAGAGCCGTTTCGATAGCATGCAGATAGTTATGCGATGCCTCGACGCGCATTTCACCGTTTCCTTGTGGTGTGAGACGCCAAGTATCGAGATCTTTGCGCATGATTTCTGGATAGACCGAAAAAGTATCGACATCCATGTGCGTCATGACGGTGTCTAAATGCATGCAAGAGCGGTGCTTCGGCAGATCGATGGCGATCACCTCTTTTGCTTGACCGGACTTAAACAGGCTCGCCGCGAGGTTTTCTACCCCTTGTGGCGTGGTGCGTTCAGACATACCAATTAACACCGCGCCTTTGCCGATCACCAGCACATCGCCGCCTTCGATATTGGCGTTGTCGTAGTGCAGGTCTTCATCACCGAAGTATTTGATGAAATCTTGCCCCGCAAACGTCGGGTGCCATTGGTAAATCGCGCGCAAATGGTTGGTTTCCCGTTGGCGAGCCGCTTTCATCATTGGGTTGAGTGACACGCCTCCGTATACCCAACATGAGGTGTCGCGGGTGAAGAGATGGTTGGGCAGCGGCTCAATGACGAAATCCAGCGGGCGCTTCATTCTTGGTAGCATAGACGCGGATTTGATCGGCAACTCAGAGTAGGCTAATCCGCCGAGTAGAATGGTTGCCAGATGCTCATCGTCCATATCAGAGAGATAGTGGCGCAGATCGCGGGCGAAAATCGGCCCGTAGCGAAAATCCGACACTTGCACATTCAGCAGCCAGTGTTTGGCTTGCGGTACGGCGAGGGTTTGAACCAAGAGATCGTGCAGCAGTAATACTTCAACCCCTTGGCTGCGTAGCGTGTTGGCAAACGCATCGTGTTCTTGCCCCGCCGCCTCAACCGCTAACACATCATCAAACAGTAACTCGTGGCAATTGGAGGGGGTGAGATGGGTTAGGGCTCGCTCTGGGCGGTTTAACAACACTCGTCGTAGTTGACCGACCTCGGAGCCGACATACAGCTTGCTCATTTTGCATCCTTACAATTTATCCTGCCGCTATTTATGACAACCTTATCTATAAGATGCAAATCGCTTTGCTTTATTTAAATTCTGTATTTTGTTTTAATAATGGTTTTTATTGCTGGTTTTTGTTATTAATTTAGTTTCTTGTCTTGTTTTGGTGTTTGTTCTTTTCAAGGGCAAAATATGCGTTTTTATGCGCGTTACTCAGTGCTCTCTGGATGAGGAATCTTAGGAAATGATTGAATAGACATTCAATAATATGCACTTATTGCCGCTCCATTAGTCGCAATCTTGCTTTTTGACAGGATTTAATCGTGAATGAAGCGGCAACTTTTAGGCAATTATATTTATGTGCTGTCCATTTTTGCTCACGTAGGATCTTCTGAATCTTACGGAAAGAGTAAAATTGTTAATTTAGTGTAGCGAAGTTGACGTGCTTGTGACTTTTGCTCGCCGCAGCAGAGAAAGATAAAGGGGAAAAGAGTTTGTTGGTGGCTTTTCCGCTCGATCCATGCCATATTTCACCGCATTAACGATGAACCAAGTTAGAGTTACGATTCCGGAGCTAAACCATGTCTCACGAAGATGAATATCTGTCAGTTGAAGAATTAATCGAGATTCAAAAGGAAGATACTCGCGATATTATTGCTGCCCTACTCGAAGATGGCAGTGATCCTGATGCTCTGTATGAAATTGAGCACCATCTGTTTGCCGAAGACTTTGAGACGCTGGAAAAAGCGGTGGTTGAAGCCTTTAAAATGGGTTTTGAGGTTCTCGAAGCCGAAGAGACCGAAGACGAAGATGGTAAGATCCTGCTTTGCTGTGATGCCACCATGCAATCTGCCCTTGATGCCGAAGCGATTGACGCCCAAGTTGAGAAACTGGTTCATCTAGCTGAAAAATATGACATTATTTATGATGGATGGGGCACGTACTACGAAGGCGAAGACGCGCTTTACCCTGATGATGACGAAGACGGCGATTACGAAGATTAATCGCTTGATTTGAAAGCTGGCAAACGCCAGCTTTTTTATTGCCTGCTTTGCTCGCCACCAAACGATTTGATTATGTGGTCATTAATCTACGCCGCGATGTCTCGCCTCTGCGATACGAATGTGCGTATAATGGCGCAAATTTGATCTGGCTCAATATCATTATGCAACTCTCGCTTAGCGGCCTTTGGCAACTTTCTCCTCTGACTGATCTCTCCATCGCTCAAGATGATATTATTTTTCCCGCTCCACTGAGCCAAATTTTGCCTGACGATCTCTCAGAGCTGCAAATTGCCCAGCAAGAGTGGCATTTGATGCATGACATTGAGGTTGACGAGGCGATGCTGGCCTTTCCGGCGGTTGAGCTGGTACTCGGTGGGGTTGATTATCATGCTGAGGTGCGCCTCAATGGGGTCGCGGTGTTTGATTGCGACCAAAGTCAACTTGTCTATCGCAAAGATATCCGGCCTTATCTGCAACTGGGGCGAAATCGTTTCGAGATCCTTTTTCTTGAGGAAGAAGAATCCTTACTGTTTGACGAAGATGAGCCGGATGTGTGCGTACTGACGGCCAATGCCTATCACAAAAGCGATGAGCGTATCGGCATCTGGCAAGTGCCGTATCTGCAATTTATCCGCCATGTGCGACTCGATCACATCACCACCGAGCAGATCTGGCATCACGGCGGTGGCTGTGAGTTTAAGGTTGACCTTTATTATCAAACTTTTGCGCCCGGCTTAGTCTCGGCAGCGGTGAAGTTCAACGGTATGACGTATCAGATCCCGATTGATGTGAGAGCGGCACACGCTTGCGCGCTGTTTCAGATCGAAGCGCCGCGCTATGCCGATCTCAACGATCCCGATCCGCGAGATCTTTACTCACTGACGGTGGAGCTCGATGGGCAACGCCAAGAGTTTCTCAGTGGCGCTTAGCCAAGATCTCTGTGTCAGTCATTGGGTGTGGTGAGTTAGAGCTCTGTGATCATCACCACTTCACAGGCGTCGTGACCGGTGTTGCCCAGTGGCGCATCGAGATGGCGAAAGCCAACTTTTTTATATAGTGCCAGCGCTTCTTTCAAGTTGGCGGTGCTTTCAAGATAGCATTGTTGATAGCCCATATTTTTCGCCAACGCTTTACACAAGGCGATGATTTGCTTGGCCAGCCCTTGGCCGCGGCAAATGGGTAAAAAATACATTTTTTGTAGTTCACAAATATCTTCAGCGCCGCTGAGCGGCGAGAAGCCACCGCCCCCGACTACTTCGCCTTGATGTTCCACCACCCAATATGCAGCGCGTGGCTGTTTGTAGATACTGTACAAATCGTCCAGTGTTGGATCGGCGACGCTGTAGCCTTTATCGGCGGTTAAGCCATATTCGGCCGAGACTTGGCGAATCACATTGGCTATTGAGGCGTTGTCCTCAAGAGTTATCGGGCGTAAGGTAAATTCCATTTCTTGTGACATAAGGTCATTCATAGTTCAGTTCATGATGGTCAAAACTATAGAGTGGCTACGCCGTTGGGTGCAAACAAAAACGGTGCGAATCGCGCGTTTGTTTGCTTGCACTGTGGCGTAACCAGACCTTTTCATGGAAGTAGTACACCACTGTGTTGATCGAAGGTTCAATCATCGCCATGACGCCACCGACCAAAAGGTCACCAGTCAACAGATAGGCGACAGAAAACGCCACGCTGAAATGGACGGTCGCAAAGCTGGCAGTCTTGAGTTTGGTCATCCACTGACGCGCTCTTAACGCGGGTGCTTGCGCCCATGCTTTCTCATGAAAGTAAAATGCCACGGTGTTCACTGAGGGCTCAATCATGGCAATTAAACTACCTATTAGAACATCGCCAGTCAGTACGTAAGCGACACTAAAAGCGATAGTAAAATGAAGTGCTGCAAAAGTTAGTGTCTTTTTCATGATCGATCCTCTCAGTGAGCCATCGTAGTTGGTTCGGCGTTGAGTACAGTATCTGAGAAAAAAAATTAAAGAGATATTCGATTGAATCTATCTAATTAATCGTCAAAAACTATATATGGGTTGCTGAGTGATTTATATAAGAAATCAATGTGTTTTGTTTAGATTCATCACTGAATGGGGGAGTGTAATCCGGTTAGAATAACAGGTTTTATAAAATTACTGATTTTCTTATTAATTATTACGTCAGGGATAGTTTCAATGAACAACACATCAACGCGAAATGCCATCCAATTTCACGGCCAAGGGGGCGAGTTTTTTGGCATCTGGATTGTCAATATTCTTTTGTCTGTTATCACCTTAGGCATCTACTCCGCTTGGGCAAAGGTCAGAACAAAACGCTACTTTTACGGCAATACTGAGCTCGCAGGTGATAATTTTGAGTATCACGCCACCCCGACTCAACTGCTTAAAGGCCGTTTAGTAGCCTTGTTGGTGGTGCTTGTCTGGGCGGTGACCAACACCATCTTCCCGTTATTCAGTGCGCTGCTTTTGATCGCGTTTTATCTCTCCTTGCCTTGGCTGATGTGGAGCAATGCTCGCTTTGATGCGGCGATGACTAGCTATCGCAACGTGCATTTTGCCTTTAATGCCTCACTTAGTGGCGCCTATACTGCCATTTTGGGGCGTGGTATTGTCTCGCTGGTTGTGCTTGGATTGTACGGTAGCCTAGTGTTTGCTGCGGCTTTCTCGTCAGGAATGGCCGCCATGTTACTCGGTCTGTTTGGGCTGGTTGTCGCCGCCGTGCTTTACGCTTGGATGGCGGTGGGTATGCATCACTATTTTGCTAATGGTTATCAGTATGGCGAATGGCAATTTAGTGCCGAGTTGAAAACAGGTTTCTTTGCTTCGGTTTACCTGAAAGCGAGTCTACTCGGTGCGTTTCTTTAGCGCCATCATCGGTGGGGTTGTGCTCGGGTATGTGTTTGGCTCAGGTGTGTTGATGGATTTAGTGAATGGCGATCTCTCTACTCTTGAGAATCATTCGAGTTTGTTTGTTGTTCCATTGATGTATGCTTTGATTTTAATTATGTCGGTCGTCATGACGGCCTACACGACCACTCGTATTCGCAACTATGTCTTCTCTTGTCTACGTGCGCAGCAAGCAAGTGACAGTGAACAAACGTTTACTTTTTCTTCGACCATGGGCGTGTGGAGTTACACCACGTTAGTGATCAGTAACTTCTTATTGCAAGTGGTGACGCTTGGTTTAGCACGTCCTTGGGTGATGGTGCGCTCTACGCGATATCTCGCAGCTAATACGGCGGTGCTTGGCGACATGACGCAACTGAAAGCTTGGGATCAGGATTCGGAGGTGAAATCGGCCATCAGTGACGAACTGGCGCAGGTGTTTGATCTTGGCATGGGCATTAGCTGATGTCACGCATTCAAGGCACCGCGTTTGCGCCTCGTAGCTCAGAGCGACACGAGGCGATGTTAGATCTCTCTCAGGCCAATTTTGTCGCGCTGCACATAAATGGTGACATTATCAGTTGCGAGCAGCATCATGTGACGGTCAGCGATCCAGTGGGCAATCTGCCCATCCGCTTTACTTTTGCGCAGGGGTGGGTGTTTGTTGCTCCCCGCAGTGCGGCAATAGAGCAATGGTTGCTGCGTCATCGTAAGCGCAGAACTCGCTTTGTCGATTGGATGGAAGGAAATATCACCGCTTGGGTGGTTTCCTCGTTCATCTGTATCGCTATTCTGCTTTGGGGGTATGTCTACGCGTTGCCTTGGGCGAGTGACAAGATAGCTGAGCGTTTGCCCGACTCGGTCTCGTTGCTTCTGGGTGAGAAGATCTTGCAAACCCTAGACGAGCACCTCGTCCCCAGCGAGCTTGACGCCTCGCAGCAGCAGGCGATTCGTTTGCGTGTGGCGCAGCACGTCGAAAAGCTTGCTCCGCTGCCTTTTGCTATCAATGTGCAGTTTCGCTCATCGGCTCAAGGAGCGAATGCGTTTGCGCTGCCCGGTGGCACCATCATTCTTTTAGATGAACTGGTGGCTCTGGCAGAGACGCCGGCGCAGCTTGATAGCATCATTTTGCATGAGTTAGGGCATGTTCATCACCGGCATATGATGAAGCAATTGGTGCAATCGACCATACTCTCCGTCAGTGTTTCTCTGATTACGGGGGAAAGTTCGGGCATCGTTGATAATCTGGCGGGGATGGGCGTATTCATTGCTTCCAATGGCCAATCGCGTGAGGCCGAAAAGCAGGCGGATCATTACGCGAAACTGGCGATGCGGCAGATATATGGTAGCAGTGAACCGATGGCAGAGATGTTTGAGCGTTTTCAGCAGCAAAGTGAGGGGGAAGTGCCCGCATGGCTGAGCACTCATCCTGATTTTGACTCCCGCATCGATGCTGCGCGCAGTGATTCGCGGTAGCGGAAACGTGTGCGGCAAACCGCAAGGGGCTAAAGAAAGCCAATAGAAAAGGCAGCGAACTCGCTGCCTTTTCTGATTGATCATGGATCTTTTAATTCACTTTGGAATTAGAGTGCCGCGATCGTGGTTTTTTGCTCTTCTAGCTTAGCCAGTGTCTCTTTGTAACCTTCCAGCTTTTCACGCTCTTTGGCGATAACCGCTTCCGGTGCTTTAGCAACGAAACCTTCGTTGCCGAGTTTACCTTCGATGCGTTTGATTTCGCCTTGTGTTTTCGCTACTTCTTTATCCAAACGAGCCAGCTCGGCATCTTTGTCGATCAGGCCTGCCATTGGGATCATCAGCTCAGATTTTCCGACCAGTGCCGTTGCACAGGCTGGCGTTTCTTCACCGGCTGCGAGCACGCGTACTGACTCCAGCTTAGCCAGAGAAACCAGCACCTGCTTGTTGGCTTCAACGCGCGCAGCGTCTTCTGCTGTCGCCGCTTTGAGCATCACAGACAGAGGCTTACCTGGGTTGATGTCGTATTCAGCACGTAGGTTACGAATGCTAGTGATGAAGGCTTTTACCCATTCGATGTCATCGAGCGCAGCTTGGTTGAAGTTCGCTTCATCGAATTGAGGCAGAGATTGCAGCATGATAGTGCTTTCTGATGAAGTAGTGCCTTCCACACCGTCAACGATAGGCTTGATGCTTTGCCAGATGGTTTCGGTGATGTAAGGAATCACAGGGTGAGCCAGACGTAGCGTCTTCTCCAGCACTGTGATTAGCGTACGACGCGTACCACGTTGTTGCGCTTCAGTCCCTTTCCATAGAACCGGTTTGGTTAGCTCTAAGTACCAGTCACAGAATTGGTTCCAGATGAATTCGTACAGGGTGTTGGCTGCCATATCGAGACGGAAGTTATCGATATGGTTGTTAAACGCTTTCGCTGCCAGTTCAAACTGAGACTCGATCCACTTGTCGGCCAGTGAGTATTCGATCTCACCTGCGCTAAAGCCACAATCTTGCTCTTCGGTGTTCATCATCACGTAACGGCTGGCGTTCCATAGCTTGTTACAGAAGTTACGGTAACCTTCAAGACGCTTCATATCCCAGTTGATATCACGGCCGGTTGATGCCATTGCAGCAAGGGTGAAACGCAGTGCGTCAGTACCGTAGGCTTCAATGCCGTTTTCAAATGTCTTACGCGTATTCTTCTCGATCTTCGCTGCAAGCTGAGGCTGCATCATGTTGCCACAACGCTTCTCTACTAGAGACTCAAGGTCGATACCATCGATCATGTCGATTGGGTCAAGTACGTTACCTTTTGACTTCGACATCTTGTCACCGTTTTCGTCACGGATCAGGCCGGTAACGTACACGGTTTTGAATGGTACTTGTGGCTTGCCGTTTTCGTCTTTGACGAAGTGCATGGTCATCATGATCATGCGCGCAACCCAGAAGAAGATGATGTCGAAACCCGTCACCAGTACATCTGAAGGGTGGAACACTTTCAGATCGTCCGTTTGCTCTGGCCAACCTTGCGTACCGAAGGTCCAAAGTGCAGAAGAGAACCAAGTATCCAGTACGTCTTCGTCTTGGTGTAGTTCAATCACAGACTCTAGGTTGTGCTTTTGACGAACTTCTTCTTCGCTGCGACCTACGTAAACATTGCCTTGGTTATCGTACCAAGCAGGGATACGGTGACCCCACCACAGCTGACGAGAGATACACCAGTCTTGAACGTCACGCATCCAAGAGAAGTACATGTTTTCGTATTGCTTAGGAACGAATTGGATGTCGCCGTTTTCAACCGCTTCAACCGCGGTTTTTGCCAGCGGTGCCGTGCGCACGTACCATTGGTCAGTCAGCATAGGTTCGATGACCACGCCACCACGGTCGCCGTATGGCACCGTCAAGTCGTGATCTTTGATCTCTTCCAAAAGGCCAAGTTCGTCGAATTCCGCCACGATCGCTTTACGCGCCGCGAAACGCTCCATACCTTGGTATTTGGCTGGAATCTCGGTTGAGTACACATCACTTGGCTCACCGTTGGTGGTGAACACTTCCGCCGCATCGCGGATGTTGGCATCGAAAGTGAAGATGTTGATCATCGGCAGTTGATGACGTTTACCCACTTCGCAGTCGTTAAAGTCGTGCGCTGGGGTGATTTTCACACAGCCCGTACCTTTTTCCATGTCGGCGTGCTCATCGCCTACAATTGGGATGCGACGATCAACGATAGGCAGGATGATCTCTTTACCAATCAGATCTTTGTAACGAGGATCTTCTGGGTTCACCGCCACACCAGTATCGCCGAGCATGGTTTCTGGACGCGTGGTGGCGACAACGATGTAGTCTTTACCATCTGCGGTTTTTACGCCGTCTGCGAGCGGGTAGCGGAAGTGCCACATGTGGCCCTTGGTCTCTTTGTTCTCAACTTCGAGATCGGAGATCGCAGTGTGCAGTTTAGGGTCCCAGTTCACCAGACGCTTACCACGGTAGATGAGGTCATCTTCGTAGAGACGCACGAACACTTCTTGAACCGCATTCGACAGGCCTTCATCCATGGTGAAGCGCTCACGATCCCAGTCGACTGATGCGCCAAGACGACGAAGCTGCTGAGTAATGGTACCGCCTGATTGGCCTTTCCATTCCCAGATTTTGTCGATGAAAGCGTCACGACCGTAATCGTGCTTAGTTTTGCCTTCTTCTGCGGCGATCTTACGCTCAACCACCATCTGAGTGGCGATACCTGCGTGGTCGGTACCGACTTGCCAAAGGGTGTTTTTGCCCTTCATACGTTCACAACGGATCAGCGTATCCATGATGGTGTCTTGGAACGCGTGGCCCATGTGTAGGCTACCTGTGACGTTTGGCGGCGGGATCATGATGCTGTATGACGCTTTCGTCGTGTCACCGTGTGGCTTAAAGTAGCCTTGCTCTTCCCAAGTCTGATACAGAGCTTGTTCGATTGAAGTTGGGTTATATGTCTTTTCCATAGCGCTCTTTAAATGGATACGTTGATGGTTGAATCTGAGTCAATCTCTATAAGTGAACTCTCTAAAGAGAGAGCTTAACTATAAGGATTGACGGCTAGTTGTGCTCAATTTCGATGGTTTGCAGCTGATAACCAGCTTGGCGATAGATTTTATACCTTTCTCTCGCGAGCTGTTTAGCTTTTTCTTCGCAAGGGACGAAGTCTACCACCTCAGCAAACTGGTTCGCAAAGGTTGTCTCATTTTCCGCCAAGTTTATGACCAACTGCCGATTCCAACAAGGGCGCACAGCAGAATGGCCGATCTCAATATTGGTGGCGTATTTCGGTCCTTCTCCGACCAAATTGTGCGCGACAAACTGTTCGGGTTCGACTTGCCAAAAAAACTCCGCCATCTGCTCGGCGTGAGTTTTGCTGTTGCAGTTGAGATACACTTTGGCCCCTTGTTTAGCAAAATGATGAGCGAGAAACACCACGTAGTGGGCGAATCCGAGGTCACTCGCTTGAGGGCTTTGTGGCTGAATAATGTAAAACGTGGCTCTTTGCATCGTCGTTGAACCTTAGGTTGAACGATTAAAAAAGGGCCTTGAGGCCCTTTTTGTTGTTGAGAGTATTACTCTTCAATTTCGTGGTGGCCGCTGCGGTTCAATAGGAATTGGACCAGCATTGAGACCGGACGGCCCGTTGAGCCTTTGGCTGCGCCAGAGCGCCAAGCCGTACCCGCGATATCCAAGTGCGCCCAGTTGTATTTCTTGGTGAATTTAGACAAGAAACAGGCCGCTGTAATGGTGCCACCAGGACGACCACCGATATTGGCCATATCCGCAAATGGGCTCTTAAGTTGCTCATGGTATTCATCTGCCATTGGTAGACGCCATGCGCGATCACTCGCTTGCTCAGAGGCATTCACCAGCTCGTGTGCCAGTGGGTTGTGGTTCGCTAGCACACCCGTAATGTGGTGGCCAAGGGCAATCACACACGCACCCGTTAGCGTCGCTACGTCGACCACACAATCTGGCTCGAAACGTTCAACGTAGGTGAGCGCATCACACAGGACCAGACGGCCTTCCGCGTCAGTATTCAACACTTCGACCGTTTGACCTGACATAGTGGTTAAAATGTCACCTGGGCGGTATGCGTTGCTGCCCGGCATGTTTTCACAGCCCGCTAGTACGCCAATCACGTTGAGTGGCAGTTTGAGCTTGGCCACGGCTTTCATTGCACCGAAAACGGAGGCTGCGCCACACATGTCGTACTTCATCTCATCCATGCCTTCGCCGGGTTTGAGCGAAATACCGCCTGAGTCAAATGTGAGGCCTTTGCCGACCAGCACAATCGGTTTAGCGTCTGGATCTGGGTTACCTTTGTACTCAATAACCGACATCATGGATTCGTTCTTCGAACCACGGCCAACCGCCAAGTAAGAAGTCATGCCCAATTTTTCCATCTCTTGCTCGCCAATGATCTTGGTAGAGATGGTTTCGTAGTCGTCTGCTAGGCGGCGAGCTTGAGAGGCCAAATAGGCAGGATTGGCGATATTCGGTGGCATGTTGCCAAGGTCTTTACACGCTTTCACGCCAGAAGCAATCGCAAGGCCGTGAGTAATAGCGCGCTCACCCATGTTCAGTTCACGACGAGTCGGTACGTTGAATACCAATTTGCGCAGTGGACGACGAGTTTCAGGTTTTACGCTCTTAAACTGATCAAAGGTGTACAAACCATCTTTCGTTGCTTCAACGGCTTGGCGAACTTTCCAGTACGTGTCACGTCCTTTGACGTGCAGTTCAGTTAAGAAGCACACCGCTTCCATAGAGCCTGTTTCGTTGAGCGTGTTGATGGTTTTTTGAATGATCTCTTTGTACTGACGTTCGCCCAGTTCGCGTTCTTTGCCGCAACCGACTAAAAGAACACGTTCAGAAAGCACACCCGGTACTTGATGCAGCAGTAGCATCTGGCCTGGTTTACCTTCGAGATCACCGCGGCGAAGCAATGAACTAATATAACCGTCACTGATTTTATCGAGCTGTTCGGCTACTGGAGAAAGGCGACGTGGTTCAAACACACCAACAACGATGCATGCGCTACGTTGTTTCTCTGGACTGCCACTTTTTACACTGAACTCCATGCGTACTCCTACATCCTGAAGACAAATAGTTCTAAATGTTAGATAATGACCGCTTACTTGTTGAATTCTATTCTCGGTCTACTCTGTTAAAGCTCAGATTAACATTTAGTCAGTTTTTTAAAAAAATAAAAGGTTCAACGGGAAACTATAGTGATTCGACCAAAAAAACAAGTTTTGTATAGGTAATTTCAGCGTGATTATTGTTAGATATTTGATCCGCGAGACACTCAAGAGCCAATTTGCGATCTTTTTCGTACTTTTTTTGGTGTTTCTCAGCCAACAGTTCATTAGCGTACTGGCCGATGCGTCGGATGGTGATATCCCTGCGAGTCTGATTGTCTCAGTGGTTGCACTGAATATGCCTTCCATGGGACTTTTGATGCTGCCATTGAGCTTGTATATCGGTATTTTGATTACCTTTGGTCGCCTCTATGCCGAAAGTGAAATTGTCGTCATGAATGCTACTGGCATCGGCAATAAATTTCTTATTCAAGCGGCACTCTATCTCGCGGTGATGACCTCAGGCTTGGCGGCTTTCAACGCGCTTTGGCTTTCTCCTTGGTCGATGGATAAAGTTGAGCAACTGACTGAGCAAGTGGCGGCCGAGAACAGTGTCGATTTATTGAAAAAAGGGCAGTTTCAGTTTACTCCTGACCGTTCTTCTGTGGTTTTCATTGACGATATTAAAGACAAGCAGCTTTCCAATGTCTTTGTCGCACAGTTATTACCCCGAGACTCTATTCTTCCTAGTGTGATGTTTGCCAGCTCTGGCGAGGTGAAAGAGTTGTCTGACGGCAGGCAGATCATCTCAATGAAGGAGGGGACACGCTATGAGGGCATTCCGACACGCGTTGAATATATGATCACCGAATTTGCCCAGTATGACGGGCTGATCGGTCAGCGAGCGGTGAAGTATCGTGGCCGAGATTGGGACGCAACGCCAACGCTGGACTTAATTGGTCACCCCGATCGTGAAGCGCAAGCTGAACTGCAATGGCGATTCTCACTGTTTGTCTGTATTCCGCTGCTGACCATGCTGGTGATTCCTCTCTCTGCGGTTAATCCACGTCAAGGCCGATTTGCCAAGATGGGGCCTGCCATTTTGATCTACCTCGCTTACTTCTTAGCGATCAGTGCCACCAAATCGGCATTAGAAGAAGGGGACATTCCAACATCGGTTGGTATGTGGCCAATTAATGGCATGCTGCTGTTGGTGGCGATCTTGGTCAATCTGATGGACAGTGTTCCGGTGCGACGCATGAAAGACAATTTTAAGAAGAAAAGGTTGGCGTAACTCGTGTTCAAAATTTTAGACCTTTATATTGGTAGAACCATCGTTGCCACCACCTCTTTGGTTCTGGTGACCTTTGTCGGTCTCTCCGGCATCATCAAATATGTGGAACAACTACGTAAAGTCGGCAAAGGAGCTTACGATCTGTTGCACGCGCTCTACTTTGTTGTTTTGAGCATTCCACGCGATATCGAAATGTTTTTCCCCATGGCCGCATTACTTGGGGCGCTGATTGGCCTAGGCATGTTGGCATCTAGCTCAGAGTTAGTAGTGATGCAAGCGGCGGGATTTTCTAAGTTGGACATCGGCCTCTCAGTGCTGAAAACAGCGATTCCACTGATGTTGGTTGTGATGACTTTAGGTCAGTGGGGGGCTCCTGAAGCGCAGAAGCTAGCACGAGACTTACGCGCTTTTGCCCTTTCTGGCGGCAGCATTGTCTCGGTGCGCAGTGGGGTTTGGGCCAAAGATGCCAATGATTTCATCTTTATCGGCAAAGTGGATGACGATAAGTTGTACGGATTGAACATGTGGCGTTTTGATGCCGACAAAAAGTTACAATCGGTTATCTTTGCTGAAGAGGTGGATTACCAACAAAATAACCGCTGGTTGATGCGTTATGTACAAATCACCAATATGCAAGATGAGAAAGTGATTACTCAGCAGTCATTAGAGCAAATGGATTGGGAAACGTCCCTGGCTCCAGATAAGCTGGCGGTTGTCACCGTCAAACCTGAAGAGCTTTCTCTCAGTGGATTGTATGACTACGTCACTTATTTGAAAGCGTCAGAGCAAGATGCTTCTCGCTATGAATTAGCGTTTTGGCGCAAGATCACTCAACCTATCTCGATTGGGGTGATGATGTTGATGGCGCTGTCGTTTATTTTTGGCCCGCTGCGAAGTGTGACGATGGGGGCGAGGGTACTGTCTGGTGTGATTGCCGGATTCGCATTTTATATCTCCAGCGAATTTTTCGGCCCACTCAGCTTGGTCTACGGCATTTCCCCTGTATTTGGTGCCATTGCCCCCAGTATCGTCTTTTTAACTATCGCGGTGATGCTGCTCAATCGGAAATTATAAAAAATGGAAGGCCTCGGCCTTCCATTACTTATTTTGCCACAGGCAACACCACGACTTGGGTTTTTGCCCAAATATCATGGAACCCTCGCTTCTGAGGGTCAAAAGGCACAGCAAGGTTGGCAAGGCCAAAGGCAGAAGTGGCGATACGAATCAAGGCTTGAGTGGTGCTGATCATCGTCCCGTCTTGATTTCTTACCTGGATCTTCCAAGCGCGCATGCCCAGCGTTTGCCCTGCTCGGGTCCAGAAAAACACAAAGAAATAGACCCACACCGCCGCTAAGTAAAAGGTAAACATTGGGCTAAATATCGGATGTCTGCTGAGCAGATCCGCTGCATCGAGATATTCTCCATAGCTTAGTATTCCCATTCCATTTAAAGCGAACAGCACCGCCATCACCACGCCAGCAGCAATCATCTCTAGGGCAATAATCATCAGGGCATCATAAAAAAGCGCCGCAAGCCGGCGGAACAGGCCGGCAGGGGGTAACGTTGTTGTAGTCATAAATGCATCACTTACCGTTAAAATCGGGCGTCAGGATATAGTTCTCGCCATTGGAATAAAAGAGAGCTAACGCACACTGTGCTCATTTGTGGCGAAAATCTAGGCAAACGGTAATTATTTCAATCTTTTGCTCTGCGCAACCGCAAAGCTTACGTGTGATATCAAGCAGCGAAAGGCAATGGCCTAAAGATACCACAATTCTGAAGGAAGCGGAGTTTGATGACTGTGTGTAGTCAAGTGCATCTCCATTGTCATAAGACCAAGATGTGCAAATGAATACTCATATGGCAACTTGTTGCCGTGTAGAAAGTATGCATGTGAAGTTTTTATCAATTCAGTGGTTGTAGTTGTTTTTATTAAGCGCTTACGTGCATGGCATACATGTTGCATTAAACTTGATAAACTCACTAGAACTATCAACGTCATGGCTTTAACTGTCCAATCTAATATTGTTGCTGCAGAGGCAAGAAACCGACTAAGAATCACAGAGAGTGACCTGACGAATTCAATGGCGAAGTTGAGTTCAGGGCAAAAAATCAATGTGGCAAAAGACGACTCTGCAGGCTTACAAATATCTAATCGTCTGAGTACACAAAGTCGGGGACTAGATGTTTCCATGCGCAATGCCAACGATGCTGTCTCTATATTGCAAGTCACAGAGGGGGCTATAGCTGAGTACACCAGTAATGTTCAGCGAATTAGAGACTTAGCGTTGCAGTCGATCAATGGAACCAATAGTCAAGCTGACATAGACGCCATTGAAAAAGAAATCCGTGCTCTTGGCGACGAGTTGCATCGTATTACTCAAACCAGTTCCTATGGTGACCTAAATTTACTTAATGGCACCAAAGAAAGTATTCGTTTTCAGATCGGCTCGAAAGCGGGTGAAGCAATGCCCTTTGCTTTACCCAACCTCGATGCACTAAACAGCGAACGTTTTATTCGCACGACACCTTCGACTTATACGGGAGATCCCATTCCCCTTGGTTGGCGTACAGCTAAAGGTGATTATATTGATTTTCTCTTTATTAAAGAGAATGGAGAAAAAAAGACTCGAGTAGAGCTTCCTCAAGGGCAAACTATCGAGGGGGTTGTCAATTACCTGAACAACCAGTTTGATGACAAAGTCCGTTTTTTTCTAACCGATCTTCGCGATGAAGATGGTGTAGAGAAGAACATTTTGTCTTATGCATACGAAAAAGGTTCTGATTATTCAAAAGCAGAGATATTTGGCATTGCAGGTGAACGTTTTGCAAATTTAACCAAACCAGATGGTTCTAGAGGGTACTTACTCAAGGGAGGAAATCCTTTTGTTGCATTCGGGTTGGACAGAAGTCTAACAGAATTGATCAATCACGACTTTGACCATATCGATGACTATGATCCTAATGACACTGACTTCATCAATGATCGAAATGCGTTGATCTACATGTGTGATTTAATCTTGCATCAAGTGAATAGTTTTCAAGGAGGTATTGGTAGCACTCAAAATCGATTAGAAAAAGCGATTAACAACCTTTCTAGCCAGGGCATTAACATTGATGCGAGCAACAGCCGTATCAAAGACACTGATTTTGCCAAAGAAGCTACGCAGATGGTGAAAGACCAGATACGCACTAATTCCACGACGAGTATGCTTGTGCAGGCGAATAGTTTACCGAAGAGTATATCTTCACTTTTAACGAAACTGACCCAAAGTACCAACGGAGTGCAACTGACAACAACGATTCGAACAGTGAACCTCAATTATTAATGCCGCTGCTGCTCAGTTCATTCAGACTCACATGCAGCGATTGAGTTGTTTTGGATAAGCTAATTGCAACAATGGGCGCAAATAAGCCACCACTCCTGAGGAAACGGAATTTGATGACGCTGTGCCACATAGAGTTAGGTTAAGATCTTATGTCTGCCTTAAAGTATATACATATAAAGGCACCAAATCGGGCGTCAGAATATAGTTCTCGCCATTGGAATAAAAGAGAGCTAACGCACACTGTGCTCATTTATGGCGAAAATCTAGGCAAACGGTAATTATTTCAATCTTTTGCTCTTGCACAACCGAAAAGCTTACGTATAATGCCAAGCATCGAAAGGCAATAGCCTGAAGATGCCGGTGTGGTGAAATTGGTATACACGACGGATTCAAAATCCGTTTCCTTCGGGAGTGGCGGTTCAAGTCCGCCCACCGGTACCATACAAAGAAAGGTCGCTTTTATAGCGGCCTTTCGTCGTTTTAGGTGTTTGAAAATGTTCTACTTTTCAGGAGCTTACCTCAAAATTTCTTTCTTGTTATTAACGCTTTTCTCGCTCCAATAGGCTCTCTTTATCCTCCTTAAAATTTCGCCCATGGTCCATATATGGTTCATCGCATGACGATTCTGTGCGCAAGGGAATCTCAGGAAATCCAACAAATGCAAAAAGCAGCCGTCGCACAAGCCAGTATTGCCAAGGGCTGCTGAGTGGAAGAACCATGGTGACTTTACGGTGCTATGCGCTTCTGGTTTGGCTGCTATGTGGTTTCTGATCGTTTTGATGGATAGTCGAAAAGTCGGTTTGTTATGGGAGGTTTTGCGGTGTGTGTAGTAAGTGCGTTGGGGTATATGGTCATCGTTAAGCACATGCTAATGCACATGTTTCGCCCCTAAAGTTGATATCGATATGCAACTGTGTAATCTTCTTTATAGTGGTGAACAAATGGAGCTTGGCCAACTATGAAGATGATTTTCGTCGATGCTGAAAATGTAGGACTGAAGGAGCTAGAAAAAATTAATGCTTCGGTCGTTGATAAAGTCTTTGTTTTTTCTAAGTCAGATTCAGTCAAGCTTGTTTGTGAAAAGTCGTTGTATCTGTTCTTATCTGACTATCCGACAGGTCAGAACCAAGCCGATTTCTATATCATTGCATATCTGTCTAGGGTGCTACTCGCCTTAGATAAAAAGCAGTTGGGCTCTGTTCATTTTGAGCTATACAGTAACGATGAAAGCTTGATTTCAGCATTTGAGTTTCAATGCAAGCAATTAGGCGCACCTTTTCAAAGCATCAGAAACTAGAGAGAACACAGTTGTTCCAATTGTTAAGCCACAACAGACACCCCAAAAATCTCCTGAAGACAAGCTTCTTCATGCTTTGAAGTCTCCTCGTGCTTTAGATCCTAGCTTTCAAAAGCAACTAGGGCTGTCAAAGTCCGACTTTTCTAGAGCTATTCATGAGCTATCAAAGAATAATCAAATCAAGCGCACTCCTCAGTCCAAGAAAAAGTGGGTTAGGTGTTAGTGGGCTAACTTACCGACCTCATTAAAGTGTAATAAATGGCGCTATTTTCCATCGCTACTACTTACCATCAGAGTGTGAATATCGCTGTTCTAAGCTCGTTCTGTGACGATTAGAGTACCCTCTGGTGGTAATTGTTCGGGATTAGTGTGTCGGCTCTCGGTGTGCTCTGAGCTGAATGCTTGCGGTTGAGTTTCTATGCGAGATGTAGGGACTCACTTTGCTTCGGGTGTCTGTGATTTGGTTATTGTGCAAATGCTGCGAAATGAACTGAGAGCTAGGGTTGCGATAGGATCTTGATATTAAATATATAATAACCAGTACAACAGCTTGCCGTAGGCCGCTGTTGTACTGGTTATTATTAATAGTATGTTCTTGAGTCTGGTTGTGAATTTCAAAACATCATTGATGTAGAAAGTGCTTGATCAGTATGGACTTTTAAGCGGATATCCAACTCCATCAGTCTGTTCTCAGAGTGATAAGCACGCGTGAAGTTGCGTGCTTATAGTTTCCGCCTCTACCCTAGAACCTCGACGTCGCTGAACATGTAGCCGTGTTCTAGTAGTGATTGCTTCGCTGACTCTTTGATATCGGTATCAATATGAGTGAGTAATTCTTCTGCTGCTAGCTTGGGTTGTATTGTCAAGATTTGTTGGTTGCAGATGCTAGCTTCTTGAAGAAGAACTAGGTCATTATTGTTTAGCGAATATATCAAGGTCTTTCCTTTGTTTTCTCTTTCTTTAGAAAAGACTAATTGACCACCTATTTGAACTGGATGGATGATTGGCTCTGGCGTTAGATCATTGAGCATTTCTTTGAGTCCGTCCCGTAGCTCTAATTCATGCTTCCCACCGTTCAAAGCGATTTGTAGTTTGCCTAATTTTAAAATGCTGTCTGCAATTGCTGCTAGGTTCATCAAGCGTTCATCTTGTACTCCAAGTTCTTTACCAGATGCTAGAGCCTCACAAACCTTTTGGTGGAATACTTTACCGCTATCCAGCTTGGAACAGAGTTCCAGTTCTTTCTCTTTGTGTTTGAAAAGATCAGAATAACGTTCCTGTTGTTCTTCTATGAACTTTTCGAAGTTGCTTTGAAGCTTTTTAGCTGAATCAATTGCGAATTCGATATCTTCAAATTCGATAAAACCTTCTGGTTTTTTAATCGATTCAGAGTAATACGTATTCTTGGCCTCTAGTCGCATTGTGCTGTCAACGCCAGTTCAAAATTGACCCACTTATCGACGTTATCGCCGAAGTAAAATTGACCCACCCACGTAATTAACCTTTACCTTCAGATAGACTTTCGAGAGCCGCTGGTATGGTTCCAGCCGCCTTCTTCCCTCGTAATCGGTAGCTTTCTCCACTGATTTGTACGATGTGCGAGTGATGAAGAAGTCTATCAAGTAGTGCTGCCGTTAGTGTCGTATCGTCGGCGAACGCATTTGACCATTGAGAGAACGGCAAGTTACTGGTCACGATAATACTGCCTTGCTCATAACGTTTAGCGATGACGTTAAAGAACAAGTTGGCCTCTTCTCTGCCGAACGGTAGATACCCGATTTCATCGACGATAAGCAGTTTGGGAGCAAGTACACTGCGCCTCAAGTAATTTTCTAGTTTACCTTGAGCTTTCGCAGTAGAGAGTTGAAGCATCAAGTCTGCTGCCGTGATGAAGCGCGTTTTTAAACCTTTTTGGACAGCGAGTTGACCAAGACTCACTGCAAGATGACTCTTACCGACGCCACTTGGCCCGAGTAACACCACGTTTTCCTTTCGCTCTATGAACGCCAGCCCTGTTAGTTCTTTGAGCTGTTTTCTCGGCGCACCCGTTGCGAACTTGAAGTCATAATCATCGAACGTTTTTTCCATTGGGAAGCTGGCGAACTTAGTCAGCGTGGCTCTTGTGCGCTCTGCTCTCACTTCCAACTCTGCGTTCAGAAGTGACTCTAAGTAATCGGCTAGGCTCAGTTCACGGCTGTTGGCGACTTCTGCCAGACTTGGCCATTCCTGACCGATAGCTTGTAACTTCAGCGCAGCACAGGCAGCTTCAATGCGATTCATTTGAAGGTTCATACTCGCACCTCCAACAACGCATCATAGGTTGAGAGAGGGTGCTGGAAGCTTTCAAGTGGCATCGCACTATCGCTGATTGTTAATGGCGTGGCTGAGCGTGTCGGCGATGGTAGCGGCTGAAGTGTAAATCGCTCTTCGTCTAAGAGAACCTGAGGCTTTGCACCTGTCGTACCATGAGTTCGTTGATGAGCAACGGTTTCTAGCCATGCGCCGATATGTCCATTAAGAACATCAGCGGTGATTTTAAGTCCATGTTGCTTGAGCGTCGCCGCAAGCGGAGTGACGAAGCTATTCTTCAAGTAGGCGTTAAATCGTTCCACTTTTCCCTTAGTCTTTGCGCGATATGGGCGACAGGCTCTTGGTTTAAAGTTGTATCTCTTGGCCGCGGTGAGCAGTGCTGTATTCCAGCGGTGTTCACCTTCACCGTAAGCATCACGCTCTATCATGATGGCTTTTGCATTATCGAACAGAACTTCTTTGGGTACACCACCGAAGTATTCAAACGCTTCTTCAAGCCCTTCTATCCAGTCTTCTTGTCGCTCTCGTTCACTAAAGCGAACGAACGTCGCTCTGCTATAACCCAGCGTTGCCACGAAGGCTTTAACACGTACACCGTAATGAGTGATAGTCGTGAAGTCGACTTGCATCTGCTCACCTGGCAATGTCTCGAATCGAACCACAGGATCGACAGGCGCACTAGGTTTGTACTGTTTGATGTGCTCTTTGAGCATCGTTATACCGCCCTCGTAACCGAGAGATTTCAACTCACGCAGTAAGACGGTTGCGGGTATCCAATAAGGTTTTGCGGCTTCAATCCGAGTACGCAAGTAGTCATGGTAAGGCTGTAGCTTGGTTGCTCGAGACTGACGCTCGGGATACACAGGCGCCTTGTCTTTGCTTCGAAGATAAGTGCGAACGGTATTCCTTGAGATACCCATATCCTTTGCGATGCGGCGGATGCTTCGCCCTTGCTGATGTAAAACGTGTATTTCCACTAGTTGCTCCTGATTGATCATAATCCGCCGCTTTGTTCATGTTACGAACGGATAGTTTGACTCAGGTGGGTCAATTTTAAATCGGCGTTAGTGGGTCAGTTTTACATCGGCGGTGACAGTGCCGTACTTAGGGCCAAATTGACTGTCATCGAGAAACTGGGCAACTCTCTCCATAGTACCCACAAGTTCGTTTAAGGGATGCGAAAAATACGAGCCTGTATAGTAAAAGTCTTGCATGGCGGATTCTAAACTTTGGAGGAGTTCTTGCTTGAGCTTTTCAAAACTTCCATCTTGCCCGTGATGAAAAGCAATGTTTCTTTGGAAACTAGACGAAACAGAATACTCAATCGTACTTTTAAAAATATCTTTATTCTTCTGCTCACGATGATTTTTGCTTTCTATCTGTTTCCTCTGCCCCCTGAATCGCCTTTTTAAGCTGTTCGAGTACGGATTGCATAGTGTTTTGGTAACTTGAAGGTAATACGCCAAATGGTTTTACATATGGAGATATTTGACCAAGCAAGTGCTCTGGGCGTTTTTGAGAATTAATATCTAAATCAACCTCTTTACAAACGTATGCGTGATGTTGGTCCGTGATAATCGTATTTAATGATTCTAATGAATCTACACTGTAGAACTTCTCTCGCAGCTCTAAGGAAAGTGAAGGTAGCTCTCGTACAAAGCCTTTAAGCTGATTAACTAGGAACTGGTCTAAATCTTCTTTAGCTAAAGCTAAACGCACGCATTTGGAAACCTGGAATGTTTCCGCTTTATGGTTTGGTAAGCGGAGGTTTAATAATGCTCTTAGTTTTTGAAGATTTTCACTACCCGCTTTTTCTCCATTTTCCCATCCATTAATTCTGGACTGGTTGACCCCACATCTTCGGGCTATTTCTGACCTAAATAGCTGTTCCTAAATGTAGATCACCGGTGTGTAAAAAAGAAGGGAACTCGGTACCGTTTGAGCGATCTGATCAGTCGCCAAACATACAAACCCGCAACCGTTACCGAGTTCCTATGATTCTAACATTACCTGACCGCGCTGAACGACGTCGTATCACCAAAAAGATGCATAAAACTAAGGATAAAGACCATTACCGACGCTTGAATGCCATATTGCTACTTTCTCAAGGGCATTCTGTTACCACAGTCTCGAATATTCTGGTTGCAGCCCGCTCTTCTATAGGACGCTGGATTCATTGGTACACGGAATGCGGCATCGATGGCTTGGAAAGCTCAACTCGAGGCAGAGCCACGACGCTCCCATTTCTTCAAATTGCCGCTGTATTGACTGCTTTACTCGCACTGAATCCTCAAAGTCTGGGATATCAGCGTTCACGTTGGAGTACCGAGCTGATGGCGATTGAAGTAAATCGGATATTTGGGTTTAACGTGCACTCATCGACCATTCGTCGATGGTTGCCTAAACTTGGGATTGTCTGGCGAAGAGCCTCTCCAACATTGCATATCAAAGATCCAGATAAAGAAGCCAAACTCGCCAGAATCAAAGAGGCATTAGCGCGTTGCGACGCCGACCATCCCGTGTTTTATGAAGATGAAGTCGACATTCACTTAAATCCCAAAATTGGCTCAGATTGGATGCCAAAAGGTCAACAAAAGAAGGTGGCGACACCGGGACAAAATGCTAAATACTATCTTGCAGGAGCTCTGCATGCTAAGACCGGTAAAGTCTCGTATGTCGGAAGTAGCAGTAAGAACTCAGAACTGTTTATTGCGATGCTGGAGCAGTTGAAACGCCAGTACCGCCGAGCGAAAACCATTACTCTTATCGTGGATAATTACATCATTCACAAGAGCAGAAAAACACAGGGTTGGTTAAAGCAAAATCCGAAGTTTGTTTTGCTTTTTCAGCCAGTGTACTCGCCTTGGGTAAACAAAATAGAGAAGCTTTGGCATGCGTTGCATGAAACGGTGACACGGAATCATCAATGCAAAGCAATGTGGCAACTTTTAAAGCGGGTTCGATACTTTATGGATAACGTTTCACCATTTCCCGGCGGTGGTCATGGGCGACAAAAAAGTGAAGCATAATTAGGAACAGTTATTTAGGGATATTCAAAGATACCAGTTGCTCGACAATGCTTTTAGCGCAGTCCTTATCAAGCTTTTGATTGTGGGTTATTGATTCTGACATAGACACCTCTTTTTGGGTTAAGTTTGAAATGACTATAAATGCATATAAGAATGAAATAAAAGGAAAATTTACGGAAGTGTGATTTTGTAATTAACTGAAATTAAAAGGTAATTATTACTTTTAAAGAAATTAATAAAGAAATCTTGGGTGTTTTTAAGGTGTTTTTGGCTGAAAGACACCTTGCTATTCGTTACTTTTGGGAGATTTTTCACATGAGAGGAGAGTTATTGAGCTTAAGTGTAATTCTGCGTAAATTTTACATAAATAAACCTTTCTGGTTGATTGGTATATTTGGTTTTTTATTTGCTTGTGCGGAATTTTCGCGTAATTTCGTCATTTCTCCAACCGTATCGCGTTGCCGTAACAAACAATCATTCAAACACATATTAACTAATTGAATATCTAAATAACTGTTCCTAATTATGCTTCACTTTTTTGTCGCCCATGACCACCGCCGGGAAATGGTGAAACGTTATCCATAAAGTATCGAACCCGCTTTAAAAGTTGCCACATTGCTTTGCATTGATGATTCCGTGTCACCGTTTCATGCAACGCATGCCAAAGCTTCTCTATTTTGTTTACCCAAGGCGAGTACACTGGCTGAAAAAGCAAAACAAACTTCGGATTTTGCTTTAACCAACCCTGTGTTTTTCTGCTCTTGTGAATGATGTAATTATCCACGATAAGAGTAATGGTTTTCGCTCGGCGGTACTGGCGTTTCAACTGCTCCAGCATCGCAATAAACAGTTCTGAGTTCTTACTGCTACTTCCGACATACGAGACTTTACCGGTCTTAGCATGCAGAGCTCCTGCAAGATAGTATTTAGCATTTTGTCCCGGTGTCGCCACCTTCTTTTGTTGACCTTTTGGCATCCAATCTGAGCCAATTTTGGGATTTAAGTGAATGTCGACTTCATCTTCATAAAACACGGGATGGTCGGCGTCGCAACGCGCTAATGCCTCTTTGATTCTGGCGAGTTTGGCTTCTTTATCTGGATCTTTGATATGCAATGTTGGAGAGGCTCTTCGCCAGACAATCCCAAGTTTAGGCAACCATCGACGAATGGTCGATGAGTGCACGTTAAACCCAAATATCCGATTTACTTCAATCGCCATCAGCTCGGTACTCCAACGTGAACGCTGATATCCCAGACTTTGAGGATTCAGTGCGAGTAAAGCAGTCAATACAGCGGCAATTTGAAGAAATGGGAGCGTCGTGGCTCTGCCTCGAGTTGAGCTTTCCAAGCCATCGATGCCGCATTCCGTGTACCAATGAATCCAGCGTCCTATAGAAGAGCGGGCTGCAACCAGAATATTCGAGACTGTGGTAACAGAATGCCCTTGAGAAAGTAGCAATATGGCATTCAAGCGTCGGTAATGGTCTTTATCCTTAGTTTTATGCATCTTTTTGGTGATACGACGTCGTTCAGCGCGGTCAGGTAATGTTAGAATCATAGGAACTCGGTAACGGTTGCGGGTTTGTATGTTTGGCGACTGATCAGATCGCTCAAACGGTACCGAGTTCCCTTCTTTTTTACACACCGGTGATCTACATTTAGGAACAGCTATTTAGCGCTAAATCCACCGATTACGAAGTCAATTTATCCGCTATGAAAGATAGCGGTTTGCCTACTGGCGTTCGTTGCTTAGTGGGTAAGTCTGGTGGGAAACGCTTCCTGCTGCGTTATACCAGTCCGGTAACAGGTAAGAAGGCATCTATTGGTCTTGGTAAGCACCCTGAAACTGACCTCGCCACATTGCGCAAAACAGCCAAAGAGTATCGCCAGCAAATTATTGAAGGCGTTGATCCCAAGCTTGAACGTGACAATCAGACTACCGAGAAGACAATGACTCTGGAACGGTTCTTTGATGAAGTGTACCTGCCGCTGGCTAAACAGAAACGCAGTTGGAAGGATGACGCAGCACGATTTCGTTTAGCTAAGTCGATACATCATATCTCGATTCATGACCTAACCGCCGCCGATATCATTAAGATTAAGTTTTGACCTATGCCCTTTCCGTGACAATCTGTTGCAACGGCCACGGGAGCTAAAAGGAATATGCTTTCACCATTTGGAAACGATAGGCGAGAGAAAAGGATGCTGCCGACAATGCGTTCACTTTCATCTTGAGCAATAAACACATAAAGATCCTCATCTTTGGTTGGTAAAGTGAGAAAGTCTTCCACGAGTTTCGCAATTAATGCACCTTCTTCTTTGCCTTCTGAATCCGAAAATGTGTCATTGAACAGTGTGATAATTTCTTGAGTTTGTTTTTGTTTGTACAATGCGTATTTCATGCGTCTATCTCTTGGCTAGTTTTAAAATAAAGTACTGATAGGTAAAATCTTTTGTGGCAAATCGCTGGTAGATCGAAATCTCTTTGTTAATGTCCAGCAATGCTTGGGACGCAGGCATAACAGCTTGTAATTCCTCAACTCGGTCTTGCAGCGGTTGCCAGTAGTTTTGCCATGCATCGACGCCCAATGAGAAGTGTTCGATCACATCGTAGCCATGCTTTTTGAACATAGCGAGCCGTTTAGGTATCGATTGAATGTCTGGGTAGTCTGACAGCCAATACTGTTTTGTCTCTTCGTTGGGAGAGTCAGTCAGCCACACCAAGTCACTCACCATCAACACGCCATTATCTTTTAACAGCGGCTTCCATTGTTTTAGTGCGTTCTCCATTCCCATAATGTAGACGCAGCCTTCCGCCCAAATGGCATCAAAACGCTTTGCCTGAAAAGGCAGTTCCGTCATGGAGGCACAAACAGGAGAAATGCGCTCATGCAACTGTGCGTTTTGGATTTTCTTATTGAGCTGTTCGATGGCAATCGGCTCGTTGTCCACGGCGGTAATGTGCGCGGTACTGTTATCGGCTAGCAGTAATGTTGAGGTGCCCGTACCACAACCAATGTCTAAAATATCGGTCATTGTTTGGGGCGACATCAACGAAATCGCTTTTAACGAGTCTTTGTGACTCCCTGGCCCCCATCTTTCTAATGTTGCAAAGACCGTCATAAAGTCTTTCATGTAACTCTCGTGTTCGTTCATATCTTTTGATAACCACTTTAATCTGAGCGCTTCTTTTTCACTGTAACCCTGCGTACTTAACCAGTTTAAGTAAGCGCTAGGCGCACTTTGACTCAGGGAATGGTGTAACTCTCTTTGAGGGCGTTCCCCAAGTAATGCCAGTAGCAACTCACGAGCGTGGATTTTTTTTCAATCTCATGGTTGAGTTGCTGGAGCCGATTTTCCAATAAGCTTCGGCTTAATTTGGCGTCCAAGCATTGTTCGCACTCTTTCAATGAGAGTCCTGCGCTTTGAAGTTGTTGAATTAAAAACAGTCGCTGCAAATCGTTTTCGCTGTAATAGCGATATCCATTGTCAAGGCGCTGACCGTTAATCAGCCCTAACTTCTCGTAATAGAGTAAGGTGGTGCGAGAGATCCCCGCCTTTGCTGCCAGTTTCCGAAATCAAATACATGTGAGATTTGACCTAGATGTTGTTTGTATGTCGAGAGTATGAACTATGGAGTAGTAGACAGGTCAAGTGACCATGTCTGGTAAAAAAGTCATTGTGACTACTTTCTGCTTTGTTTCTCCTTTCTATGCCATGAAAGGCTGACAGCAAGCTTTTTGATAGGATAGCTGTGGTAAGCTTATCCACTATTGAATGAGAAAGTCTTTGCCCATTGGCATGTTTCCCGCAAGTTAATATGAGATGTGCTCGCTGGATAAGGAATGCAATTTATAGGAATGCTGCCGATGGACGAATTAAACTGGTTATTGCAAATTAAGAGAAATTCATAGCAAGCGTACTTTACCTATCTGCAACTTAGTCTGTTGTCAGCTATCTTGTACTTAAGGAGAAAATAACACTCTTCTGGCTGTTTACTATACTAGCGGTGGGTTGTTAAGGTTTCTTGACGACGTCCTAAGTATTGCAAGAGATGCGCATGATGTTGTCGCACCTTTTATTAGCATTACCAATATGATCGTGAAGTGTTATTGATGAATTAATTCGCAATCTCCACTAATATTCACAACTTACGTAGCAATTTTAGGTCAGAACGAGAAGTGTCAACGATTAAAATTACCGTAGATCGTATTCAGCCTGGATTACATATACGTCTGCCCTTGAAGTGGAACGAACACCCCTTCCTGTTTAATAGCTTCAAAATTAAAGATCAGGAGCAGGTCGATATGATTCGCCACCTCGGCGTGAAGTATGTCTATCTGAACGTGAGTCAGAGCGATACACAGCCTCTTCCTGCCAATCAAACTGCAAGCCATGACGAAAGCCAGTCGGATAAACTCGACGTCGAAACCCAAAAACTGTGGAGTGAAAAGCAAAAGCGTATTGAAAAACTCAGTTCATACCGACGTCGTGTGATTCAATGTGAGAAAGAGTTTGAGCGTTCATTGGCAAGAATGCGCTCCGTGATGATGAAAATACGTAATCGGCCAATGGATGCGGTTGATGAAGCAAAACAGCTTATTGATGATATTGTTGAAAAGCTCATGAGTGATGACAATGTCACGTTGCATTTGATGAATGGTAAAAGTGAATTTGAAGACATCTATTTTCATTCACTTAACGTCTCGGTGATAGCTATGATGATTGGCCGAGTGAAAGGCTTTGATGCAGAGCGTTTGAAAGAGCTCTCTTTTGCCGCTCTTTTTCACGATATTGGCAAGATTAAAGTGCCTTCCGCTATCATTCGTAAGCAGACGCCCTTGACCGAGCCCGAGTTCAATTATCTCAAGTTGCATACTAAATACGGTGTTGATTTAGCGAGTACCATCGGCGATTTCCCTGAAAGTGCCAAATTAGTGATAGCACAACATCATGAAATGAATGATGGCTCGGGGTATCCTGAAGGGCTGAAAGGTGCTGACATTGATGAACTCACTCAAGTGATTGCCGTTGCCAATGCGTTTGATAACTTGTGCCACCACAATGTTCAGGCGGAGCAAAAGATACCTTATACCGCGCTTTCTTTCTTATATAAGAACTGTAAGCATCTTTATAATGTTGAGAAACCTCAGCATTTTGATCAAATTCATGGGCGTATTCCCGCCGGGCACGGTTGTTCAACTTTCCAATAACATGGTTGGTTTAGTTATTTCGGTGAATGCATCTCACCTTCTTTACCCTAATGTATTGGTCTATGATCCTACCGTGCCTCGGACGCAGGCTCCGATCATCGATCTTGCCGATAAAGATATTAAGATTGTAAGTGCTATTCACCCCAGCAAATTGCCTGAAAAAGTGAAAGAGTACCTGAATCCTAGATCGCGGATCTCTTATTTCTTTGATAGTGATGACTAGTTATCCACAAGATTTTGTGAATATCCTCTGTGCAAGCTGAGTGCAAATTAAGACAAAATGGTCGCTTGAGCGAATAATGTTCACTTAAGCGCTTTTTTATCAAAAAATGCGATTTCCCACTTGCCAAGAAAAAAGCATTCCCTATAATGCGCATCCACTGACACGGCAGATGCCACAAGGCTTCAGCAGTGCAGATAAGAGGGTAAGGCTTCTAAAAAAGAAATTTGAAAAAGTATTTGACTCTTCAAATTAACTCGCTAGAATGCACCTCCGCTTTGAGAGAAAAACTTCTCAAGAAGCAAGCTCTTTAACAATATAAACCTATCAATCTGTGTGGGCACTCGTTGATGATAATCGCAAAAGATTTATCAATGAACTGAGTGACCAATTTGATACTTCGGTATCGAGCACAGTCAATTCAAGTTTTCTAGGAACTAGCTTCTAGGAACTAGAAACTTATCAGTATTCATTGAGCCGAAGCGCAAGCTTCAAAAAACTTTTAATTGAAGAGTTTGATCATGGCTCAGATTGAACGCTGGCGGCAGGCCTAACACATGCAAGTCGAGCGGCAGCACAGAGAAACTTGTTTCTCGGGTGGCGAGCGGCGGACGGGTGAGTAATACCTGGGAAATTGCCCTGATGTGGGGGATAACCATTGGAAACGATGGCTAATACCGCATGATGCCTACGGGCCAAAGAGGGGGACCTTCGGGCCTCTCGCGTCAGGATATGCCCAGGTGGGATTAGCTAGTTGGTGAGGTAAGGGCTCACCAAGGCGACGATCCCTAGCTGGTCTGAGAGGATGATCAGCCACACTGGAACTGAGACACGGTCCAGACTCCTACGGGAGGCAGCAGTGGGGAATATTGCACAATGGGCGCAAGCCTGATGCAGCCATGCCGCGTGTGTGAAGAAGGCCTTCGGGTTGTAAAGCACTTTCAGTAGGGAGGAAGGTGGTAGTGTTAATAGCGCTATCATTTGACGTTACCTACAGAAGAAGCACCGGCTAACTCCGTGCCAGCAGCCGCGGTAATACGGAGGGTGCGAGCGTTAATCGGAATTACTGGGCGTAAAGCGCATGCAGGTGGTTTGTTAAGTCAGATGTGAAAGCCCCGGGCTCAACCTGGGAATTGCATTTGAAACTGGCAAACTAGAGTACTGTAGAGGGGGTAGAATTTCAGGTGTAGCGGTGAAATGCGTAGAGATCTGAAGGAATACCGGTGGCGAAGGCGGCCCCCTGGACAGATACTGACACTCAGATGCGAAAGCGTGGGGAGCAAACAGGATTAGATACCCTGGTAGTCCACGCCGTAAACGATGTCTACTTGGAGGTTGTGGCCTTGAGCCGTGGCTTTCGGAGCTAACGCGTTAAGTAGACCGCCTGGGGAGTACGGTCGCAAGATTAAAACTCAAATGAATTGACGGGGGCCCGCACAAGCGGTGGAGCATGTGGTTTAATTCGATGCAACGCGAAGAACCTTACCTACTCTTGACATCCAGAGAATCTGGCGGAGACGCTGGAGTGCCTTCGGGAGCTCTGAGACAGGTGCTGCATGGCTGTCGTCAGCTCGTGTTGTGAAATGTTGGGTTAAGTCCCGCAACGAGCGCAACCCTTATCCTTGTTTGCCAGCACGTAATGGTGGGAACTCCAGGGAGACTGCCGGTGATAAACCGGAGGAAGGTGGGGACGACGTCAAGTCATCATGGCCCTTACGAGTAGGGCTACACACGTGCTACAATGGCGCATACAGAGGGCGGCCAACTTGCGAAAGTGAGCGAATCCCAAAAAGTGCGTCGTAGTCCGGATTGGAGTCTGCAACTCGACTCCATGAAGTCGGAATCGCTAGTAATCGTGGATCAGAATGCCACGGTGAATACGTTCCCGGGCCTTGTACACACCGCCCGTCACACCATGGGAGTGGGCTGCAAAAGAAGTGGGTAGTTTAACCTTCGGGAGGACGCTCACCACTTTGTGGTTCATGACTGGGGTGAAGTCGTAACAAGGTAGCGCTAGGGGAACCTGGCGCTGGATCACCTCCTTATACGATGATTATTGCGATGAGTGTTCACACAGATTGATATGGTTTAGAAAGTTTAGAGTATCTTAGTGTCCCGTTCGTCTAGAGGCCTAGGACACCGCCCTTTCACGGCGGTAACAGGGGTTCGACTCCCCTACGGGATACCACGGGTCGTTAGCTCAGTCGGTAGAGCAGTTGACTTTTAATCAATTGGTCGCAGGTTCGAATCCTGCACGACCCACCATTTCCTTCCTCCACAGGAAGTAAAATATGTGGGCGATTAGCTCAGTTGGGAGAGCACCTGCCTTACAAGCAGGGGGTCACTGGTTCGAACCCGGTATCGCCCACCACTCTTTAAATATTTTTGTATTGCTTAATTCAGCCTCCCCTTCATGTGGATGGTCGATTTTTCGACGCTGAAAGTCTTTAAAAAGTGGTTTCTCATCGAGAAATGACATTGCTCTTTAACAATTTGGAAAGCTGACAAAGTAATTTATCTTCATTGATAGATTACTTGTAAAGTTCTCAATGTTTGTCTTTAAGACAAACACCAACAAAACACATTCAAGTGTTCTTGGGAATGTCACTTTTAAGTGACGATTCAAAATTGAGTCCGGCAAATCAAAGCTATCTCGCTCATTCAAATAATGAGATAGCAACCTTGGTTGTTTAACGTAAAGACCCTTTCGGGTTGTATGGTTAAGTGACTAAGCGTACACGGTGGATGCCTTGGCAGTCAGAGGCGATGAAGGACGTACTAACTTGCGATAAGCGGTGATGAGGCAGTAAGAGCCACTTGAGTCACCGATTTCCGAATGGGGAAACCCACTGGCATAAGCCAGTATCGCTGCATGAATACATAGTGCAGCGAAGCGAACCGGGAGAACTGAAACATCTAAGTACCCCGAGGAAAAGAAATCAACCGAGATTCCGAAAGTAGCGGCGAGCGAAATTGGATTAGCCCTTAAGCTTTACATGCGCTAGACGAATGGTCTGGAAAGGCCAACGATACCGGGTGATAGTCCCGTAGTTATAGGCGCATGTTCAGTGAAATCGAGTAGGGCGGGACACGTGTTATCCTGTCTGAATATGGGGGGACCATCCTCCAAGGCTAAATACTCCTGACTGACCGATAGTGAACCAGTACCGTGAGGGAAAGGCGAAAAGAACCCCTGTGAGGGGAGTGAAATAGAACCTGAAACCGTGTACGTACAAGCAGTAGGAGCACCTTCGTGGTGTGACTGCGTACCTTTTGTATAATGGGTCAGCGACTTAATGTTAGTAGCAAGGTTAACCATCTAGGGGAGCCGTAGGGAAACCGAGTCTTAACTGGGCGTATAGTTGCTAGCATTAGACCCGAAACCGAGTGATCTAGCCATGGGCAGGTTGAAGGTTGAGTAACATCAACTGGAGGACCGAACCGACTAATGTTGAAAAATTAGCGGATGACTTGTGGCTAGGGGTGAAAGGCCAATCAAACTCGGAGATAGCTGGTTCTCCCCGAAAGCTATTTAGGTAGCGCCTCGGACGAATACTACTGGGGGTAGAGCACTGTTAAGGCTAGGGGGTCATCCCGACTTACCAACCCTTTGCAAACTCCGAATACCAGTAAGTACTATCCGGGAGACACACGGCGGGTGCTAACGTCCGTCGTGGAGAGGGAAACAACCCAGACCGCCAGCTAAGGTCCCAAATTACAGCTAAGTGGGAAACGATGTGGGAAGGCTTAGACAGCTAGGATGTTGGCTTAGAAGCAGCCATCATTTAAAGAAAGCGTAATAGCTCACTAGTCGAGTCGGCCTGCGCGGAAGATGTAACGGGGCTAAGTTGTAAACCGAAGCTGCGGCAATGTTCTATGAACATTGGGTAGGGGAGCGTTCTGTAAGCTGTTGAAGGTGTGTTGTAAAGCATGCTGGAGGTATCAGAAGTGCGAATGCTGACATGAGTAACGACAAGGGGGGTGAAAAACCTCCCCGCCGGAAGACCAAGGGTTCCTGTCCAACGTTAATCGGGGCAGGGTGAGTCGACCCCTAAGGCGAGGCCGAAAGGCGTAGTCGATGGGAAACGGGTTAATATTCCCGTACTCGATCAAATTGCGATGGGGGGACGGAGAAGGCTAGGTGGGCCTGGCGACGGTTGTCCAGGTTCAAGTGCGTAGGCTGAGTGTTTAGGTAAATCCGGACACTCGATAGGCTGAGACACGACGTCGAGCTACTACGGTAGTGAAGTCATTGATGCCATGCTTCCAGGAAAAGCCTCTAAGCTTCAGATTTGATGGAATCGTACCCCAAACCGACACAGGTGGTCGGGTAGAGAATACCAAGGCGCTTGAGAGAACTCGGGTGAAGGAACTAGGCAAAATGGTACCGTAACTTCGGGAGAAGGTACGCTCTTGATGGTGAAGTCCCTCGCGGATGGAGCTGACGAGAGTCGCAGATACCAGGTGGCTGCAACTGTTTATTAAAAACACAGCACTGTGCAAAATCGCAAGATGACGTATACGGTGTGACGCCTGCCCGGTGCCGGAAGGTTAATTGATGGGGTTAGCGTAAGCGAAGCTCTTGATCGAAGCCCCGGTAAACGGCGGCCGTAACTATAACGGTCCTAAGGTAGCGAAATTCCTTGTCGGGTAAGTTCCGACCTGCACGAATGGCGTAATGATGGCCACGCTGTCTCCACCCGAGACTCAGTGAAATTGAAATCGCTGTGAAGATGCAGTGTACCCGCGGCTAGACGGAAAGACCCCGTGAACCTTTACTACAGCTTGGCACTGAACATTGAACCTACATGTGTAGGATAGGTGGGAGGCTTTGAAGACGTGACGCCAGTTGCGTTGGAGCCGTCCTTGAAATACCACCCTTGTATGTTTGATGTTCTAACGTTGGCCCCTCATCGGGGTCGCGGACAGTGCCTGGTGGGTAGTTTGACTGGGGCGGTCTCCTCCCAAAGAGTAACGGAGGAGCACGAAGGTGGGCTAATCACGGTTGGACATCGTGAGGTTAGTGCAATGGCATAAGCCCGCTTAACTGCGAGAATGACGGTTCGAGCAGGTGCGAAAGCAGGTCATAGTGATCCGGTGGTTCTGAATGGAAGGGCCATCGCTCAACGGATAAAAGGTACTCCGGGGATAACAGGCTGATACCGCCCAAGAGTTCATATCGACGGCGGTGTTTGGCACCTCGATGTCGGCTCATCACATCCTGGGGCTGAAGTCGGTCCCAAGGGTATGGCTGTTCGCCATTTAAAGTGGTACGCGAGCTGGGTTTAGAACGTCGTGAGACAGTTCGGTCCCTATCTGCCGTGGGCGTTGGAAGATTGAAGGGGGCTGCTCCTAGTACGAGAGGACCGGAGTGGACGAACCTCTGGTGTTCGGGTTGTGTCGCCAGACGCATTGCCCGGTAGCTAAGTTCGGAATCGATAACCGCTGAAAGCATCTAAGCGGGAAGCGAGCCCTGAGATGAGTCTTCCCTGATACTTTAAGTATCCTAAAGGGTTGTTCGAGACTAGAACGTTGATAGGCAGGGTGTGTAAGCGCTGTGAGGCGTTGAGCTAACCTGTACTAATTGCCCGTGAGGCTTAACCATACAACACCCAAAGGGTTTTGGTGGACTCGATACAAGAACGATTTGAATGTGTAGAGAACAGAAAACAGCTTTCCAGATTATTCTCTAGAAATAGAGAGAAAGAATTTGCTTGGCGACCATAGCGTTTTGGACCCACCTGACTCCATCCCGAACTCAGAAGTGAAACGAAACAGCGTCGATGGTAGTGTGGGGCTTCCCCATGTGAGAGTAGAACATCGCCAGGTTTTGAATTTTAAAACTCGCTTTGTCTAGCGGGTTTTCTAAGTTTGAATGCTGATATGGCTCAGTCGGTAGAGCGCATCCTTGGTAAGGATGAGGTCCCCAGTTCGATTCTGGGTATCAGCACCATGATTTTGCTTAGCGACAATAGCACTTTGGACCCACCTGATTCCATACCGAACTCAGAAGTGAAACGAAGTAGCGCCGATGGTAGTGTGGGGCTTCCCCATGTGAGAGTAGGACATCGCTAGGCTTTAAATATATCGCATTAGGTAATACCTGGTGCCAGAATTACAGTATAACTAATAAGTAGCGGTAGTTCAGTCGATTAGAAAGCCGCCCGTGTATGCCAGACCCCAGCAGAAATGTTGGGGTTTTTGTTTTTCGGATTTATGCCTATCTGTAAAGCTGACTAGTTAGCTCAATCCAACATTGTTTTCATCTTATCAGTGCCTTCCAAAAATTGATTCCATGCGCGATATACCTGCTCGACCACATGGGCTTCTCTTGGATAACTTCTCGCTCCAGGCATCCTCGACAATCCCAGACGACTTTAAAAAATTCAAAATTGAAACGATCCTGAAGATCCCAGGACATATCGCTTTAGAGCATGTGGATGTCTGGTTTCAAGATGAAGCCAGATTTGGGCAACAAAACACAACAACACGGTTATGGGCAGAGAAAGAAACACGTTCCTGAGCCGTGAAGCAACAACAATTTGAATATACGTATCTGTTTGGTTCTGTCTGTCCCGCGAGAGGGATTGTCGAAGCGACGATTTTTCCTTGGGTTACCCATGCGGCGCTCAGAGATGAATCGTTGTGTTTTTTTGACCGCGAATTTAGTTTCATCTTGGATTAGCTACTCATCAGACTGGTATAAGTCATCCGCTATGAAACCTTTGTTTGCTTTACAGTGCGTGCTGGTCGCATTACCCTGCGCATGGAATAGCTAGGAGAGACAATATGCTGCAACTAAATGATCCGATACTCGATGCGTTACTGACAGAACTCGCCGTCTCTGAGGGGCTGCATGTTATCAATCCGGCAACGCAAGAAACGTTAATCTCACTTGAGCCGAGTTCATTGAAAAGCGTGGATAGCCAGATTGACGCATGCAGTGTTGCTCAGAAAGAGTGGGCTGCAAGGAGTACAAAAGAACGTGCTCTGCTGTTGAAGCGTTGGTTTGAGTTACTTATCCAACACCAGATGGCACTGGCCACCTTAATGACGCTTGAGCAAGGGAAGCCTCTTCGCGAAAGTCTTGCTGAAGTTACCTACGGATCTTCGTTTGTGGAGTGGTTTGCTGAAGAGGCAAAGCGCGCGTATGGCGAGGTTATTCCGGCAAACAAGGTGCATCAGCGTATTACGACCATTCGCCAACCTGTCGGGGTTTGTGCAGCAATAACACCATGGAATTTTCCATTAGCGATGATCACGCGAAAAGCGGCTCCTGCTCTAGCGGCAGGATGTGGCATGGTGGTTAAACCTTCAGAGCTGACACCGCTTACCGCCCTAGCTGCTGTGCATCTTGCGCATCTGGCGGGTATCCCCGAACACTTACTTTCAGTCATAGTGAGTGCTCAGTCCAGCGAAGTCGGTGAATTACTCACGGGGGATAAGCGAATTAAAAAACTCTCATTTACCGGTTCTACTCGAGTTGGGAAAATATTAATGCAGCAGAGCGCATCCACTGTAAAAGCGGTGTCGATGGAACTGGGCGGCAATGCTCCTTTTATTGTGTTTGATGATGCGGATCTCGACCAAGCCGTTGATGGCTTGATGGCGTCGAAGTTTCGTAATGCTGGACAAACTTGTGTGTGCACTAATCGTTTGTATCTGCATCGCAATATTAAGGATGCTTTTCTTGCCAAGCTCATACCACGAGTAGAACAGCTTAAAGCCGGGAATGGATTGGAAGAGGGTAACTCATTGGGGCCGCTGATCTCGATTGCGGCGAAACATAGGTTGGAAGCACTTGTTGAAGAGGCTTTGGCTGAAGGGGCACAACTGCTGATGACTCCTCAATCTTTACCCGGTCATTTTATGCCTCCAATCTTACTTGATCGTGTAACGCATCAAATGGACATTATTCATCAAGAGCTTTTTGGCCCGGTGTTGCCGATTGTTGAGTTTACGGATGATGATGAAGTGATCGCAATGGCCAATGACACGGAATATGGGCTGGCTAGCTATTTCTATACTGAAAGCCTCAAGCGTGCTGTACGAGTCAGCGAGGCGTTAGAATACGGTATGGTTGGCATAAATGAAGGGCTCATCTCGACTGAAGTAGCACCCTTTGGTGGTATCAAGGAATCTGGCCTTGGGCGAGAAGGGGCGAGACAAGGTTTGGATGAGTTCCTGGAAACTAAATACATTTGCTTAGGGGACTTGTAGAGTTCCGGCATACTCAAGCGAGATGTTTAACCAGCTGGCGCTGGAAACACGCCAGCTTTTTATCGCAGGAAACAAGCTATTTGGGACAAGTAACACAGGAATAAAGCGTAAAAAAAAAGCCGCATCGGTGATGCAGCTTTCTGAATTTGGCTCCTCCTGCTGGGCTCGAACCAGCGACCTGCGGATTAACAGTCCGTCGCTCTACCGACTGAGCTAAGGAGGAACTATTTTAATTTGATGGTGCCGACTACCGGAATCGAACTGGTGACCTACTGATTACAAGTCAGTTGCTCTACCTACTGAGCTAAGTCGGCTTTGTTAACAAGATAAGTCTTGCTAACGAAAAGTGGCTCCTCCTGCTGGGCTCGAACCAGCGACCTGCGGATTAACAGTCCGTCGCTCTACCGACTGAGCTAAGGAGGAACTATTCTTTATTGTGTTTTAGCACAACTTTAATAAGTGGTGCCTCGAGGCGGAATAACGGGCCCGCCTAGGGCACTGGCCGATGTTTTTCAAAAAGTTATTTTAACTTCATCAAAACACAGCTATCAAAAGTGGTGCCTCGAGGCGGAATCGAACCACCGACACGAGGATTTTCAATCCTCTGCTCTACCGACTGAGCTATCGAGGCAAAAGAATGGTGCCGACTACCGGAATCGAACTGGTGACCTACTGATTACAAGTCAGTTGCTCTACCTACTGAGCTAAGTCGGCACACGATATTCTTTTTACTGTCGTTCGTACTAAGCACCAACGACTTTAATTCGTGGTGCCCGGAGGCGGAATCGAACCACCGACACGAGGATTTTCAATCCTCTGCTCTACCGACTGAGCTATCCGGGCGACGAGGTGTATTAAACGGTTTTTCGTTAGGGAGGTCAATACAAAAATGCAAAAAAAATATCGTTTGCTGTTTTTGTGTGCGTAACGGGGCGTTTTTATCCATTTGATGACAAGAGTGTACAGTCTGTAAACATTATCGCGCCTGTTTTTTACGAGATTAATTGGTTGTTTTATGGCTTTGAATACGAAAAAGCACGCGATAAAGCGTGCTTTTTGTTGAAATGGAGTGCGTTTAGTTTTTAACGGAGAACTTGTTGACCCAACTTTCCAGATCATTCGCTAATGACGCTAGGCTACGGGTGCTGTTATGGCTCTCTGTCACTACGGCCGTTAGTTGGTTGCCGCTGTCTTCAATCATATTGATTCTTTTTGCAATGTCATCGCTCACTTGGGTCTGTTCGGCTGCCGCAGTGGCGATTTGCTGGCTCATTGAGCTGATGGATTCCAGTGCAATGACGATTTGTTGCAGGGCATCGGAAGCATTTTGTGATTCAACGACTGTGCTCTGGCTAGTCTCGGCACACACTTCCATGGTTTGGATGGCATTGCGCGATCCTTGTTGTAAGTTATTAATCATCTGTTGAATTTCTTTGGTGCTTGCTTGGGTTCGACCCGCAAGATTACGAACCTCGTCAGCAACCACGGCAAAGCCACGCCCCTGCTCGCCTGCACGAGCCGCTTCAATCGCCGCATTCAACGCCAATAGATTAGTCTGTTCGGCAATATCGCCGATGACATCCAGTACTTTGACAATGTTATTGACATCTTGATCGAGGTCAGCTACCGCTTGGCTTGCGGTTCCCAATTGATTAGCAAGGCCTTGAATGTTCGCTACGGTGTTGTTGATGAGTTTTTGTGTGTGCTGACTTTGTTTGTCCGCTTCATCGGTATTGCGCGCTGTATCGCTGGCCGAATCTGCCACATGGTTAGCGGATGAGGCCATTTCTGTCATAGCAGTGGCAATCATGGCAGTGGACTGCTGTTGAGAAGCAGACAGATGAGCAATGGAATCCGAGCGGGATTCAACCGATGCCAGTTCGCCACGTAGAGCATGCATTGAAGCGTCTAAGTTAGTGATCATCTGCGCCAATGAACGGCTCATCTCTTGTACCGCTTGGTAGATGCTTCCCTGCGGAGCTTGGGTATCAAAACTGGTTTGAATATGGCCTTGGGCTACGGCTTGCACCGCTTTGCGCACGTCATTGGGTTTCTCCGCCCAACAAGTTGAGCATTTTTCTGATAGAGATGATAAGTCCGGTCAAGATGGCGCCCGCAATCACTAAGCACAAGAAAAGTTGCCACTGTGCGGTAGACCAGAAGCGCGCGTTCACTTCGTTGAAACCGATGCCCGTGCCAACCACCCATTTCCAATGCGGTGTTCTTTCTGCTATTGACAGTTTCTCTTCAATTGAGCCATCGGCTTGTTTCTGTGTCCATGTGTACTCGACCAATTGCCCAGTTCGGCGACCTAAAATATCGAGAATTAACTGACCAACGCTGTTGCCTTTACCATCCTTAAAGTCATGGAAACTTGTGCCGTGAAGCTGCGGGTCAAGTGGTGTAGCGATGAATATCATCTTGTCGTCGGCGACATAAACATATTCATTGTCTTTATAAATGTTGTTGCGCAATAGGCGAGTGGCGAGTGCTTTGGCTTCGGCCTCGGGGATTTTGCCTTCTACCGACATTTTTTCGATCTCGGTTAATATGCTGTAGGCGCTGCGAAACAATTCGGTGACTCGGGCTTTGTTGTCTAAGTTACTGGCCACGCGTAGCGTCCAGAGACCCGTTGCGGTTAAAGCAAGCAGGGCGAGTAAGATAATTCCCGATAATAAATAAGCTTGTGTTTTTAGTTTCATATAATGGCTCGTATGATGATGGCGTAAACAAATTAAAGCGGTTGTTAGATCTGTTTCACGTATATTTCATCTTAGTGTAGTCAATTTGAAACGAATAGCAGCCTGTATAGAAAGCATGATGTGGATTAAATTTTTACCGTGAAATAAGTGATTTTTTATGTGGTACAACACTCGTTTGAATAATGCAGTGCGGGGGATAGGAGAAAATAGCGATACGCAGAAAAGAAAAAAGCCAAGTCAGTGACTTGGCTTTAAAAGTGGCTCCTCCTGCTGGGCTCGAACCAGCGACCTGCGGATTAACAGTCCGTCGCTCTACCGACTGAGCTAAGGAGGAACTATTCGGTCACTCTTGCAATGCAAGAGTTATTGTAAATGGTGCCGACTACCGGAATCGAACTGGTGACCTACTGATTACAAGTCAGTTGCTCTACCTACTGAGCTAAGTCGGCACACTATATTGTTATCGCTCGTACATTTAGCACCAACGATTTTAATTCGTGGTGCCCGGAGGCGGAATCGAACCACCGACACGAGGATTTTCAATCCTCTGCTCTACCGACTGAGCTATCCGGGCAACGGAGCGCTATTAAACGGATTTTCTCTGCAAGCGTCAACCCCTTTTTTCAATAAATCGCTGAAAAAAATCTGAGTGATGAAACTTTACCCTTTGTCTCTACAAAGATTAGCCCTGATTAAATTCTTTCTTAAACTGAGTTACTTTCTCTAAGTAGCGTCGGGCTTCTGCATTGGGGTGTTTTTTTGTTAAGGCCCAATACACTTGGTTGGGCTGTAAGGCATTGAGATCGCGCATGGCGCGTTTGCGATCGCTGCGGTTAAAGGTGTTGAGCACACCGCCCGTGCCGCCGTTGTAGGCCGAAATCATCGAGTACTCGAGTGATGTCGGGTGGGCGACGTCTTTGAGGTAGCGATTTTTCAGCAGATAGAAGTAAGCAGTGCCTGTGTCGATGTTGTTTTCAGGGTTAAACAGATATTCCGGCGAAGGTTCACCAGAGCGGTTTTTGACTAAATTGAACACATCGCGACCTGCTGTTTTGGGGACCACCTGCATCAGGCCATAGGCATTAGCCCAACTCACCGCATAGGGGTTGAAGCTACTTTCGGTCTTAATAATGGCGTAAATCAGATCTTCATCAATGCCGTACTTTTGCGATGCTTTCCTAACGATATCGGCGTACTGGTAGCTGCGCTTCATGATGTGGTCAGCCACCATGGGAATTTCTACGTAGTAGGCTTTTTTGAAGTCTACGGTGCGGGTTTTAAGCTGGGTAGCAATCAAGTAATCGGCAAAGCGGTTGGCACGCCAAGACCATTGAATGGCTTTTTTGTCTTGATCAACCACTTGGTTGTAGAGAAACGGGCGTCCTTCTAAATGGATCTCTTTGGAGGAAAAGAGATCGACGTTCGCGGGATCATCGGGAGTGAGCAAGGTGGTGATAATGGCATTTTTGAGATGTTTTTCCGGCTCAGTGGGTGAGACGGTTTCAATCAAAATGTTGCCAGTGGTGAAGTTGACGTCGGCTCGGCTGAGGTAGTTGTCGATGTATTTGACGTAGTTGCTCTTACCCGCCATTTTTATCTCTCGGCTGCCCCAACGCTTTTTGATGTTGCCGGAGAAACTATCGATCAGCGCGTCCAGCGCTGCGGTATCTTTTTCAAACTGACCGGGCAGTTGCGCTAAATTATTGGCAAAGCGGTTGGTCGGTTCATAGTTGACATCGTAGATGTTCTCGATGAATTCCCGACTACAACCTGCCAGCAATAGCGTGATCAGTATGTATCCAAGTTTCTTCATGGCGGTTCCATTAAACAAAAAAATGACATCAGTGCGTCGGCAATGATGTCATTGATTGAAGAGCTTGCAAACCCAGTTTATTGACTTGGTGGAGTATAGCCTTCGATATGCACTTCTTTGCCTTCAAACAGGAAGTTCACCATTTCGGTTTCGAGCAGTTTGCGATGTTCTGGATCCATCATATTGAGCTTTTTCTCGTTGATCAGCATGGTTTGTTTATGCTGCCACTGCCCCCAAGCTTCTTTGGAAATGGTATCGAAAATACGTTTACCCAACTCGCCCGGGTAAAGTTGAAAATCTAGGCCTTCAGCCTCTTTGTTTAGACGAGCACAAAAAACAGTGCGGCTCATAGTGACTCCTTAAATAAAGCTTTAACGAAGTTCATGGGGCAGGCTTTCCAGTAGCTGTTTGACCGGAGCCGCCAGACCTATGGTTTCGGGGTGAGCTAAGTTATACCAAAGACCGTTGCCCGCTTCCATTATCACATCGGGTTGCTTTGATAAATCCAACAGAATCGGCGTGATATCGAGGTGATAGTGGCTAAAGGTATGGCGAAACGCGATCAAGGTTTGCTGCGTACGAATGTGCTCGTCACGGATACCACGTTTGGCCAACAAGTCGCTCAGGTCATCCTCTGGTTGTTGCGGGAAACAAAACAGCCCGCCCCAGATTCCGCTTTGAGGTCGCTGCTCTAGCCACACTTGATTGTCGTGATGCAGCATCACAAACCAAGTCTGCTTGGTCGGTTTCTCTTTTTTCGGCTTTTTGCCGGGATAATTGAGTGGGTTGCCTTGCTTTTGAGCGACACACAAATCCGCTACCGGGCACAAGCTGCATTTGGGCTTGCTGCGCGTGCAAATCATCGCGCCCATGTCCATCATCGCTTGATTGTACTTATCGACATCTTGCTGCGGTGTATGCGCTTCGGCGAGCTGCCAAAGCTGATTCTCAACCGCTTTTTGCCCAGACCAACCTTCAACCGCAAAAGCTCTTGAAAGGGTGCGTTTGACATTGCCGTCTAAGATCGCGTGCGGTTGTTTATAAACAGAAGAGAGCACCGCCGCAGCGGTAGAAACGGCCAATGCCCGGCAGGGCGTTCATCTGTTCAATGTCGGTGGGAAACTCGCCTTGATATTGCTGCGCAACGATTTTGGCCGCTTTGTGCAGGTTGCGCGCCCGCGCGTAGTAACCAAGCCCAGTCCACAGATGCAAGACTTCATCTTGCTCGGCGTTGGCCAGATCGGTCACGGTCGGGAAACGTTGCAAAAAGCGTTGATAATAAGGGATCACTGTCGCAACTTGTGTCTGTTGCAGCATGATCTCCGACAGCCAGACGCTGTAGGCAGTTTTGTTCTGTTGCCAAGGGAGATTTTTTCTTCCGTAGGCGTCGTACCATTTCAAAATGGCATTAGCAAAAGGGGTCACGACTTGCTCTGTGTTCTATTATTTGTAGGCAAAATTGCATCACAGAATAGGGTGAAAGTACAACCGACAAAGTGTGGGGATACTCGTTTTTACGGATAACACTTGCGCCAAAGAAAATTCTTTGGATAATCCCCGCTTTGATTAATCAATGTGCAGGCAGAATCCATGAGTGAAGTGACCACTAACGAATTCAATGAAGACGGTAAGTTGATCCGTAAGATACGCAGTTTTGTTCGTCGCGAAGGCCGTTTAACCAAAGGTCAAGAGAATGCGATGAAAGAGTGCTGGCCGACAATGGGCATCGACTACCAAGCACAACTTCTTGATTGGAAAGAGGTCTTTGGTAACGATAATCCAGTGGTTCTTGAAATCGGCTTCGGCATGGGCGCTTCGCTGGTCGAAATGGCGAAAAACGCGCCGGAGAAAAACTTCTTTGGTATCGAAGTGCACAGCCCAGGTGTCGGTGCGTGTCTGTCGGATGCACGCGAAGCGGGCCTGACCAATTTGCGCGTAATGTGCCATGATGCGGTGGAAGTGTTTGAACACATGATCCCCAATGACAGCTTGGCGACGCTGCAACTGTTCTTCCCAGACCCATGGCACAAAAAGCGTCACCATAAGCGCCGCATCGTGCAGCTTGAGTTCGCCGAAATGGTACGCCAGAAATTGATCCCGAATGAAGGGGTTTTCCACATGGCGACAGATTGGGAAAACTACGCAGAGCACATGATTGAAGTGATGAATCAAGCGCCAGGCTTTGCCAATATCGCACAGGACGGTGACTACATTCCACGTCCAGAAGAGCGTCCTCTAACTAAGTTTGAAGCGCGTGGACACCGTTTAGGTCACGGTGTGTGGGATATCAAGTACAAACGTACCAATTAGTGTTTGACTGGTTTTTGTAAAATCCGCACACTGCATAACAAAGAGCCAACATTATCGATGTTGGCTTTTTTGACCCTACAAGAAAAATAACAAGCAGTCAGGTAAAAAGTCATGAAGCCGACAAAAGCGTTGCTCGCTGAAATTCTGGACGAAGTTCGCCCCTTGATTGGGCGTGGCAAGGTTGCCGATTATATTCCCGCACTGGCGAAAGTTCCGGCGGAGAAACTGGGTATGGCGGTGTACACCAATGACGGTGAAATCATCGCGGCCGGTGATGCCGAGGAGAGCTTTTCCATTCAATCGATTTCCAAAGCGCTAAGCTTAACGTTGGCAATGTGTTTGTATCAGCCCGATGAGATTTGGCGTCGAGTGGGCAAAGAGCCTTCGGGGCAGGCGTTTAACTCGCTGATCCAGCTTGAGATGGAGCAGGGAATTCCACGTAATCCGTTTATTAATGCTGGGGCGATTGTGGTGGCGGATTTGCTCGCCAGCCGTTTGTCCGCACCACGCCAGCGCCTACTGGAGTTTGTTCGCCAGCTCTCGGGGGATAACCATATCTGCTACGATAAAATCGTGGCGGCTTCCGAGATGATGCACAGCGATCGTAACGCGGCGATTGCGTATCTGATGCGCTCGTTTGGCAATTTCGACAACGACGTGATTCCTGTATTGAACAACTATTTTCACGCCTGCGCGCTAAAGATGAGCTGTGTCGATCTGGCGAAAACCTTCAGTTATCTCGCCAACAAAGGTACTTCGGTGCACACAGGTAAGAAAGTGATTACCCCGGTGCAGACCAAGCAGCTAAACGCGCTGCTGGCGACCTGTGGGCTGTACGATGGCGCCGGAGAGTTCGCTTACCGTGTCGGTATGCCGGGCAAATCGGGGGTTGGCGGCGGGATTATTGCCGTGGTGCCGGGCGATATGACCATTGCAGTTTGGTCACCAGAGCTTGATGCATCGGGTAACTCGCTGGCAGGGACGAAAGCGCTTGAGCTATTTTCACAGCGTATCGGGCGCTCTATTTTTTAATACGGCTATTTTTAACGGAACTATTTTTCACGAGATGGAGGCAGGGAAGCTAATGACAATCAGCCGTGAACAGAGCCATCAGCAGTTATTAAGCCAATGTGCGGCGTTTCTCGCATCTGAGTCGAGTCCTTACGCTCAATGGCCCGCAAAGCCTTGAGCGCCAAGAGGCGGATAAGTTTTTACCCTATCTGAGCCGCGCGGTGGCGGGGCAGCAGTTGTCTGTCAACGCGGCGAAAACCATCTGGGGGCGTGTCGAAACGCTGTGTCAGCAACATGGTTCGCTGCACGCGGTGCTGGTGGATGAACAGTATGAGGCGCTGCGCACTTGTGGCCTATCTAACGCTAAAGTAAAAACCTTGCTTGGGATTAACCGCGCACTCAACGACGGCACGATTTCTGCGCAAATCTATCACAGCGATGACGCGGACTTTATTACCAAGCAGTTGGTGCAGTTGTGGGGAGTGGGTCAGTGGACGGCGGAAATGGCGTTGATGTTTTTCTTTGCTTTGCCCGATGTGTGGTCGGCTGGCGATGTTGCCCTCGCTCGTGGTCTTAACCTCTTGGCCGAAAAAGAAGGCGTTGCCGCAGAGAAGATTCTTCAAGCCGCAACGCCTTACCGCACTTATCTTGCCTTACACATTTGGCAAATGCTCGACGCGAATTTGATGGTGGAGTAACTTACTCTTCGTCAGGCATAAACGCTTCGAGCAGGTCATTGAGGAACAGTTTGCCTTTCTCCGTGATCTGCCATTGCGTGGCATCTTCACGCAAGTAGCCCATTTCCAGCGCCCATTGAATCGTCGTTGCAATCGCCTCCAAACCTAGCCCAGTGGTGTCGATAAAATCTTGCTTAGGGCAGGCTTCCATTAGACGAAAACGGTTCATAAAGAATTCGAATGGTCTCTCTTGCGCCGCAACCAACTGCTCACTATCAAGATAGGGTTTGACCATATTCTGATATGCCGCTAAGTAGCCACGAGGGTGTTTGATTTTTGTGGTGCGAATGATGCGCCCATCGGCAAAACTCAGTTTACCGTGGGAACCACAACCGATGCCGAGATAGTCGCCAAAGCGCCAGTAGTTGAGGTTGTGACGGCACTGATAACCCGGTTTGCTGTAACCGGAGATTTCGTACTGCACATACCCTGCTGCGGTCAGTTTCTGGTGGCCTTGTTCGAAAATATCCCACAAATCATCATCATCAGGTAACACTGGTGGTTTGTAGTAAAACATGGTGTTCGGTTCGATCGTGAGCTGATACCAAGAGAGATGCGGTGGGTTGAGCTCAATCGCTTTATCGAGATCCGCCAAGGCTTGCTCAATACTTTGATCCGGCAAACCGTGCATCAAATCCAAATTGAAACTGTTGAGACCTATTTGATGAGCAAGCTGCGCGGCAGCAACCGCTTCTTGTTGGCCATGGATCCGTCCTAAGCGTTCGAGTTTTTCCGCTTCAAAGCTTTGCACACCGATCGAAATACGTGTTACTCCCGCAGCGCGATAGCCAGCAAAGCGTTTGGCTTCTATCGTACCTGGGTTGGCTTCCATGGTGATTTCTATCTCTGGGGTGAAGGCAATCCGCTGCTCAATGCCTTGCAAAAGCTGCGCTATCCCTTCTGCGGAAATTAAACTGGGTGTGCCACCGCCGATGAAGATTGAGTGCAGCGGGCGCGGTGCATCATTGAGACGATATTTCTCAATGTCGCGATCCAAATCTTCCAACAAGGCAAGAATGTACTGCTGCTCCGGGATCGCTTCTTTTACTGCGTGAGAGTTGAAATCGCAGTACGGGCATTTTTGTACACACCAAGGAATGTGCACATACAAACTGAGAGCTGGGGGCTTTAACATCATGCTGCCTTACGCTAATGGCTGCTGGCTCAGAGTGGCAAACAGCTGTTGCAACGCTTTGCCACGATGTGAAAGCTGCTTTTTCCGCGCAGGTGCAAGCTCAGCCGAGGCACAGTTTCTCCTCCGGTACGAAGAAGATGGGATCGTACCCAAAGCCGTTTTCACCGTGTGCTTGGGTTAGGATGCGGCCTTCCCATTTGCCGTGGCAGACGATCGGCGTTGGGTCGTTTTCATGGCGCATCAACACCAATACACAATGGAAACGAGCGCTACGTTGCGCTTCTGGCACACCTTCCATCGCGGTTAATAGCTTTTCTAAGTTCTCTTGATCTGAGGCTTTCTCGCCTGCGTAACGTGCGGAATAGATACCGGGCGCGCCTTGAAGAAAATCGACCTCAAGGCCAGAGTCGTCGGCAATGGCTGGCAAGCCCGTTTCTTTGGCGGCATGACGCGCTTTGATAATGGCATTTTCAATGAAAGTCGTGCCGGTTTCAGCCACTTCAGAGACGTTAAATTCGCTTTGCGCGACCACGTCAAAACCAAAATCGGCCAATAAATCCGCCATCTCGCGCACTTTGCCTTGATTGCCAGTGGCCAATACGATCTTCTTCATGCTTGTTGTTACTCTTCTATATAAAATTTTTGCGTAAAGGTGAGTTTGCCTGCCCCTTTGAGGCCGGCATTGATGTCTAAATCAAACGTCAGTGACTCTTCATGATTCACCGGCAGTTCTGCGATGTAGTAAATCGCCTCGCCTTCACGTATTTCTTTAAACGTTAAGGTGCGGATCTGCCCGAGCAGGTTTTTCGCTTGCCCTTTGACCGTTGCCGTTAGCGCAGGTTTGCCGACTCGGCTTTTATCCAGCACGCTGATATTCACGATGGCGGAATACTCACTGCGTTTCAGTCCATAACTTTTCGCCACTTGCGGCGTTAAGAAGGTTGAGCTCAGCGCCACGTAGTGCACTTCGGTATCTTTGATCTCTTTAAATTGTCCTGCCCAAGTCGGCAGGGCGACCAAGCAAGTCAGCAGGGCGGCGATCCATTTTTTCATTGTAAACTTCCTTACACCTTGTGGTGTGTGACAAACAAAAAGCCATCACAAGATGGCTTTCACTTCCTCTGGTATCTGTGTCGGGGCATGGATGCGCACTTGCTTGTGACGGCCAAGCTCGCCTTTTTCAATCTCAACCAGACTTTTGGCGACTTTAAACATCTTGGCCAGTAATTTAGCCAGATGGGCATTCGCTTTGCCATCCACGGGCGGCGCGGTAATGGCGATTTTCAGCTCATCACCATGCAAACCCAGAATTTTATCACGGCTGGCTTTAGGTTGGATGTAGAGCCGCAGCACCACATCCTGCCCCTCTTGCCAAGCAGCTTGGCTCATTATAGTTGATACCAGATAGGTCCGATGAGATCGCCCATCAGGAAATTGGCAAATTGCAGCACAATAAACAGCACCAGCACGCTTAAGTCAAAACCGCCCATAGCCGGTAGGATGCGACGGATCGGTGCCAGCATAGGTTCAGTTAATTGATGGAAAACGTATTCAATCGGGCTGCGGCCTTGACTTACCCAGCTTAGGATCGCGCGAATCAACAGCACCCAGAAGAGCAGTCCACCTGCGGCTTTGATTAATGATAGTAGGCCGAGGAAGAGAAAGTCGGCGCTGAAACTGACGGAGCCGCCTGACGCAACCATCACCAAGGCTACAAATTTCAGCACGCACAGCAGGTAGGCAAACAGCACAGTGGCGAGATCGATACTGCCAATCGATGGGATCACACGGCGCAGCGGGCCGATCACTGGCTGGGTCGCTTTGACGATAAATTGTGAAAATGGGTTATAGAAATCGGCGCGTGCGGCTTGTAGCCAGATCCGTAAGATCACCACCATGATGTAGAGATCGAACAGCGTCGAAATCAGGAAACTCATTGAACTCATAAATGCCCCTTAAAAGGTTATGCTGCCTGAGGCAGCAGGGTAATTAAAACAGTTTTTCCATCTCTTGTGCGCGTTTCTACCGCAGCGCGCATCGCTTTGGCGACAATGTCACTAAGCTGGTGATCGTTAAATGTACGGATAGCTTCGGCGGTCGTGCCCCCTTTGGAGGTGACGTTTTCGCGCAAGGTCGAAAGCTCGCTATCCGGATTATTGACCACCATACTGGCTGCGCCCAGCGCAGATTGTTCCACCAGCAGACGCGCGGCGGCTTTATCAAATCCTTGTGCCATCGCTTCTGCTTGCATCGCTTCCATAAACAAAAAGAAATAGGCTGGCGCGCTGCCTGCTGCGGCAATCACGTTATTGATGGCCGATTCTTGTGCCACCCAGCAAGTTTTGCCGACCGCTTGCATCAGGTTTTGCGCAAATGTTTTGTCTGCATCGCTTAGCGAGTCGGGTGCATACAGTCCGCTCATTCCTAGCCCCAGTTGCGATGGCGTGTTGGGCATTACGCGCACCAGATCTTGCGTGGTGCCAAGCATCTGCTTGAGGCGTTGACAACTGATGCCAGCGGCGATGGAAATCACCAGTTTGCCTTGAAAGTCGAGCGCTTGCAGCGGTTTGCACACCTCTTCCATCATTTGTGGTTTGACGGAAAGGACCACCACATCCGCTTCACGAGCGGCAGCGAGATTATCCGCCGTGGTGCCAATACCAAACTCTTGCTCCAGTGGTAATCGGCGGGTTTCGCTTGGCGCTGTGGCGGTAATGTGTGTTGCAGGGTATCCGTTGCCCACGAGGCCAGAGACAATCGCACGTACCATGTTTCCTGCACCAATAAAGGCAATTTTTTTCTGTTCCATCTCTATCAATTCCGCTTATGTCAGTGTGCTGGCGCGTCTTTTACGCTTTGTTTGCGTAATCCCGTGCACCAAAAATGGCTGTGCCGATGCGAACCATGCTTGAGCCTGCTGCGATTGCCGCGTCCATATCTCCGCTCATGCCCATCGAAAGGGTATCCACCTGAGGATAATGTTGGCGCAAGCGCAGCTGCAAGGCGGCTAATTGCTTAAAAGCAGCCAGTTGCGCGGCGTAGTCATCGACATGTTCCGGGATGGACATCAACCCTCTTAAAGTGAGGTTGGGTAAGTGCGAAATCAACTCAGCGAGGGCAAATATTTCTGTTTCGCTGGCACCGGATTTTGAGGCTTCGCCGCTGGTGTTAACCTGAATCAGCACTTGCAAAGGCGGCAGATCTGCTGGGCGCTGATCATTCAAACGCTGGGCGATTTTCTCGCGATCCACGGTGTGCACCCAGGCAAAACGCTCCGCCACCAAACGGCTTTTATTAGACTGAATAGGGCCAATAAAGTGCCATTCAATGCTTTTGTCTGGATGATGCTTGGCAAAAAAGTCGACCTTCTCGCTCCCTTCTTGCACATAGTTTTCACCAAAAGCGCATTGTCCTGCATGGTACGCTTCGAGAATTGCCTCGACAGGTTTAGTTTTACTTACTGCCAGAAGTTGCACCGACTCTGGAGCTCGTCCACACTTTTGTTCTGAGCGACGGATCTGTGTGGTGATATGTTCAATGTTTTGTTGAATACTAGTCATAGCAAGTTTTTGTAAGGAAAAATAATGGATATCACTGAGTTACTGGATTTTAGTGTAAAGCATAACGCCTCGGATCTACATCTTTCTGCTGGCGTTTCCGCCTATGGTACGCATAGATGGCGATGTAAGAAAGCTCGGCGTGCCCGCTTTTAGTCATGCTGATGTTCATCGTCTGGTGTTCGAAATCATGAATGATTCTCAGCGTAGTGAATTTGAGGAAAAACTGGAAGTTGATTTCTCGTTTGAATTACCCAACGTGGGGCGTTTTCGTGTCAATGCTTTTCACCAGTCGCGTGGCTGCTCGGCGGTGTTTCGTACCATTCCAACCAAGATCCCAACCTTAGAAGAGCTGGATGCGCCAGAAATCTTTGAGAAAATTGTGCGCAGTGAAAAAGGGCTGGTATTGGTGACAGGGCCGACAGGCTCAGGTAAATCCACCACATTGGCAGCGATGGTGGATTACATCAACCGCCACTACAACAAACACATTCTCACCATTGAAGATCCGATTGAGTTTGTTCACCAAAACCAAAAATGTTTGATCAACCAGCGCGAAGTGCACCGTGATACGCACAGTTTTAAAAATGCGCTGCGTAGCGCGCTGCGTGAAGATCCAGACGTGATTTTAGTCGGTGAGTTGCGCGACCAGGAAACCATTAGTCTCGCGCTGACCGCCGCTGAAACGGGCCACTTGGTGTTTGGCACGTTGCACACCAGCAGCGCGGCAAAAACGGTGGACCGGATCATTGATGTGTTCCCCGGCAGTGATAAAGACATGGTGCGCTCCATGCTCTCTGAATCGCTGCGCGCGGTGATCGCCCAGAAGCTGCTCAAGCGGATTGGTGGTGGTCGTGTCGCGTGTCATGAGATCATGATGGCGACGCCTGCGATCCGCAACTTGATCCGTGAAGATAAGGTGGCACAGATGTATTCGATCATTCAGACGGGGGCGGCGCATGGCATGCAAACCATGGAGCAAAATGCGCGGCAGTTGCTTGCTCAAGGTAAAGTCAGCAAAGAAGAAGTGGACGGCAAAATCGAAGTCGAAGCGATCAAATTCTAACGGAGAGCAGCATGAGTATTGAGTTAAACCGAGTGCTGGAAGGGATGCTCTCTCTTAAAGCGTCAGATTTGTATATTACGGTAGGCGCGCCAGTGCTGTTTCGCGTCGATGGCGAGTTGCGCCCGCAAGGCGCTAAGCTCTCAGAAGCCGAGGTCGCGCAGTTTCTCGACGGAGCGATGGATGAAGAGCGGCGCGCCGATTTTCGTAAAACCCGTGAATCAAACTTCGCGATTGTGCGTGACTCTGGCCGTTTTCGCGTCAGTGCGTTTTATCAGCGAGAGCTACCCGGCGCGGTGATTCGCCGTATTGAAACTCATATTCCGACGTTTGAAGAACTCAAGTTGCCCCAAGTGCTGCAAGATTTGTCGATTGCCAAACGCGGTCTTGTGCTGGTGGTGGGAGCGACGGGATCGGGGAAATCCACCACCATGGCGGCGATGACGGGCTATCGCAATAGCCATCGTAGTGGTCACATTCTGACGGTGGAAGACCCGATTGAATTTGTCCACGAGCACAAGCGCTGTATTGTCACTCAGCGGGAAGTGGGGCTCGATACAGAAAGTTACGAAGTAGCGCTGAAAAACTCGCTGCGTCAAGCGCCAGATATGATCCTCATCGGCGAGATCCGCAGCCGAGAGACGATGGAATACGCCATGACCTTTGCCGAAACGGGCCACTTGTGCATGGCCACTCTGCACGCCAACAACGCCAACCAAGCGTTGGAGCGGATCCTACATTTAGTGCCGAAAGAGCAAAAAGAGCAGTTCCTGTTTGATCTATCCATGAATCTCAAAGGGGTGATCGGTCAACAGTTACTGCGTGATAAAAACGGCAAAGGCCGTCACGGCGTGTTTGAAGTGTTACTCAACAGCCCAAGGGTGTCGGATTTGATCCGCCGCGGCGAGTTGCATGAGTTGAAAGCGACCATGGCGCGCTCCAAAGAAATCGGCATGCAGACCTTTGATCAATCGCTGTATAAGTTGGTGGTGGAAGGTAAGATCAACGAAGAAGATGCGTTGCACAGTGCCGATTCGGCCAACGATCTGCGTTTGATGCTCAAAACCCAGCGCGGCGATCTCAATAACACCGGATCCTTGGCCAATGTGAAGATCGATATGGATTAAGCCCGGACTTTTCTGCAATGAGAGGGAAAGCTGTCCCTCTCTTGCAATTTTCCTCGCCCCGTTAGCCCCACTGCGCTTCGAACCAGCTTTCTAGAATGATCACCGCAGATTGACAATCGACATTGCCCTTACTTAGCGCTTTGTAGCCGCCCATCGAAAACAGTTTCGGCGCGTGCTTCGGTGGTGGAAAGGCGCTCATCGTGCAGCTCTACGGACAAACCGAAACGGCCATGCAGCCGCTGGGCAAATTTCTTCGCCCGAGGTGTGATGGTTTGCAGATCTTTTCCGTGCAGGTCAGTCGGCAAGCCGACCACGAGTAACGTGGGCTGCCACTCTTTGATTTGCTTTTCAATCTCGTCCCAATTGGGAATGCCATCGTTGGCTTTGAAGGCCTTTAACGGCGATGCGGTGCCGGTAATTTCTTGGCCGATGGCGCTGCCAATACTCTTGGTGCCAAAATCGAAAGCCATGATGGTACGTGACATAAATAACCTAAGTAACAATAAGTGAGTGAAGGGTAGCGAGTTAAGCGTGCCCTGCCTGATTGGAAAGTTGGGTAGCATTAATGCCCAGCATCTGTACCGCTTTTTGCCAACGCTGGGCGATAGGGGTATCGAAAATGATTTCTGGGCTGGCTTCGACGGTTAACCAAGAGTTTTCCGCTAGCTCGCTTTCCAACTGTCCAGCGCTCCAGCCTGAATAGCCTAAAGCCACGAGATAACTGCTCGGTTCCGCCTCCGTGCCGAGTACCGTCAAAATATCTTTGGACGTGGTGACGGCGATGTGATCGGTCATCTGAATGCTCGACTCGTAGTAATCTTTGGGGCGGTGCAGAATAAAACCGCGATCCTCGGAAACTGGGCCGCCGTTATACACTGGTTTGGTCAGGCTTTGTGTATGCAGCTGCGGATGAACTGGCTGTACATCGACCTGTTCCAGCATTTTGCCCACGGTGATGTCGATTGGCGCGTTGATCATCAGCCCCATCGCGCCCTCTTCATTGTGTTCACAAATGTAGATCACGCGGTGCTGGAAATAGGGATCTTTCATCCCCGGCATGGCCACCAGAAAATGATTGGTCAAATTCATACATGACTCCCCTTCAAAGGGGCCATCCGGCCCCAACTGGCTCTTGAGTGCTCAAGCTTTGGCTTCTAGGCGGCGCTCAATCGCATCCATCAATTTACCGCTAATCGAGATATCAAACGCCGCTTCAATCTCGCGAATACAAGTTGGGCTGGTCACGTTGATCTCGGTGAGCTTATCGCCAATCACATCCAAACCAACAAAAATCAGTCCTTTTTCTTTCAGCGTTGGTGCGACGGCTAGTGCAATTTTCTTATCGGTTTCGCTCAGTGGGCGAGCTTCACCACGACCGCCAGCGGCGAGGTTACCGCGCGTTTCCCCTTTAGCTGGGATGCGCGCTAAACAGTAAGGCATGGGCTCGCCATCTACCACCAGAATACGTTTGTCGCCATTGCTGATGTCTGGCACAAAGGTTTGCGCCATCGCGTAGTTTTGCCCGTGATTGGTCAAGGTTTCGATGATCACCGAGACGTTCGGATCGTTCTCTTTGACTCGGAAAATCGATGCACCACCCATGCCATCAAGCGGTTTAAGGATGATGTCGCCATGCTCTTCACGAAACGCTTTTATCTTTTCTGCTTTGCGCGTCACCATAGTGATTGGCGTCAGCTCTGGGAACCAAGCGGTAAAGAGTTTCTCGTTACAATCACGCAGGCTTTGTGGCTTGTTGACGATTAAGGTGCCTTGTTCTTCTGCGCGCTCTAAAATGTAGGTGGCGTAAATGTATTCCGTGTCAAACGGCGGATCTTTACGCATCAACACCGCATCCAGTTCAGCCAGTTCAATGGTTTGCTCCGACTTAAATTGGTACCAGCCGTTAGGATCTTCTTTTAGCTCGACCACTTTGGTATCGGCAATCGCCACGCCTTGCTCTAAGTGTAGATCATTCATCTCCATGTAATGGATTTCCCAACCGCGACGTTGCGCTTCCAGCAACATGGCGAAGCTGGAGTCTTTCTTGATGTTAATGGACGAAATAGGGTCCATTACGATGCCGAGTTTGATCATGTGTGTTCTCCGTATTAACCCAAATCGCCGAAACGAACTTGTAGCGCGGTAATGGCAGTCAGTGCTGCGGTTTCTGTACGCAACACGCGTGGACCGAGTAGGGTCTCTTCAAAGTGATAGGTTTGTGTCATGTCGATCTCTTCTGCAGAGAGCCCCCCTTCAGGACCAATCAGCAGGCGCACTTTGCTGACCGGCGCCGGTAGCGTGTTGATCGAATATTTGGCGCGAGGGTGCAGATTAAGCTTTAGGCCGTCGTACTCTTCCGCGCACCAAGCTTCCAGCGACATAATGGGGCGAATCTCCGGGATGATGTTACGTCCGCATTGCTCACAAGCGCTAATGGCTATTTTCTGCCACTGAGCGAGTTTTTTCTCAAAGCGTTTTTCATCCAATTTAACGCCGCAGCGCTCCGAAATCAGTGGCGTGATGGTATTGACCCCAAGTTCAACGGATTTCTGGATGGTGAACTCCATCTTTTCACCGCGCGAGATCACTTGTCCCAAATGGAGATCTAAAGGCGACTCGCTGCTGTTTTCTTCCCGCTGTGTCACTTTGACCAACACCTGCTTTTTGCTCACTTCGGTGATTTCGGCAGGAAATTGTGCGCCACTGCCATCAAACAGCAGCACTTCTTGCCCTTCTTTCATGCGCAAAACGCGGCCGATATGGCCAGCAGCGTCTTCCTGCAAGGCGACGATGTGGTGCAGATGGAGTGTTTCGGGGTGATAAATTCGAGGGATGCGCATTGTGTTTCGAGTTCCTGCAACAGACAGAATGAATTAGAGATTAACATGGATGCTCAGAGGAGAAAAAACAAGTCAGTATGGTAATTTAAGCGCAGGGTCGTAATTTTCCGCCAAAGTGATTGTTATTCATTGATTTTGTGAATATTTTGTATGCCGCTTTGCGGTGGCGAACGTATTCAAGCTGGCAAAGTTGAAACAAATTAATAAGTACAATAATCATGGATAGTGTTATGAAAAAGACCAAACTGGCAGTGACTTGTGCCCTGCTGATGACTTTAGCTGGCTGTAACGGCGGCTCTTCTTCGTCTGATGGCCCAAATGGTCCTGGTTCACCCAATATCAAAGGTGACCCGTCGTTGAGTAAAATCTATGCCTATCAAGCCTCTGAACTGTCAGACGCCGCGCTGGAGTGTGCCAAGATCTACAAGCAGCGACGCTCTTGCTTGTTAGAAAAAATTCGCCCAATCGGTGCTGAGAAGCCGCAAGATGTCACCATTGAGGATATTCGTTCCCGTTTATTGGTTTCTCATGCCTGGATGGCGGAAAGCTTTATCGACGCGCTACGTGAAATCAACGATCAGGACCTGCTGAATATGTTTAAGCCACTGAACACTATAGTGCTCAGTTATGATATTCGCCCGTCATTTTATCATCCATCGACCGCTTCTATGTATATTGATGCTGCCTACCTGTGGCGTAATGCGAGCGATTGGAGCACGATTTACCAGCAAGAAGATTATCGTCAGGCATTTTCAAAACAGTTCAGCTATGACAGCGCTACTCGCTATTTGGATAGCAGCACGTTTGACTATGTCACCTACTCAAATGACTACGATGCTACGCGCAATGGGGAGCGTAAAACGGAACAAATTGCACCGGGTCTATTCCGTTTGTTGTCTCATGAACTGGCGCACGCGAACGATCTGCTACCGTCACATGATCTGCTGCAATTGGCCGATAGCGGTACTATTTACAGCGAGATTGAATCCGCGGATCATGTAGCTAAGCAGTTGACCAGCAGTCAGCCCCTTACCTCTGCATTGTTATTGGAAGCGGCACAAGTCTCATTTCATGGTGAGGCCATGACCGATAGAGTTCGTCAGTCTACAGGGCAACAGGCGGGTGGCGAATTTGAACGTGATGGCGCGGCGGCATTTTACAGCTACTCTACGCCACAAGAGGATGTCGCTATGCTGTTTGAAAGCTACATGATGTACAAAAAGTACAAGGTGTACTCAGAAGTGGCTTTCTTGTCGGTTCCACAAACGACGTATTATAGCTGTAACGATTGGAAAGTGTTGTGGGGACAGCGCAATCGTCTCGCCGATGCTAATGTGCGTGATCGCGCCGTGTTGGTTGCACAACGCATTTTGAATGTGAGTGAAAATGACATTCGCGCCAATATGCCTAGCAGCACAATGCGTCCAAAGACAATGCCGCTAGGGAAAGGGTGGTGTGAAATTGTTGGTCGTTCTTACGATGAGTCCGGCGAAATGCGTTATGCCCCACCGCAAGAGCGTAAAGAACGCTTTGGTTATCTTGAGGATATCGGCGCGAAAGAGTGAGTATGATGAAATCCCAGTGGCGACACTGGGATTTTTCTATCGCGTTTGACACGCTTCCTTCACATAAGAGTTGTGGTTGCCCTGAACTTTGGCAATTCGCTCATCGCGTATGCATTCCCACTCCGATACGGGATAAGTTTTATTCCATGCTTGCATCAACTGAGTCTGCTGTTTCGACAGTTGGAAACCGTACTCTCGACTCATGTAGAGGTAAGTGCGAGCAATCGATCCCCGCGCGCGATCAGGCGGCATCACTTTACGCGCTTTGAAATTGACCTGCATTTCACAGCGGCCATAGGTCTCACCACTAACGCCATTCCACTGGCTAAAGTTAAAGTTCGAGCGATCGCCGTTGACTTCGCCAACTGCTGGCGTGAGGTTATGCAGATCCGCTTCCATCGAGCGAAACTGAACATCATGTCTGCTGCAATTTTTGCGTCCACCGTTTTGCCAACATTGTCGCTGGTGGCCGAACTGCCAAGCGGGCACCACATGTTCCCACTCAATACGACTGGCACGATTTTGTTGCTTACGCACTTGATAACCACAAGATTGCAAATCTGGAATGCCTTTCTTTCCTTGCCATTGAATCTCGCAGCCACAGTAAAAACTGACCGGATAATCTTGGTAAATTTGTAGCGCCTCTTTCTTCGCCGCAGAGAAGTTGGCCGGGGGCGCAGCCAGTACAGGCAAGCTGCTGAGAGCCGTCAGTAGTGAAAATAGGTATTTCATCTAAAAAGTCTTAGAAAAGTATGACTTTTTAGATTGTAGCACTCAGTTTTGCCGCGAAGTAGTGAGCGAATTGTTAAAGCTGAGTCAAAACTGCACTGAGGGCGAGCTTAGACAAGCCGCTAACTGAGTTGTAATCCGGTAAACTGCAAAGGCTGATGGCACTTTGTGCAGCAATAACTGGCTTGATGACGTTGCACTTTGTTGTGGCGGCGAATTGACAGTGGGTACTCGGCGCAGGCGCAGCGATATTGAAAGGTTTTCCCTTGGACCGAATGGATATTAAAGCGATGCGTCGTTCTTGCTGGTTGCTGAAATACCTGCTCCATAATCGCTTGCCACTCTTTGCCATGAGGTTTGACGCGCCCGAACACTTGATAGGTGATGAGGTGGGCAACTTCGTGAGGAATCACCTCTTGCAAAAACTCATCAGGGTTTTCTTTGAACAATACAGGATTCAGGCGTATCTCATTCAGTTGCAAGTAAGCTTTTCCTGCCACTTTGCCTCTCACGTTAAAACTGAGTTTGGGCAGAGGGAAAGTGCGCTGAAAGCGTTGCTCGGCTAAGGCGATACAGTGGGCGAGGACTTGCGAGGATTGTTCAGCTAGTTCGGGGTGCAACATGGACTCTTCTTCAAACGGCAAAAAATGGGGCTTTTTTACGCATAATCAATTCTTACGCATAATAAAAAGCCCCTGCATTGTAGCAGAGGCTTTTTGTTCGAGAAGAGGCTGATTATTTGATGCCAGCAAACTCACGCAGTAGTGCTGCTTTGTCGGTTGCTTCCCAAGGGAACTCTTCGCGACCGAAGTGACCATACGCAGCAGTCTTCTTGTAGATTGGCTGAAGCAGATTCAGCATCTCTTGCAGACCGTATGGACGTAGGTCGAAGAAACTGGCGAACGGCTTCAATGATGATGTCGTGCGACACTTTCTCGGTACCGAACGTTTCAACCATGATAGAGGTTGGATCGGCCACACCGATTGCATAAGAAAGTTGGATTTCACAACGATCTGCCATGCCCGCTGCGACGATGTTTTTCGCTACGTAACGCGCTGCGTAAGCGGCAGAACGGTCTACTTTCGATGGATCTTTACCAGAGAAAGCACCACCACCGTGACGAGCTGCGCCGCCGTAGGTATCAACGATGATCTTACGACCCGTCAGACCGCAGTCACCCATTGGACCACCGATAACGAAACGGCCGGTTGGGTTGATGAAGTACTTGGTTTCTTTGTTTAGCCATTCTGAAGGAAGAACAGGCTTGATGATCTCTTCCATCACTGCTTCGCGCAGATCTGGTGTCGAGATAGAATCACAGTGCTGAGTAGACAGGACAACCGCATCAATACCAACAATTTTGCCTTGATCGTATTGGAAAGTAACCTGTGATTTTGCATCAGGGCGCAACCATGGCAGTGTGCCATCTTTACGTACTTTCGCTTGACGTTCCATCAAACGGTGCGCGTAGGTAATTGGTGCTGGCATCAGTACTTCGGTTTCGTTACATGCGTAACCGAACATAATGCCTTGGTCGCCCGCACCTTGCTCTTTAGGGTCGGCTTTATCAACGCCTTGGTTGATGTCAGGAGACTGTTTGCCGATGGTGTTGAGAACAGCACAAGAGTTGGCGTCGAAGCCCATATCTGAATGTACATAACCAATTTCACGCACAGTTTCACGAGTTAACTCTTCGATATCAACCCAGGCAGAAGTGGTGATTTCACCACCGACCATGACCATGCCGGTTTTTACGTAAGTTTCACATGCAACACGTGCTTTCGGGTCTTGCTCAAGAATCGCATCAAGAACCGCATCAGAAATCTGGTCTGCAATTTTGTCTGGATGGCCTTCTGATACTGACTCAGAAGTGAACAGGTGCTTTGCCATGAGAGCTCCACTTTTGATTAATTTTCGCAGCTGAATACTTGCTCTCAGCTCCGGGAATGAAATACGATTTGTAGGTGTTTCTACATCTAGACGTCTATTTTAGTTTTGAATACTCGAATTACAAGTGATTTTTTAGTATGAACCAAAAGTAATCGTTTGCCTTGCTGGTGCGAAGAATTTGCTCTATTTCGCTTTCAGTGAAGTAGAGCATGGTTTGTTCTGGGTTTTTCTCGGGTAAATCGTTTGCAGAGCAGAGATTGCTTTGCGAAAATAGCCAGCGCAATTTTTCTTATTACATCGCTTAATGCACTCAGGAGCAGACATGCCATCTCGTAAACATCTCGCTAATGCAATCCGCGCACTCAGCATGGACGGCGTACAAAAAGCAAACTCAGGCCACCCAGGGGCACCTATGGGTATGGCTGATATCGCTGAAGTTCTTTGGCGCGGCCACCTAAACCACAACCCATCAAACCCAGAGTGGGCTGATCGCGACCGTTTCGTACTGTCTAACGGCCACGGCTCGATGCTGATTTACTCGCTACTGCACCTTAGCGGTTACGAGCTATCTATCGATGATCTGAAAAACTTCCGTCAGCTTCACTCTAAGACCCCTGGTCACCCAGAGTACGGCTACGCTCCTGGTATCGAGACAACGACGGGCCCTCTAGGTCAAGGCATCACCAACGCGGTTGGTATGGCAATGGCTGAGAAAGCGCTCGCAGCGCAGTTCAACAAAGAAGGCCACGACATCGTTGACCACTTCACTTACGTGTTCATGGGTGATGGCTGTCTGATGGAAGGTATCTCGCACGAGGCATGTTCTCTAGCGGGTACGCTAGGCCTTGGTAAACTGATTGCATTCTGGGATGACAACGGCATCTCTATCGACGGTCACGTTGAAGGTTGGTTCTCTGACAATACGCCTAAGCGTTTTGAAGCATACGGCTGGCACGTTATCCCAGCAGTGGATGGTCACAATGCTGAAGCGATCAACGCAGCAATTGAAGCCGCGAAAGCGGATCCTCGCCCAACCCTGATCTGTACTAAAACTATCATCGGTTTTGGTTCACCAAACAAATCGGGTTCACACGACTGTCACGGTGCACCACTAGGTGCGGAAGAAATTGCAGCGACACGTAAAGAACTAGGTTGGGAGCACGGTCCTTTTGAAATTCCGCAGGAAGTCTACGCAGAATGGTCAGCGAAAGAAACAGGCGCAGCTAAGGAAGCAGCGTGGAACGAGAAATTTGCAGCTTATGAAGCAGCGTACCCTGAGCTGGCAGCTGAATTTAAACGCCGCGTAAACGGGGAGCTTCCAGCGCAGTGGGAAGAGAAAGCAAGCCAAATCATTGCTGATCTTCAAGCAAACCCAGCAAACATTGCGTCACGTAAAGCATCGCAAAACGCGCTCGAAGCGTTTGGTAAAATGCTGCCAGAATTCATGGGCGGCTCTGCCGACCTAGCGCCTTCTAACCTCACCATGTGGTCGGGTTCTAAGTCGCTAGAAGCAAACGACTTCTCGGGTAACTACATCCACTACGGTGTGCGTGAATTTGGTATGACTGCGATCATGAACGGTATCGCGCTACACGGCGGATTTGTTCCTTACGGCGCAACCTTCCTGATGTTCATGGAATACGCACGTAACGCAATGCGCATGGCGGCTCTGATGAAAGTGCAAAACATCCAAGTGTACACGCACGACTCTATCGGCTTGGGTGAAGATGGCCCAACTCACCAACCGGTTGAGCAAATCGCGTCTCTGCGTCTAACGCCAAACATGAGCACATGGCGTCCATGTGACCAAGTGGAATCGGCAGTTGCATGGAAACTGGCGATTGAACGTAAAGATGGTCCATCAGCACTGATTTTCTCTCGTCAAAACCTAGCACAGCAACCACGCAGTGCTGAGCAAGTGGCAGACATCGCCAAAGGTGGTTACATCCTGAAAGACAGCGATGGTAAGCCTGAGCTGATCCTAATCGCAACCGGTTCTGAAGTTGAGCTAGCAGTGAAAGCGGCTGAACAACTAACCGCTGAAGGTAAGAAAGTGCGTGTGGTTTCAATGCCATCTACCGATGCATTCGACAAGCAAGACGCGGCTTACCGTGAAGCAGTTCTACCATCAGACGTAACAGCACGTATCGCTATTGAAGCGGGCATAGCAGATTTCTGGTACAAGTACGTTGGCTTCGACGGTCGCATCATCGGTATGACGACGTTTGGTGAATCTGCACCTGCTGACCAACTGTTCGAAATGTTCGGTTTCACGGTAGAAAACGTGGTGAACACAGCGAAAGAATTGCTAGCGTAATTACTGGACCGTCTAAACAGTCGAACGTAAGCGACAACTGTTAAACGCTAAAGTTAGAAAGGCCATCATTGCGATGGCCTTTTTATTTTTTGTCAGTTTTTCCAACCTTGTGGAATGCTTTGGTTAATATAGTCTAAAAGTACGGATAAGCGCCTTGGTAGCCTTCCTGCGGGCGTGTAACAGTTGATGGAAATAGGCTCCGAAAGCCAACCTTCCAAGCAAGGTGTAATTCGACCTGGGTGATGCTTCTCATAGACGCTTGCGGTCCAAGTCGGCAACAATCCAATACCATGACCATTCGCGATACTGTCGATCTGCATCGCGATGTTGTCGCAGTATAAGCGACTAGCAAATGGCTCTAAGAAGAAGTCACCGTGTTGAGGGTGTGTGAGCATTAATCCGTTTTCTTGTACCGAGCCAAAATCTATCCAAGGATGTGCTTCAAGTTCTTTGGGGTGGAGGAGCGAACCGTGTTGTTCTAGATAAGCTGGAGAGGCAAAAGGTGTATAACGAAAAGAGCCTAACACCTCTTTGCGCCAATCGAGGTCTTTGCGTTCACCGAGCCAGATGAACAAGTCAGGGTCATGGTGCGCTTCAGAAAAGTCACTAATGAGTTGAACCCTAACGTCAGGATTATCGGCAAGAAAGCGGTTGAGTATGCCACCTAGCCAACTTCTCACTAATGCTGTGTGGCAAATAATATGTAGTGGTCCTGAAACTTGGTTCGTTAAATCTTGCAACGCCTCATAACTTTCTTCACTTAGATCAAGAATCTGACGACTGTAGTTGGCAAAAATTTCTCCCGCTCTTGTCAGTACTAATCGGTTACCTTGTCTTGCGGTCAGTGCCTGACCGAAATCTTCTTCCAGTTGTGCTAAGCGACGACTCAGTGTTGATTTAGGTTGGTTAAGAGCCTTTGCAGCAGCTGTTAAACTTTTATGCTGATTGAGCGCATCAAAGGCTCGAATTGATGATAAATCGTGCATATTTCACCTGCTCCTTACTGCGTTATGTACGGATTCCACAAATGGGAAAGGCCGTTCCATAAGTATCACTATGCATCTCGTTCTATTTGTGAATAATTCAATTCCACAAAATGATAATCATTATCAATTATGGAGATGTAGATGTCTACTTTTAGACTGCCAGTTATTACTGCGACTGGTTTTTTAGCCTTCGTTAGTGTCCCGCATGTTTTTGCCAATGATGCGGTTTCCAAAATGGAAACTGTGGTTGTAACAGCATCAAGTTATGAACAATCTCAAGCTGACGCCCCTGCAAGCATTAGTGTGATATCGCGTGAGGAGTTAGACTCTCGTTATTACCGTGATGTTACTGACGCATTAAAAAGTGTGCCGGGTGTCGTCGTGACAGGCGGTGGTGATACTACCGACATCAGTATCCGTGGTATGGGCTCTAAATACACTTTGATACTGGTCGATGGTAAGCGTCAAAGCACGCGTGAAACTCGTCCAAATAGTGATGGCCCTGGTATCGAACAAGGTTGGTTGCCTCCTCTTCAAGCGATTGAGCGAATTGAGGTCATTCGTGGCCCAATGTCGACGCTTTATGGCTCTGATGCGATTGGCGGTGTGATCAACGTGATCACGCGAAAAGATGCGATGGAGTGGACTGGTAATGTTCAGCTAGGTACTGTTCTGCAAGAGAACAGTCGTTCGGGCGGAGAGCAGAGTGCGAATTTCTTCGTCAATGGGCCGCTAGCCGAAAATCTATCTCTCCAAGTATACGGTCAGTACACCGCAAGAGAAGAAGATGATATTGAATACGGTTATGAAGATAAAGATATGCAGAGTCTCTCTTCAAAACTGACCTACCAGATCAATGATCGCCATTCTGTGCAAATAGAGGGAGGGACTTCGGCCCAAAATCGTCGCGGGAACGTTGGCCTTTCAGTGCCAACGACGGGATGCCGAAGAGGTTGTGAAGATTCACTCAACGAATATCGTCGTAGTTATGTAACGTTAAGCCACAGTGGCAACTGGGACTCGGTTGGCATATCAGATACCTACTTACAACGTGAAGAAAGCGAGAACAAATCTCGTGAGATGACGATCACTAACACCACCTTCAAATCGAGCTTAGTGACAGGCATTGGAAACCATACGCTGACGACAGGTGTGGATGGAACTCACGCGGAACTTGAGGACTTTACTTCTAACCAAGCGTCATTGAAGAGCAAAGCATCAAATACGCAGTGGGCCGTTTTCATAGAAGATGAGTGGAGAATCGCCGAACCGTTTAGCATTACGCTGGGTGGTCGTTTAGATCATGATGAAAACTATGGTGCGCACTTCAGCCCGCGTGCTTATGGTGTATGGCGTGTAGATTCTTCTTGGACGGTGAAAGGCGGTGTGGCAACAGGTTTCCGCTCGCCACAATTACGTGAAATTACTCCTGGTTGGGCACAAGTTAGCGGTGGCGGTAACATTTACGGCAACCCAGACCTTGATCCTGAAACGTCGTTAAACAAAGAAATCAGCGTCTTGTATCAAGGTGACGCTGGCTTAGATGTTTCTTTGACTGCGTTCCATAATGAATTCAAAGACAAGATCACGCGTGTTGCTTGTCCGGATACCATTTGTACAGATGGGCCAAACCAATGGGGCGCCGATCCAACGTACCGTGTTAACGTGGATGAAGCGGTCACACAAGGTATTGAAGCAACCTTTGCATCGTCGCTAACGGAAACCATTTACCTCAGCTCGAGCTACACATTTACCGACTCAGAGCAAAAAACAGGTGAGTACAAAGGTATGCCGCTACAGCAACTACCAAAGCACCTGGTTAACGTTGATGTGACTTGGCAGACAACAGCAGATCTAGAGAGTTGGGCGAAAGTCACCTACCGAGGGAAAGAGATGGATCCGGTTACGGGGCCATCAAGAAACAGTATCGTAGAGCCCGCTTATACTTTTGTTGACGCAGGTGTGACATATCAGTTAACCGATAACACTCGTATCAAAGGTGCGATCTATAACTTGCTGGACGAGAAAATCAGTTACGAAGAATACGGATATATCGAAGATGGTCGTCGTTACTGGTTAGGTTTAGACGTCGCCTTTTAATTACCCTTGTAACATGGCCGAGTACTGTCTCGGCCTTTTTGAACCTGCTTTACTATGATTCAACAGGTGCGTTTTTCGGCCTGATCAGGTAGTATCTGTGACACAAAATTGTAGTTAGGGCGAAGGATAAATGCTAAAAGTTGCGATCAATGGATTTGGACGTATCGGTCGTAATGTTTTAAGAGCCGTATATGAGAGCGGTAAGCATCAGCAGATCAAGGTGGTGGCGGTGAACGAACTGGCCCAGCCGGATGCCATGGCCCATTTGCTACAATACGACACCTCGCATGGTCGTTTTGGTAAGAAAATCAGCAATGACCAAGAACACATTTACATTCATCACAGCAACGGTGACATGGATACGGTGCGTATTCTTCATCTAGCCGAGATCGATTTACTCCCTTGGCGCGATTTAGACGTCGATTTAGTGCTTGATTGTACTGGCGTGTACGGCTCTCAAGCCGATGGGCAAGAGCACATCAAGGCGGGCGCGAAGAAAGTACTATTTTCTCATCCCGGAGCGAACGATGTGGACAACACCATCATCTATGGCGTCAATCATCAAACGCTGACCGCGCAGCATAAAGTCGTGTCTAACGGCTCTTGCACTACCAACTGCATCGTGCCCATTATTAAGGCCCTCGATGATGCTTTTGGCATTGAATCTGGAACCATCACCACCATTCACTCCTCAATGAACGATCAACAGGTGATTGACGCTTACCACACCGATCTGCGCCGTACTCGCGCGGCCAGTCAGTCCATCATTCCAGTTGACACCAAGTTGCATAAAGGAATTGAAAGAATATTCCCGAAATTTTCCAACAAATTTGAAGCTATTTCGGTGCGAGTGCCGACAGTCAACGTCACTGCGATGGATTTGAGCGTCACAATTAATACAAATGTGAAAGTTAATGACGTAAATCAAACCATAGTGAAGGCGTCTCAGTGTACATTACATGGCATTGTTGACTATACTGAAGCGCCATTGGTTTCCATCGATTTCAACCACGATCCGCATAGTGCGATTGTGGATGGAACGCAGACACGAGTCAGTAACGGGCATTTGGTGAAAATGCTGGTGTGGTGCGATAACGAATGGGGCTTTGCGAATCGCATGCTGGATACTGCGCTCGCAATGCAGGCGGCTAAGTAGTCTGTAGTCGCCGCGGAGAAAATTTATTTCTAGGCTTGAAATAAATTGTCAGTAACTCCATATCAAGTCCAGTTTAAAGAATTAACAGGCTTGGCAGGGTTGCCGAGTTTTCAAAAACTTTATTTTTAATATTTGAGAGGACACAACATGTCTGTAATCAAGATGACTGACCTGGATCTCGCAGGTAAACGTGTATTTATCCGTGCTGACCTAAACGTGCCAGTAAAAGACGGCAAAGTTACTTCAGATGCACGTATCATCGCATCTCTGCCAACGATCAAACTGTGCCTAGAAGCGGGCGCGAAAGTGATGGTTACGTCTCACCTTGGCCGTCCAACGGAAGGGGAATACGCAGAAGAATTCTCTCTACAACCTGTTGTGAACTACCTAAACGACGCGCTAGATTGCGAAGTGAAACTGGCGAAAGACTACCTAGACGGCCTTGAGCTAAACGCTGGTGAGTTGGTTGTTCTTGAAAACGTTCGCTTTAATAAAGGCGAGAAGAAAAACGACGAAGAACTTTCTAAGAAATACGCGGCACTGTGTGACGTATTTGTAATGGATGCATTCGGTACCGCTCACCGTGCGCAAGCATCAACACACGGCGTTGGCATGTTTGCTGACGTAGCGTGTGCGGGCCCTCTACTAGCTGCTGAGCTTGAAGCGCTAGGTAAAGCGATGAGCAACCCAGAGCGTCCTCTAGTTGCTATCGTTGGTGGCTCTAAAGTATCTACCAAACTGACAGTGCTTGAATCGCTATCAAAAATCGCTGACCAACTGGTTGTTGGTGGTGGTATCGCCAACACTTTCATCGCAGCAGAAGGCCACAATGTAGGTAAATCTCTGTACGAAGCAGACCTAGTTGAAACTGCACAAAAACTGATGAAAGAGTGTGCAATTCCTGTTGCTACTGACGTAGCGTGTGCTAAAGCATTCGATGAGAACGCAGAAGCAGAAATCAAACACGTTTCTGAAGTTCAAGACGACGACATGATCTTCGACCTAGGTCCAGATTCAACGGCAGCACTAGCGGAAATCATCGCAAACGCGAAAACCATTCTTTGGAACGGCCCAGTAGGCGTATTCGAATTCAAAAACTTCGAAGCGGGTACCAAAGGCATTTCTGAAGCGATCGCTAAGTCTCCAGCATTCTCTGTTGCTGGTGGTGGTGACACGCTAGCGGCGATCGACAAGTTCGGTATCAAAGCCGACGTATCATACATCTCTACTGGCGGCGGTGCGTTCCTTGAATTCGTAGAAGGTAAAGTACTTCCAGCGGTTGAAATGCTAGAAGCACGCGCTAAAGCTTAATCAATATGTCGAGGGCGGGAGAAATCTCCCGCTTTCTTGTTTGCTGCATACGCAGGTTTCTTCTGCTAGAATGACGCCCGTTGTGAGCAAACGTTTGCAAGAATTTAAACTTAACAAGTTTTGTTTTTAAAACGACAGATAAATAGGATTCCATCCATGTCTAAGATCTTCGATTTCGTAAAACCTGGTGTTATCTCTGGTGATGACGTACAAAAAGTATTTCAAGTAGCTAAAGAGAACAACTTCGCTCTTCCAGCAGTGAACTGTGTGAACACAGATTCTGTTAACGGTGTACTAGAAGCGGCTGCGAAAGTGAAAGCACCAGTTATCGTTCAGTTTCTCTAACGGTGGCGCGGCTTTCTTCGCAGGTAAAGGCGTTAAACTGGAAGGTCAAGGTGCACAAATTCTTGGTGCAGTAGCGGGCGCGAAATACGTTCACGCTGTCGCTGAAGCATACGGTGTGCCAGTGATTCTGCACACTGACCACGCGGCTAAGAAACTTCTACCATGGATCGACGGTCTGCTAGACGCTGGTGAAGAGTTCTTCGCTCAAACTGGTAAGCCGCTATTCTCTTCTCACATGCTAGACCTTTCTGAAGAGTCTCTAGAAGAGAACGTTGAAACCTGTGCTAAATACCTAGAGCGCATGGCGAAAATGAACATGACAATCGAGATCGAACTGGGTTGTACTGGTGGTGAAGAAGATGGCGTTGATAACTCAGATATGGATTCTTCTGAGCTGTACACTTCTCCTGAAGACGTTGCTTACGCATACGAGAAACTGAACGCAGTGAGCCACCGTTTCACTATCGCGGCTTCTTTCGGTAACGTACACGGCGTTTACAAGCCAGGTAACGTTGTTCTGACTCCAACTATCCTACGTGATTCTCAAGCGTACGTTTCTGAGAAATTCGGTCTTCCAGCGAACTCTCTGAACTTCGTATTCCACGGTGGTTCTGGTTCTACTGAAGCAGAAATCAAAGAGTCTATCTCTTACGGTGTGATCAAAATGAACATCGATACCGATACTCAGTGGGCAACTTGGGACGGTATCCGTCAGTACGAAGCGGAAAACCACGATTACCTACAAGGTCAAATCGGCAACCCAACGGGTGAAGATGCTCCGAATAAGAAGTACTACGACCCACGCGTATGGCTACGTGCTGGTCAAGCTTCTATGGTTGCTCGTCTTGAGAAAGCCTTTGCTGACCTGAACGCAGTAGACGTACTGTAAGTCGTCTTCTCATAATTAAGAAAGCCCGCTCATTTGAGCGGGCTTTTTTTATGCTTGTTAATCACTTATGGTGAAATTTCTGGCACATATGTCGAGAATTGCTTAACCTTGTACAGATTGATATGAGTGCTGCATCGCGGGGTATCTCATATCAATAGCACGCTAATTAGCCACGTATACATACAGGCTCGTAACAGATTGAGGAAACAAATTATGGCAGGTGAATCTGTGGGGATTGAAACTCCACTAGTAGACGGTCTGGCACAGGCTGAAACTTGGCTGACGAACAACTCAGACCTATTTATTCAATATGGCGTGAATATTATCTCCGCCATCATTATTCTGTTCATTGGTAACATGATAGTGAAAGCGGTGGCAAACAGCGTCGCGAAAGTGCTTGAAAGCAAACAGATGGATAAGGCAGTCGTGCAGTTTATTCACGGCTTAGTACGTTATCTCTTGTTTGTGATTGTGCTGATTGCTGCTCTTGGCCGTCTTGGCGTGCAAACGGCTTCCGTGGTGGCTGTGATTGGTGCCGCCGGTTTAGCGATTGGTTTGGCTTTGCAAGGTTCTTTGTCCAATTTTGCCGCAGGTGTGCTGATTGTCGCTTTCCGTCCTTTCAAGTCGGGCGATTATGTCGAAGTAGGTGGCGTTGCAGGTAGCGTTGAAGCGATCCAGATTTTTCAGACAGTACTCAAAACGCCAGACAACAAAATGGTGGTGGTACCGAAACTCATCGGTAATTGGCGGACCAATTACCAACTACTCTCGTCACGAAACACGCCGTGTGGATATGGTAATTGGTGTTTCTTACAAATCGGATCTGAAGAAAACCAAACAGGTGCTGCGCGAAACCTTGGAAAAAGATCCGCGTATTTTGAAAGATCCAGATATCACTATTGGGGTACACACGCTGGCAGACTCTTCTGTTAACTTTGTTGTGCGTCCTTGGGTGAAAACTTCCGATTACTGGCCAGTCTACTTTGACAACATGCAGGCGATTAAAGAAGCGCTGGATGCAAACGGTATCGAGATCCCATTCCCGCAAATGGATGTTCACCTGAACAAAATGAACTAACTTGTTATCTTGATAGAGAACAGAGCAAAGCGAGGCGACAAGCCTCGCTTTTTATTTATCAGGAAACAAAATACGCCGCGCGCGTAAGGTTAGCTGTACTGCAGATATAGCCCTTTGGTTAGCACAAAGGCGATAGTAAACATCATGGCGGCCACCAGCATATCAATTCCGCGTTTCACCTTTGGTTTTGACAACGTTGGGCCGAGTTTGGCGGCGCCAATCGATAAGGTATAAAACCAGACAAAAGAAGCCAAAATGGTGCCGAGAGCAAAAGCAATCCGATCATTTCCTTCAAACTGACCACCAATTGAGCCAAGAATCACCACGGTATCCAAATAGAGGTGTGGATTGAGTACCGTGACCGCTAGAGCGCCAAGAATCACGGTACGACGCCCGCGAGCCGTGATCTCCTGTTTATTTTCAGTGGCGTTGCCCGGTTTTAGCGCACTGCGCAGCGACATGAAACCGTACACGGCAAGAAAAGCAATTCCCCCTAAGGTGACGGAAGTCAGTAGCATCTCATTTTGCGATAAAATCGCGCCGCCACCAAAAATGCCCAGAGAGATAAAAATCATGTCCAGTACGCTGCAAATAGCCGCCGTGGTCAAATGATGTTGTCTTTTAATGCCTTGATTCAGCACAAACGCATTTTGTGCGCCAATGGGAATAATCATGGTCGCGCCTAAGCCAAATCCCTGTAATAACAGCCAGAAATTCACGGTAAACCCCAGATAAAAAGTGATACAGATAAGAGAATGTGAGCAAGGTAGCTCTTTTGTTTTAATAAGTGTAATTAATGATTTTAATCATATATAAGAATATCTAATCACTGATTAAGAGTAGGGGAGTCGGATGCGCGGATTGGATTACAAATGGATAGAGGCGCTTAATGCCGTGGTAACACAAGGCGGTTTTGAACGGGCGGCAGAGGAGCTGTTTATCTCCCAATCGGCCATCTCCCAGCGAGTGAAACAGTTGGAGAAGTTCCTTGCCCAGCCAGTATTGATTCGCGAGCAGCCGCCTAAACCGACTCCCGTTGGCAAGAAACTGATTGGTTTGTATCAACGCATTCGCCTGCTTGAGCATGAATTGATCCCCGAGCTGATGAACGACGACGTATCAAGACCGGTGCAGCTGGCTCTGGCCACCAATGCTGACAGCCTCGCAACATGGCTGTTGCCCGCGCTGAAAGAGGTGATGACACAGCGACAAGTGGAACTCAATTTGGCCATTTATGGTGAGTCACGCTCGATTGAAAAGCTGAAAAGTGGCGAAGTAGCTGGGGCGATCAGTTTGGAATCTCAGCCAATTACTGGGTGTCGAGCCGATTATTTAGGCCGAATGGATTATGTGTGTGTCGCCAGTCCGGACTTTGTTCGCCGCTATTTCCAGCAGGGCGTGAACTACCAGACGCTCAGCAAAGCGCCTGCGGTTTCCTACGATCAGTATGATGATTTGCATCGTAAGTTTCTTGCCGATCATTTCAATATTGCCAGAGACAGCGTGATCAATCATAACGTCGGCAGTTTCTGAGGCGTTTGTACGCTTAGCGGTATCGGGCATCGCTTACTGTTTGATCCCAAAATTACAAATTGAAAGAGAGTTGCTCTCGGGCGAATTGGTGGATATTACTCCAGGTTTTCTGCTTTCCAACCGTATTTACTGGCATCACTGGCAATTGGAGACGGGCATTTTGCAAGAAATATCCCAAGCGATTGTCAGCTATGCACAGGCTCACCTTCCGCAGTAGGGACGTGCTGAGCGCGTCAAAATTGTGTAAGAAATCATCGCCAGATATTGGTTAATTGGCCAAACCTTCTATTATCAGAAGTGTCTGATAATAGAAGGTTTGATAAATGAAACGGTTCTCTCCCTACCTACTTGTGAGTGCGCTAATCTCCAGCTCGCCAGCCTTGGCTAATACACTGAATTTTGCCCACCTCTCGACGACGGGCTATGGTGAAGTAGTTGCGATTCCCGACAGTGCTGTGTTTTCTGTCAAAGTGGTGGAATCTAGCATGACCGCGGAGTCGGCCAAGCAGTCGGTTGATAGTACGGTCGATGCTTTCCTCACTAGTCTCAACAAAGCTGGCATCGGTAAAGAGAGTATTCGCAGTTCCAATCTCTATCTTGCTCCGCAGTATCACTATCCAAACAATGCTAAGCCTGAACTCATTGGCTATCGCGCTTCACGCAGCGTCACGGTGCAAGTCGACGACCTTTCGGCACTCAACAACTATTTAGATCTGGCGCTGAATGCGGGGATCAATCAGATCGACAGCGTCGAGCTTAAAGTCAGCAATGAAGCAGAATATCAGCAACAAGCGCGCTTAGAAGCGATTAATGATGCGCGGCAAAAAGCCAGTTCACTGGCGAAAGGTTTCGGTAAAAATTTGGGCGAAATCTGGCAGATTAACTACAACCAACCCAATGTGCAGCCAGTGCTGATGCGCTCTATGGCGATGGATGCAAAAGCGGAGTCAAACAGTTATCAGGACTCCAGTTTGATCATTCGTGATCAGGTGGATGTGATCTATCAGCTCGCGGAATAAAAGCGAAGTGGCAAAAGTAAAGGGCAGAAGAATCTGCCCTTTTGTATGATTTCTCGTGAATATACGATTAGTGCAGAATGCGCGCACGGATCGTGCCTTCAATCTCTTTTAGTTTCACCAGTGCTTCTTCAGAGCGTTCTGTTTCAACGTCAATCACCACATAACCGATATCAGCCGAGGTCTGTAGATACTGACCCGCGATGTTGATCCCTTCTTTGGCAAAAATAGTGTTGATTTGCGTCAGAATACCCGGACGGTTTTGGTGGATGTGCAGCAGACGTGAACAACTGCGATGCTCTGGCAGAGAAACCTCAGGGAAGTTCACACTAGATAGCGTTGAGCCGTTGTCAGAGTACTTAGCCAGTTTGCCTGCCACTTCAACGCCGATGTTTTCCTGCGCTTCCTGCGTCGAACCGCCGACGTGCGGGGTGAGGATGACGTTGTCGAATTTTTGCAATGGCGACTCAAAAGGATCGGCGTTGGTTGCTGGCTCCACTGGGAATACATCGATAGCCGCGCCCGCCAAATGGCCTGATTCCAAGGCGTGGCAGAGCGCTTCAATGTCCACCACAGTACCGCGTGCGGCGTTGATGAAAATAGAGCCAGGCTTCATGCGCGCGAACTCTTCCGCTCCCATCATATCTTTGGTATCTGGGGTTTCAGGTACGTGAAGCGAAATCACATCACACTTGTTAAGCAGCTCGCTCATAGTGTGCACTTGCGTCGCGTTACCTAGCGAAAGCTTGTTTTCAATATCGTAGAAGTAAACACGCATCCCTAAGTTTTCAGCAATAATGCCCAACTGAGTGCCAATGTGGCCGTAGCCGATAATGCCTAGGCGTTTACCACGCGCTTCATAGGAATGGTCCGCACTTTTTTTCCAAATACCACGATGTGCGAGCGCATTTTTCTCAGGAATACCACGCAGTAACAGGAGAATTTGCCCAAGGACAAGTTCCGCTACGCTGCGGGTATTGGAGAACGGCGCGTTGAACACTGGAATACCACGTTTGGCCGCTGCATTAAGGTCTACCTGGTTAGTACCGATACAGAAACAACCAATCGCAACCAGCTTTTGTGCTGCATTGATCACGTCTGCGGTCAGGTTAGTGCGGGAACGAATGCCGATGAAGTGCGCATCTTTAACCGCTTCGATAAGTTTTTCTTCTGAAAGAGAACCTTTGTGGTACTCGATATTGGTATAACCAGCGGATTGCAGTACTTCTACCGAAGATGGGTGAAGGCCTTCAAGAAGTAAGATCTTAATTTTGTCTTTTTCCAGTGAAACTTTGGCCATTGTTATCGTCCTTAAAATGGAAAGGTGGGCTAATGTGGCGCACATGCGGCAAAACGGCTAAAAGTGATAAAATTAACAGTTTTGTTATAGGACAAACGTTTCCTTGTGCGTCTTCTGTTCAATAAAGTAACAAAAAAAATTTGCTTTGGGTAAGAAAATTACGGAATAAGAGATAATTTTCTTAGTGAAAGTGATAAAAAACGGTGCCCTAAGGCACCGTCTGTAAGCAAATAACGGAAATAAGCACAAAGCCAGCGAATTATTCCTCGATTTTCGCCCCTTGTGGTGTACCCGTGATCACCACATCGGCACCACGATGAGCAAATAAACCAACGGTGACCACGCCAGCAATACCATTGATTTGGCTCTCTAGCTCTTTAGGGTTAGTGATCTTCATTCCATAGACATCGAGGATCACGTTACCATTGTCGGTGATAACACCTTCGCGGTAGCAAGGGTCACCACCAAGCTTAACGAGCTGACGAGCGACATAAGAGCGAGCCATTGGGATCACTTCAACAGGCAGAGGGAAGCTGCCCAGTACGTCAACGGCTTTTGTGCCATCAACAATACAGATGAACTTGTCGGCAATCGCCGCAACAATCTTCTCGCGAGTGAGCGCGGCGCCACCGCCTTTGATCATTTCGCGATCGGCGTTGATTTCGTCAGCGCCGTCGACATAGATATCCAGAGAAGCAACTTCGTTGCAATCAAACACTTTAATGCCCAGTGCTTCGAGTTTCTCGGTAGAAGCGACGGAGCTAGAAACCGCCCCTTTGATCTCTTCGCTCATGGTGCCCAGAGCATCGATGAAGTGATTAACGGTTGAGCCAGTACCAACGCCAACAATACTGCCTTTCTCTACATATTTCAGTGCTGCCCAACCAGCGGCTTTTTTCATTTCATCTTGAGTCATGCTCATCTCCTGAATTGATGAAGGGGGTAAACGGTGCCGCGCGATTATAGCGAGTTAGCGCTCGATTTCCCATTGCCAGATCTGGCTTGGAGTCACGATCTTGGGCAAAGGAATATCCCATGCTTCGACGGGCAACGCTTCGACGTATTGGCAATCGTGAGCAATGCCGATCGGCTTGGCGCCTACTCCGGTAGTAAACCAGCCCGAGAGCGTACGATCATAATAACCGCCTCCCATGCCGAGACGATGTCCGTGGCGATCAAAGCCAACTAATGGAGTGCAAATCAAATCCAATTTTGCCAGTGGTTGAATCAGCCTTAGGTCGAGTTTGGGCTCAAGAATGCCGTAGCGGTTGTAGACCAAAGCCGTATTTGGTGTGTAATGCAAAAACAGCAATTGTCCTTGAGAAAAAGGATGAATGACCGGCAGATAGACGGCTTTATCTTGTTGCCACAGCCAGTGGATCAGCGGCGAGGTATCTAACTCTCCATCTGAAGAGAGATAGAGTGCAATGTGCTGCGCTTGCGGCAACTCGCTTAACTGAGAAAATTGGTGGATAAGATCGAGAGCGGCTTGATATTGAGTATCGCTGCACAGGGCGTTGCGTTTGGTGCGGATTAAGCGGCGAAAATCTTGACGAGACAATGTCTGCATAGAAAGGGTACCCCAGAGTGCCGTTGCGGATTATGGCCCTTGAACCAGCTGGTTCAAGGCGGATCGGCAATGATAACCGTAGGCTTCTCGGTGCGAGCCAAGCTTGCTCAATAGCTATCAAGTACCAACCCTTGGTTGTTGCTTATCGGCTCAGGGACGTAAATCCCGCTGACAAACACTCCAGGGTAAATTCTTTAGCGATGCAATCCTTGCTTGACGCTACTTAAGGCTTCTTCAATAGAAGCGGTCAATTTTTCCATCCGTTCAGTAAGGAGTACCTGTTGTTGATTCTCTTCACTGAACTTACTGTTGAGTTCATAGCAGATGTTGAGTGCTGCGAAGGTCAACAATTGGGTCTCATTAGTTACCTTAGTACGTTCACTCATCTCTTTCAATCGGCGATCGAGATCTTGAGCCGCGGCAACCAATGCCTGTTCTTGCCCTGCCGGACAGCTGACACGGGTCATTTTGCCAAGAATTTCAACGTCTACCGCTTGGTTGCTCATGATGAATTAACTCTGTAACGCGTTTACTTAGGTATTGTACTCAACAACGACCGAGGAGCAAACTATAGGTAAAGCGCTATGAAGATTCAAGCTTTTCACCATGCCTCTGAGTGAAATGTCATGGCAAAGTGACAGTAATTGGACAATTTGCTTAATTGCTATCCAGAAAACCGTGACGTCGTCGTTTTCGCCCATCGGTCTAAATGGTACGATTGGCGCTACCAATTTTTCATCACAAGACTGAATCATGAGTGAAATTCAATTGCCAAACTATCCACAAGCGTCTGATTTATTAAAAATGGCCAGTTTGGCCGTGACGCCTGCTGAGTTACACGGCTTGTTGTGTGGCATGTTGAGCGGTGGATTGCCACTTAACTCTCTGAGTTGGCAGCCAATGCTGTTTGACTACACCAATGATGGTATGGGATGGCCAAGTGAAGCGTTAGCATTGGCCGAGAATCTCTTTAAAGCGACCAGTGCCGAAACTGACCAGCAGTGAGATCGAGCTCAATCTACTCTTACCAGATGAATTAGGAGACGAGGCGCTGTTTGCTTTGGCTGATGGCTTGTCTGATTGGGTTAATCACTTTATTTCAGGCCTTGGTCTTGCAGGGGCAACAGTGAACCAAGCGTCGACAGTAGCGAAAGAAGCGCTGTCAGACATGGAAGAAATTGCCCGCCTCGGTATCGACGAAGAAGAAGATTTAGCGGAACAAGCTGAACTGCTCGAACAGGTGATTGAGCACGTTAAAGCGTGCGCTTTGATCATCCACGCAGAATTCGGCGCGAAAGCTGAGAAGCAAGATAACCCAACGATTCACTGATGGAGTAGGCGATGGCGCAGTATGATGTTGTGATTGCGGGCGGTGCGATGGCAGGAGCCACTTTGGCTTTGGCGATTGCCCATTTGAGTGGGAATAGATTGCGTGTGGCGGTGGTTGAGCCTCATGCGGTAGAGACGCAATCCCACCCCGGCTTTGATTCGCGCTCGATTGCGCTCTCATTCGGTACCGTTACCTTATTGAAACGTTTTGCCCTTTGGGACGAGATGTTGCCTTTCGCCACACCGATCCGCCATATTCACGTTTCTGACCGTTCGCATGCAGGCATGACGGACATTGGCGTGCAAGAAGTGGGGGAGGAGGCGTTAGGCTATGTGGTGGAGCTGGCCGACGTTGGGCGATTTTATCAGCAGCGGCTACAACATCATCCGTCGATTGACGTTTATCTGCCTGATGCCGTTATTGATGTGCAGCGTGACTCGCAACAAGTTCACTTGACGTTGCAAAGTGGCCAATCGTTGACCTCGCGTTTGTTGGTCGCCGCTGATGGGGCCGTCTCGTCTTGCTGTGAGCAACTTGGCCTCGCCTTGCAAAAGCACGATTTCCAGCAAACCGCGATCATTGCCAATATTGTTACTCAGGAGTTGCATCTCGGTCGGGCGTTTGAGCGCTTTACTGAACATGGCCCGCTGGCGCTACTGCCGATGTCTGACAATCGCATGTCATTAGTCTGGTGCTTGCCTCCGCAAGAGGCGGCGCGAGTCATGGCGTTGCCTGACAGCGAGTTTCTCGGCCAGTTGCAACAGGCGTTTGGCTGGCGTTTAGGCGCATTCAAACGAGTGGGGCAACGTGCGAGCTATCCATTGGTATTGCACCATCGAACGCAAAACATTTCCCACCGCTTTGCCGTGGTGGGCAACGCTGCGCAAACCTTGCATCCAATCGCAGGGCAAGGGTTTAATTTGGGTATTCGTGATGTCGCCAGCTTGGCTGAAGAAATTGTCAGTTCAGAGCAAGATGTTGGTGATTACCCAACGCTGATGCGCTTCAAGCAAAGACGCGCAGCAGACCGCCGTAATACGATTCAAATGACAAGTGCCTTAGTGCATGTTTTTTCCAATGATTACCTTAGCTTGCGCCTCGGGCGTAATCTTGGCTTAGGGTTGATGGACAATCTTTCGCTGTTAAAACAACCTTTACTTCGCCAGACTTTAGGGCTGGTGAGCCGATAACGAGTAAACAAAGCATGATGCAAAGTGTAGATATTGCCATCATTGGTGGTGGCATGGTCGGACTGGCGTTAGCCGCCGCCTTCAAAGAGAGCGAGCTGCGCGTTGCAGTCATTGAAGGCCGAGTGCCAGAAACACAACTTGGTGAGCTGCCCGATGTGCGTGTATCGGCGCTGAGTCGTTTCGAGCGAAATCATGTTGCGTAAACTCGGTGCTTGGCAAGGCATTATTGAACGCCGTGCGGCGGCTTATCAGTCGATGGAAGTGTGGGAGCAAGACAGTTTTGCCCACATCAATTTTGACGCAGCGAGCATGGCGCAGGATAACCTTGGTCACATTGTCGAAAATCGTGTTATCCAGCTGGCTCTGCTAGAGCAGGTGGAAAAAATGGATAACGTGACGCTTTTAATGCCGGCGCAATGCCAGTCTATGGCGGTGGGTGAAAGCGAGGTTTGGCTCTCGCTTGATAATGGCCAGGCGTTGACGGCCAAGTTAGTGGTCGGAGCCGATGGGGCAAACTCTTGGGTGAGACAGCAGCAAGATATTCCGTTAACCCACTGGGACTACGGTCATACCGCGATTGTGGCAAATGTGCGTACCATGGAAGCGCACGAAAGCGTGGCGCGACAAATCTTTACCCCCGATGGCCCGTTAGCCTTTTTACCTATGTCTCAAGGCGACATGAGCTCGATCGTTTGGTCCTGTGAACCGGATAGAGCGCAAGTCTTAATGGCATTGAGTGATGAGCAGTTTAATAAAGCACTGACCAGTGAGTTTGATGTGCGTTTAGGGCTATGTGAAGTGGTTGGCGAGCGCTTTGCTGTGCCACTTAAAATGCGCTATGCACGCGATTTTGTGCGTGAAAGGGTCGCGCTGGTGGGCGATGCGGCGCACACCATTCACCCTTTGGCTGGGCAAGGAGTCAATCTTGGATTGTTGGATGCAGCGAGCTTAGCACAAGAGGTGCTGGCGTTGTGGCGCAGTGGTCAAGATATTGGTGCTCAGCGCAATTTGCGCCGTTACGAGCGCTGGCGCAAAGCCGAAGCGGCTAAAATGATCGCCGCAATGCAAGGCTTTCGCGATCTGTTTGCCGGGCAAAACCCGCTGAAAAAACTGCTACGTGGCGTGGGGATGACGGTGGCGGGAAAACTGCCGGGAGCCAAGAGTGAAATCATGCAGTATGCGTTAGGTCTGAAAGGGGAATTGCCTGATCTGGCACGTAGGTCTGTGACGCACAATTAAATGCAAGTGGTTGCGCATAAGAATGCAAAAGGGCTGGATCTCCAGCCCTTCTTTTTGATTCAATCACGATGCTAAGCGTAGGCGCATCGAAGTCGCATGATTTCCTGATTCACTTCTTTGACAGTCTGATAATGTTTTTTATCCGCTTTCTCAGGCAGGATGAGTTTTCCGTTATCAAACTCAAACTTGCCCACACCATAGATATAAATTCTTCCCTTAAAAAGACGACTTACATGCTTGGCTATCATACCCGGCGTATAGCGCTTAAACAGTCTCATATAGGTCTCCTTTTTCTCAAGCTGCACCATCATTATACCGATTGGCGTATCTGGATAATGTGATATGTGCAGGTCAAAATAGAGCTAAGTATTGCGCATTTAGATAATTGTGCTGTCATTGGCGGTTTTAAAAGTCAATTGAATGAATTTAGTGATATCTACCCCAAAAACAGTATTTACGCTCATCTGAGCATCTGTAACTGACACGAGAGCCACGCTACCTTGACTTATACGCGCCGTATTAGGCAATGGTTTTGTTACAGAAATAAGAATAGTTGATATTTTTTTGTTACGCGAAGCTGAGCAGGAAAGAAAGGAAAAAAAGCCCGCAGCAGCGGGCGAATAGTCACAGATGCATTACACAAAAGTGGATTTACTGAACAGTGTCAGTGGATTCACTTAGGCTGAGATGGTTTTTGTACGAAACTCACTCAGCCAAATCAGAGTAGCCTAATTTAATCTTTGTGACTATTTATGTTTTTTAAATGACTAAAAATTCCACGTGGGATTTCTTTAGTTGTGATGCTAGTCAATAAATTGTGAAGGTGTTCACATTGTTTGCATCTCAAACTCAGAGGTCGCTCGGCTCGCGACAGATGGAAGTCAGTTGTGGTTGGCAAAGTGAGAGTAAATTTTTCAGTTCCAGTTTGAGTCCTGCCATCAAATTGCCGCTGCTGATCGTCACCCATGACTCGCTTAGGATGGTTGAGTCGAACACGATTGGCATGTTGGTCTTTAATAGCAAAGGTGTCACCGTGCCAATCTCATAGCCAGTGATTGCGGCCACTTCGGCTTTGTCGACACACGTCATACGTCGATAACCGAACAGTGCGCGAACTTTTTTCGGATCAACACTGCGATCGCCGGGGGCACAGGCCAACACATAGCGGTCGCTCATATCTCGCAGTAAAATGCATTTTACCATCTGTGCCGGGCGAATCCCTCTTTGTTGAGCCGCGTCTTCAATGCTGGTCGCAGGCCTTTGGTGGGGAAGCAGGTGATAACTCACCTGCTGCTGTTGGAGATACTGCGTGAGCGCGGTAGCGATGGGATCACTCATCGGCTAGGGAATAGGGCAGTGGCAGGATGCGCCAGCGAGTCTCAGGCTGCTCTGCGAGGCGAAGTTCTGTCTCTGGATCGAGGTCGTTTGGCAACACCATCAAGCCTAACGCTTGTTGGTCACTAAATTGATAGCAGTGCATTAGCTCACCCGCTTTACGCCAGTTTTCTCCTACGCTGCGTTCGAGCGTAATCGGCTGCTGTGCGTTCAGAGCGAGCGGACTGTCGCCAGAGACGATATACATCGCGCGTTTGTTGATGCCGCGATATTTGGCACGAGCGACGGTTTCTTGCCCGGTGTAACAGCCTTTCTTAAAGCTTATCCCGCCCATCGCCTGCAGATTGACCGCTTGTGGAATATGTTCACCTTGAGCGGATAGGGGAATGCGTGGCGCGGCTTGTAGAATGTCATACAAATCCCAGAGCGAATGCGTAGTCAAAGGGGCATTGAACTTGGCCAAAAGACTGTCGACTGCTTCTGGTTCAACGATCAAAAGCCACTGTTTGTCCGTTAGTTGCACGGCGTTAGCATGCTCCAGCACACGCAGTGGGCCGTGTGCCTCACCGCTAAGTGAGTCAATGCAATCTGTTGCTTTGATGCCGCTGATCCCAAGTAATACTTTTTCGCTGATTTGAAATTCAACTTTGGAAAAAATGGCGTATTTTTTCAGCTCTTGCAGTTCAATTTCAACGGCAGATTGGTCTTGCAGCATGGCGTAGCCATCTTGAAAATGAAACAGACGAAAGGTTGACCAAAGTTTGCCTTTGGCATCGCAGTGTCCACCCCAAACGACTTGATCCGCTTGCAGCGAGACCACATCGCAAGTCACTTGACCTTGCAGGTACGATTTTTTGTCGTTGCCAGTGATGGTTACTAGGCTTAGGTTGTCCAGCAGGCTGACCGCCAATTCTGGCAACGCTTCGCTGCTGCTCAATTCGAGGGGGGAGAACAGATTCTTCCATTGCATAAGAAAAATACCTATCAATACGGTTGGTAATGCGACGATAAGGGATGCTCGCTTGGCATCGCAGCGTCATTTGTCTCTATGTTAATCCGCGCTGCACGCTTTGTCAGCACAGCAAAAACAGGGTTTTATTCAGTAGGTGAGATTGCAGTTTGTGACAGACACACTAGTGGCGGGCTGACAGCCTTGTTACACTCCGCCTCAATAAAAACATAAGGTGAGGAATAACCGATGTACACTACGGAAGAAAAAGCGCGCATCAAATGGGCTTGTCGTCGCGGCATGCTGGAGCTGGATGTGGTGATCATGCCTTTTTTTGAAGAGTGCTTTGAAAGCCTAAGTGAAAACGAACAGCGCGATTTTGTGTCGCTGTTGGAAAGCGATGATCCGGATTTGTTTACTTGGATCATGGGCCACGGACGCAGTGAGAACTTGGGGCATGCCTCAATGGTCGATAAAATTGTCGCTCACAACCTCAGCAAGGTACGTTAATCTTACCTGTTTTTCATCTCGTAAAGCCCATTGGCTCAGTGCTGGCGTGTTCAGCCTTGCTTTGTGGGCTTTAGTCTACTCTTCCTTACCGATGGTGACGTTTTTTCCTCTATTCACCATTTTGCTACAGCGTTATCAAAACCGAGACATCCTCTATCCGCAATTGCTGGGTCATCTCTCTTTGTCTTTTTCGGGGCGCTTAAAATTGGGCCAGCGACAATGGCAGCTTGCTTGGGGCAATAGTCAGTTCTATTGGTGGTTTATCAGTTTAAAAACCGCCTCGGGTGAACGGTTTTTGATTTGGCGTGACAGTTGTCAAGAAGACGAATATCGCCAACTGCTGGTCGTCATCAAGCAGCTGCAAATGAAAAGGGAGCTAACGTAGCTCCCTTGCATGACTGACAGAACGTAGCAATTAACGCTCTGGGGTGAGAATGGTCGGCGCACTGTGCTCCATTTGCTCAGGATAATCCAAGGTATAGTGCAAGCCTCGGCTTTCTTTGCGTTGCATGGCGCAGCGAACCATCAGTTTCTGCCACTTGTAGTAAGTTACGCAGCTCAAGCAAGTTATTGGAAACTCTGAAGTTACTGTAGTACTCGTGTGTTTCTTGCTGCAGCAACTGAATGCGTCGCAGCGCGCGCTCAAGGCGTTTGTCGGTGCGAACGATGCCCATGTAATCCCACATAAACAGGCGCAGTTCATGCCAGTTGTGCTGGATGATCACTTCCTCATCACTGCAAGTCACTTGGCTTTCATCCCAGTTGGGGAGTGAGGGTGCCAGCGTGACGTGCTTGTGTTTTTTCAGCACGTCTTTGGCGGCGGCCCAGGCATAAACCACACATTCGAGCAGCGAATTTGACGCCATGCGATTTGCGCCGTGCAATCCCGTGTAACTGACTTCGCCAATCGCGTAGAGATTTTCCAAGTCGGTTTGGCCCGTTTTGTCGACCATGACGCCACCACAGGTGTAATGAGCCGCAGGAACGATTGGAATCGGTTCTTTGGTCATGTCTATGCCCAAATCCATCAGGCGCGAGTAGATCATCGGGAAGTGCTTGGTGATGAAATCGGCAGGCTTGTGGCTGATGTCGAGGTACATACAATCCGCGCCCAGACGTTTCATCTCAAAGTCGATCGCGCGCGCGACGACATCACGCGGTGCTAACTCCTCGCGCGCATCAAAGTCCGGCATAAAGCGCGAACCGTCTGGACGACGCAGATAAGCGCCTTCGCCGCGCAAGGCTTCTGTTAGCAGAAAGTTGCGCGCTTCTGGATGGTAGAGACAAGTTGGATGGAATTGGTTGAACTCAAGGTTGGCGACACGACATCCGGCGCGCCAAGCGATGGCAATGCCGTCTCCCGAGGAAACATCTGGGTTTGAAGTGTACTGATACACTTTGGATGCGCCGCCCGTAGCCAATACCACAAACTTAGCGCGAACCGTTTCGACGTGTTCAGCGTTGCGGTTCCATACGTACGCGCCGATCACCTTGTTTTTGTCGCCGCCGATTTTGTCTTCGGTGATCAAATCAAGGGCGTTATGACGTTCTAAAACTTGGATGTTGGGGTGAGTGTGCGCGTTGTCTTGCAAGGACGTTTGCATCGCCATGCCCGTGGCGTCGGCAGCGTGCAGGATGCGCCTGTGGCTGTGTCCGCCTTCACGGGTGAGGTGATAGCGTGGCTCGTCATCGGAGTCATCTTCTTCTCGATCGAAAGGCACGCCGCCATCAATCAGCCATTGCACACACTCTTTGGCGTTCTCGGCAATAAACTTCACCGTCTCTCGCTCACACAGTCCATCTCCAGCAATCAGCGTATCTTGGATATGCGACTCGATACTATCTGACTCGTCAAAAACAGCGGCGATACCACCTTGTGCGTAAAACGTCGCGCCTTCGCTGCGTGGCCCTTTACTCAACACGATAACTTTACAGTGATTGGCGACTCGCAAGGCTAACGATAAACCCGCAGCACCACTGCCCACCACTAACACATCACATTCATGTTCACGGTTTGCGTTCATAAAATTTTCAAAATCCCGAGCTAAAGTGAACTGGTTCACTTTGGTATATTCAGCACCTCATGTGCATCCAATCTGCATAACACACCGAACACAGTCGGTGAAGAAAAGCCCTAGTCAGCACAAACCGCCATTGCATTTCTCACTCTGTCCATCCAGAATCAATGGCAAAGCGTGTTTATTACATCACATCACGAACCAACATTGACAAAATATTTAAGAAAGCGTGGAACTTTCTTGTTGGTCGCAAGTCACAATAGTGCTCAAGTAAACAGTGGTGTCAATACTACATTATGCATAATTATTGCCCATATCTGTGAAGAGAAGGGTCATAACGAATAGGAGTATCCGCTCGAATGAACGAGCAGCTTACCGATCAAGTATTGATTGAGCGAGTTCAGAGTGGCGATAAGCAAGCATTCAACCTCTTGGTGATCAAGTACCAAAATAAAGTATGCAATCTTATTTCCCGATATGTCAGTAATCCTGGCGATGTCCCCGACGTTGCTCAGGAAGCTTTTATTAAAGCTTATCGTGCGATTCCAAGTTTTCGTGGCGAAAGTGCCTTTTATACTTGGCTATATCGAATTGCGGTAAACACTGCTAAGAACCATATTGTTGCGCAGAGTCGTCGTCCGCCTGCCACCGATGTGGATGCTGAAGATGCTGAATTTTATGAAACAGGTAACGCCTTAAAAGAAATATCGAACCCAGAGAACTTAACGTTGTCCAACGAACTGAAACAAGTCGTTTTCGATGCGATTAATGCGTTACCCGAAGATTTGAAAACCGCAATGACTTTGCGCGAGCTAGATGGCTTGAGCTATGAAGAAATTGCAGAAGTGATGGATTGCCCTGTAGGAACGGTACGTTCGCGTATCTTCCGTGCTCGTGAGGCGGTGGAAAAGAAAATTCAACCTCTTTTGCAACGCTAGTACCAGTAATAACAATGGTGAATTAAGAATGGCTGATAAAGAAAAGCTTTCGGCACTCATGGATGGTGAAACGGTCGATTTGGCCTTGTTGCGAGAAATCGAGCAAGACCAAGACAGCCTTGACTCTTGGCGTCATTATCATTTGATTGGTGATGTGATGCGTGGAGAAGGACCAAGCCAGCCACAATGGAATATTGCTGAAAGTGTTGCCTTAGCATTGGAAGATGAGCCGGTACATAGCGCTCATCAGCAGCGCATTGTGGAACTGAGCCAAGTTCCACGTGAATCGCAGCCCACTCCGCGAGAAGCGAAAAAGCAACTACCTGCTTGGCTCTCTCAATTTGGTCAGGTGGCGATTGCAGCGTGTGTTTCACTGGCAGTGATCATCGGTGTTCAGCAATATGGCGGCGGTGATTCTAGCGTGCCTCAAGCGGAACAGTTACCTGTCTTGCAAACCATTCCTTTTGCAGGCAGCGCAGAGCCTGTGAGCTTGACGCGCGAATCGGTAGAAAAATCGATGAGTGATGCGTCTTTGCAAGAGCAGCGTAAGCGGGTTCATGCTATGTTACGCGACTACGAGCTCCAGTTAAGATTAAATAGTGATTCATCCATGCTTGAGGATGAGCAACTTAAATCGGAAATTGAATGAAGAAATTCCTGTTCAGCGTTTGTGCTCTGTTCAGTGTGATGACTCCTCAAGCCTTTGCTAGCGACAAGCCAGCAGAGGCTTTGTTGCATCAAATGAGCGAAGCCAGCCAAAATTTGAGCTATGAACTAGCTTATATTCTCATCAAAAAGAACAGCATCGAACCTTTGTTGTACCGTCATGCTAACAAAGATGATCTGCAATATGCGCATCTGGTCTATTTAAGTGGTCCGGTACGTGAGGTGATCAAACGGGGCAGTGAAGTCAGTTATATCGAACCGGGCATTGAGCCTTTCACCATCGAAGCCGGAGAGATGGTTGCTCCCGTGATGCCCATGCTTGGCAGCGACATTGAACATCTGCATCGCTACTACGATTACGTTCAAGTGGGCCGAGCACGTGAAGCGGGCACGCCTTCGCAAGTGATCCGAATTGTTCCTAAAGACGGCTTGCGTTATTCCTACGTTATGTGGATTGATGAGCAGAGCAAGTTGCCATTGCGAGCTGATTTGGTCGATCGTGATGGGGAAGTACTTGAGCAGTTTAGAACCATCTCCTATTCCGTTAATCAGCAGATTGCCGAACTGATGAGCGGCTTAAAAGATGTCCAGTTACCGGCAGTACTGAGCTTGCCTAAAGGCGCCGTCGACCAAAGTAATTGGAAAGTCTCTTGGGTACCGGAAGGGTTTGAGCCGAATGAACTCAATCGTTACCGTTTAGGGTTAACGGAACAGATGGTTGAGAGCCAACTGTTTAGCGACGGTTTGTTCAGCTTTTCTGTGTATGTCAGTGAAAAAGATGCTCATTCGCTCAAAGGACAATTGGTGCGCCAAGGGCGCCGTACACTCAATAGTGCAGTGCGTGGAAATTACGAGATCTCCGTGGTGGGTGACATTCCTCCCACCACAGCACAGCGTATTATTCAATCTGTGACTTTCTCTACCTCGCAGGCAAAGGCTGGTTCACAATGATGACCGCACTGGCGACGGTCACTCAAGTGACCGCTCAGCAACAACATTTTTCAGTTGAACTGAGCTGCGAGCAGCAAACCAGTTGTAATAGCTGCGCCTCACAAAAGAGCTGTGGTACAGGCATTGTCAGTAAAGCGGTCGGAAAAAAAGCGTTAGCGTGGCACCTGCAAACCCAGCAGCGTTTGCGGGTGGGGGAGGTGGTAGAAATCGGTATCTCAGAACAAAACGTGCTGCGCTCGGCATTGATTGTCTATGTTGTCCCTTTAATGGCGTTGATATTGGGCGCCATGGTTGGCCAGTTATTGTTGGTTCCTTTGCTTGGATTGGGTGAAGGGATCGTCATCGCCGCATCGACTATTGGAGCTGGATTGGGCTTGCTGGCGGCGAAAAAACTCGCCCGCGCTACTGAACAGCAAAGCGCACAACAGGTTATTTTGCTGCGAACCTTCGGCACGCCTATTGCCTAAATTATGATGCGTCCCGCCCTGAAATTGGGTAGAATCTGCCAACTTAACAGAAATGCCGCCTTTGAGCGGCGTTTCTATGTCCCAGAATTAAAGAGTTTAGTCACCCCAAATCTATGAAGCACATTCGTAACTTTTCGATTATCGCCCATATCGACCACGGTAAATCGACCCTATCAGACCGTTTAATCCAAGTTTGTGGTGGATTGAGCGACCGTGAAATGGCAGAGCAAGTTCTAGACTCAATGGAACTTGAACGTGAGCGTGGTATCACCATTAAAGCGCAGAGTGTGACACTCGACTACCAAGCTAAAGATGGTGAAACCTACCAGCTCAACTTTATCGATACCCCAGGGCACGTGGACTTCTCTTACGAAGTATCGCGTTCGTTAGCGGCTTGTGAAGGCGCTCTGCTGGTGGTGGATGCGGGTCAAGGGGTAGAAGCTCAGACGCTTGCGAAACTGTTACACCGCGATCGAAATGGATTTGGAAGTAGTGCCAATTCTGAACAAAATTGACTTGCCAGCAGCTGAGCCTGAGCGTGTGGCGGAAGAGATCGAAGACATCGTCGGTATTGATGCCATTGATGCGGTTCGTTGTTCAGCCAAGACGGGGTTGGGCGTTGACGAAGTGCTGGAGAAGATTGTTTCTGCCATTCCGGCCCCCGAAGGCGACCCAGAGGCGCCATTGCAAGCGCTGATCATCGATTCTTGGTTTGACAACTATCTTGGTGTGGTGTCACTGGTGCGAATCAAACACGGTCAGTTGAAGAAGAACGACAAGATCAAAGTGATGAGCACGGGTCAGGTGTGGGGTGTGGATCGCCTTGGCATCTTTACGCCAAAACAAATCGATACCACCGAGCTCAACACTGGCGAAGTAGGCTGGGTTGTTTGTGGTATTAAAGACATTCTTGGCGCGCCAGTGGGCGATACCTTGACGCTGGCAAAAAATGGCGCAGAAAAACCGCTGCCAGGTTTTAAGAAAGTCAAACCACAGGTGTATGCTGGTCTGTTCCCTGTCTCTTCTGATGACTATGAAGCGTTCCGTGATGCCCTTGGCAAACTGAGCCTTAACGACGCTTCTCTGTTTTATGAGCCAGAAACATCAGCGGCACTTGGCTTTGGTTTCCGTTGTGGCTTCCTTGGCATGCTGCATATGGAGATCATCCAGGAGCGTCTTGAGCGTGAATACGATCTTGACTTGATCACCACCGCGCCGACCGTAGTGTATGAAGTACTCAAAACCAACAAAGAAACCATCTATGTCGATAGCCCAGCGAAACTGCCGGCCATTAATGACGTTGATGAGATTCGCGAGCCGATCGCGCGTTGTAACATTCTTGTGCCAGCGGACTACCTCGGTAACGTCATTACCTTGTGTATTGAGAAACGTGGCACGCAGGTTGACATGGTTTACCACGGCAACCAAGTGGCGCTGACCTACGATATTCCAATGGCTGAAGTGGTACTGGATTTCTTCGACCGCTTGAAATCAACCTCACGTGGTTACGCCTCGCTTGATTACGGTTTCCAACGCTTTGAAGCCTCAGACATGGTGCGCGTAGACGTTCTGCTCAACGGCGATAAAGTTGACGCATTGGCGATCATCACTCATAAAGATCAATCGCAGACGCGTGGTCGTCAGTTGGTTGAGAAAATGAAAGAGTTCATTCCTCGCCAAATGTTTGATATCGCGATTCAAGCGGCCATCGGTAACCACATTATCGCCCGTTCAACCGTGAAACAGCTGCGTAAGAACGTCTTGGCGAAATGTTACGGTGGTGACGTGAGCCGTAAGAAAAAACTGTTGAAGAAGCAGAAAGAAGGTAAGAAACGTATGAAGCAGATCGGTAACGTTGAGCTACCGCAAGAAGCGTTCCTTGCGATTCTGCATGTGGGTAAAGATTAATTTCCTTGAACTTTATCCGCCTGACATCGGTCATACGACGATAGAAACTGAACAAGTGAAAGGGTTCTCGCCCTTTCACTTTCGTATTTTTTAGATAAGGGAAGTCAATGGCGACGATATTTTCACATCTCCTGGTTATCGCCACTCTAGTGACTGGCGTCATTTGGGTACTAGAAAAGCTGGTTTGGAGCAAACAACGTCAACAGAAAGTGGCGGAAATTGAAGCGCAAACCAACGCAGGTCTGGATGCCGCGACACTGGCAAAAGCGAAAATGCAGCCGTGGTGGATTGAAAATGGCGTGTCGATTTTTCCAGTGATCGGTTTTGTACTGATTCTGCGCTCTTTTATCTATGAACCGTTTCAAATCCCATCGGGTTCTATGATGCCAACCTTGCTGGTCGGCGATTTCATCTTGGTGGAAAAGTACGCGTACGGCTTGAAAGATCCGGTATGGCGCACTCAATTGGTCGAAACGGGCAAACCGGAACGCGGTGATATTGTGGTGTTTAAATATCCGCCTTCACCGAACGTTGATTACATCAAACGTGTCGTCGGTTTACCGGGAGATACGGTGCGCTACGACAGAAACAAAGAACTTTGTATTCAGGCGAAAGGGCAGAATGAATGCAAATTGGTGGCGCGCAACAATGTGGTTGAGAGCGAGTTCTCGCAAGGTGGCATTCCTCTCATGCAGTTGGATGAAACCTTGGGCGAAGTGAAACACCGGATTCTGATTGATACTACGCGCAGCGATCGCATCAGTGCTTATCGTCCTCGTAGTGGCGTAAACGAATGGGTGGTTCCACAAGGGCACTATTTTGTCATGGGCGACAACCGTGATAATAGCGCTGACAGCCGATTCTGGGGCTTTGTGCCAGAAGCGAACTTGGTGGGTAAAGCCGTCGCTATCTGGATCAGTTTTGAATTTGATCGCAGCGCCGACAGTTTCTTGCCATCATGGATCCCAACCGGAGTGCGTTTTAACCGCATCGGCGGCATTCACTAACATAAATGACTATCGAGAGAGTATGAATTCTCCTATTGATCAACTAAGTAAGAAGCTCGGCTATCAATTTAACGATGCTGAGCTGATCAATCTGGCGCTGACTCACCGCAGCGCCAATGGTAAACACAATGAACGTCTTGAGTTTCTGGGCGATTCAATTTTAAGTTTTGTCATCGCTGATGAACTCTATCACCGCTTTCCCAAAGTGAATGAAGGGGATATGAGCCGCATGCGTGCGACCTTAGTGCGCGGAAACACATTGGCAGAGCTGGGCCGTGAGTTTGGTCTGGGAGATTACTTAAAATTAGGTCCAGGTGAGTTGAAGAGTGGCGGTTTTCGTCGCGACTCGATTCTGGCTGATGCGGTCGAAGCCATTATTGGCGCCATTTATCTGGATAGCGATCAGGAAGTGGTCCGTGGCATCGTCTTAAGCTGGTACAACACTCGCCTAGAAGCGATTAAGCCTGGCGTATCTCAAAAAGACCCAAAAACCCGCTTGCAGGAGTTTTTACAAGGCAGAAGAAAACCGCTGCCGGTCTACACAGTGACTAATATTAAAGGTGAAGCACACAACCAAGAATTCACGGTTGAGTGTGATGTCGCAGGTATGGACAAGCCTGTGATCGGAAAAGGTACCAGCCGCCGCAAGGCAGAACAAGCGGCTGCTGAAACGGCTCTGGAGCAGTTAACCAATGGCTGATAACGAATTCGATATCGACGCATTTTTCGCGTCAGAAGAGAAGCAACAACCTTCTTCGCCTGAGAATCAACACTGTGGTTTTATCGCCATTGTTGGTCGTCCTAATGTGGGGAAATCCACCCTGCTCAATAAGATCTTAGGGCAGAAGATTTCCATTACCTCACGCAAGCCGCAAACCACGCGTCACCGTATTATGGGTGTCGATACGCAAGGTGATTACCAAGCCATCTACGTTGACACGCCGGGGCTGCACATTGAAGAGAAGCGTGCCATCAACCGTTTGATGAACCGCGCCGCTAACTCGTCACTGAGCGATGTCAATCTGGTGTTTTTCTTGGTCGACGGTACCAACTGGACGGCTGATGATGAGATGGTGTTGACCAAGTTACAAAAAGCCAGCTTCCCTGTCGTGCTGTGCGTGAACAAAGTGGACAACGTGCAAGATCGCAATGAAGTGATGCTGCACATGATGGAGATGTCGAAGAAGATGGACTTCGTCGATGTGGTGCCCATTTCCGCCAAACAAGGTAAGAACATTGACGTGCTGCGCAAGCACGTGCGTGAGCATCTCCCTAAAGCGGTACACCACTTTCCTGAAGAGTATGTTACCGATCGCTCACAGCGTTTTATGGCGTCTGAAATTGTGCGTGAAAAGCTGATGCGTTTTACAGGCGAAGAGCTGCCATACTCGGTTACGGTAGAAATCGAACGCTTTGATTACAACCCGGAAACCGACGGTTTTCATATCAATGCGCTGATCTTGGTTGAGCGCAGTGGTCAGAAGAAAATGGTGATCGGTAAAGGTGGCGAGAAGATCAAAACCATCGGCCGCGAAGCACGTCTGGATATGGAAGAGCTGTTTGGCCGCAAAGTCTACCTAGAAACGTGGGTGAAAGTGAAATCCGGTTGGGCAGACGATGAACGCGCCTTGCGCTCGCTCGGATACATTGATGATCTGTGATTGGGCAGGCGAAACGTATCGCTCCGCAATCATGACCGTAGGGAGCCAACTGGCTCCTTATTTTTATGGATGAAACAGTCGCAAAATGAACTCAAGTGACGGCTTACAACGCTGCTTTATTTTGCATCGTCGCCCTTACAGCGAATCGAGCCTGATCCTCGACGTTTTTAGCGAGGAGTATGGTCGGCTGACTATTTTGTCGAAAGGGGCACGTAGCAAACGGTCCAATCTCAAAGGAGCACTGCAGCCTTTTACCCCGTTATTGCTTAAATGGTCAGGCAAAGGGTCAATGAAAACTCTGCGCCAAGCCGAGCCGATCAGCCTTGGCTTGCCACTCTCGGGGATCTCCCTGTATTCGGCTATGTACGTTAACGAGCTGATTGGACGTGTTTTGGCGGCGGAAGTGGCGATGCCGGGGTTGTTTCATGATTATCTATTTGCGTTAACTGAGTTGGCGCAAAACGACAACCCAGAACCCGCTTTGCGCCGTTTTGAACTGGCGCTGCTGTCAGCGATGGGTTACGGCGTGGATTTTTTGCACTGCGCAGGCAGCGGTGAAGCGGTCGCCCCCGACATGACTTACCGTTATCGTGAGCAAAAAGGGTTTATTGCCTCAGTACGTATGGATAATCTGACTTTTTACGGCAATGAACTGATTGCGATTAGCGAGCGGCGCTTTGTTACCCGAGAACAACTTAAAGCGGCAAAACGCTTTACACGTATAGCCTTAAAGCCGTATCTTGGCGGCAAACCTTTAAAAAGTCGGGAATTGTTCATACAGACACGAATTCCCCGAGCAAGGAGTATTGAAAAATGAGCTCAATTTATCTGGGTGTTAACATCGATCACGTCGCGACATTGCGTAATGCCCGTGGGACTAAGTACCCTGATCCTGTCCACGCCGCAGAAATTGCCGAGCGCGCAGGTGCCGACGGTATCACCGTTCACCTACGTGAAGATCGTCGCCATATTAACGATCGCGACGTGCGCCTTTTGAGCGAAACCATCCAGACGCGAATGAATCTGGAAATGGCCGTCACCGACGATATGGTTGAAATTGCCCTGCAAACTAAACCGGAATACGTCTGTTTGGTGCCTGAAAAGCGTGAAGAGCTGACAACCGAAGGCGGTTTGGATGTGGCTGGTCATCTGGAGAAGGTCAAAGCGGCGACGCAAAAACTGACTGACGCGGGCATAAAAGTGTCACTGTTTATCGATGCCGACCGTGAGCAAATTGATGCGGCGAAAGCTTGTGGCGCGCCGTTTATTGAGTTGCACACTGGTCACTATGCCGACGCAGAAACCGAAGCGGATCGGCTCAACGAACTGAAGAAAATCGCCGCTGGCGCCAGCTATGCAGCCGATCTGGGCATTACAGTGAACGCCGGTCACGGCCTCACTTATCACAATGTGGCACCGATCGCTGCGTTACCGGAGATCTACGAGTTGAACATCGGCCATGCCATCATTGGTCGTGCGGTGTTTGACGGGCTAGAAAAAGCGGTCGCAGATATGAAAGCGATCATGGTTGCGGCTCGTAAGTAAGATGGCAATTGTAGGGCTTGGCACTGACATTGCTGAAATCGAGCGGGTGGAAAAAGCACTCGCTCGCAGTGGTGAAGCCTTTGCCGAGCGCATTCTGAGCCAATCTGAACTGGCGGTGTTCCACTCGACGAAGCAGCAAGGACGCTTTCTTGCCAAACGCTTTGCGGCGAAAGAGGCGGCATCCAAAGCCTTAGGCACGGGCATTGCTCATGGCGTGACCTTTCATGATTTCACCGTCACTAATGATGAGCATGGCAAGCCTTGTTTGCATCTCTCTGGTAAAGCGTTACAGCTTGCTGAGCAGAGACAGGTTGTCCACAGCCATTTGTCGATTTCCGATGAGCGCCACTATGCGGTGGCGACTGTGATCTTCGAATCGTAGTGGTTTATCGTGAGCGGAATTTTTCCTTCCGCTCCTCTTTTCTCATCCCTTTCAAAGACGAGTGTCTCTCTAGTTGAGATAAAACTGCGCAGTGGCGGTAACTTTGACCATCTCATCTTGCAGTTCGAACAGCTCAGGCTCAAGTTCGGCCAACTCAACCCCCGAGCGCAATGCGTGCTCTAGCGTAGCGCACAGTGATTTCAGGCGTGGTACACCGCAGTAAGAGCTGCTGCCATGCAGTTTGTGGATGACATGAATTAACTCATCTCGCGGATACTGGCTGTCGTCCAGTGCCTGTTCGACCACCTGTTCAACATCGGGAATAAACTCGGTCAGCATTCTAAGCATGTCTTTAGCGAGGTCTTCTTTGTTGGCGGACTGTTTCAACGCCGCCTGCCAATCAATAATCACGTCCGCTTTGTGCTCTGTTTGCGACGTTGTCGTTGGTTCTTGGTCGACTTCGGCATAGCAAGGGCCGATTTTGTTGAGTTGTTGATCGCAAGTGTTGGGATTCCAATGCACAAGAACCTGCTGCAAAATGTGCTCTTCGATTGGTTTGGTCAGATAGTCATCCATCCCCGCCTTGAGCAGGCGATCTCGCTCTCCACTCATGGCATGCGCGGTGACGGCAATCACCGGAGTTTGGCGATTAAGCTCTCCTTCCTTGATCTGCTTACACGCCGTGACTCCATCCATTTGTGGCATCTGGATATCCATAAAGATCAGATCAAATGGCGTTTTGCTCGCTAACTCGACCGCTTCTTGCCCGGAAACTGCACGCCACGACGTGTGTCACACGCTCGGCTAAAAGGGCGGTGATCAGTTTGAGGTTGGCTGGGTTATCGTCCACGGCGAGTACGGTGAGTGCGGCTTTATCCTCTTGCAGTGTCGGCTGACTTTGCTCAAGTTCTGGTTGAGCGGTTTGTGTGGCGATTAAGCTTTGCAACAGCTTTCGGCGGCTCAGTGGTTTGGTCAAACACTGCACATCAAAATGTCCCAGCAGTTGATCGGCCAGCGCCAGTTCGGTACTAGGAATGCCGAGCACCGTGTTGGCGGACAGTTGCAGCGCGCGGCTGAGCCAGTTTTCGATGGTGTGCAAGTCGTAGCTTTGATTGGCGGCCAAGTTGAGCAGAACGAAATCGTAGGTTTTGCTCTCATCTGGCAAGGTCGAGCGGTAGACCACGTGAATGCCTTCTTGCGCCAATAGTTGCTGCGTGACTGCCGCCGCTTGCATGTTGGGCTCCACCAACAATAGCTCTTTGCCTTGCAGATACTCGGATTCGAGCAGGTCACTCATTGGCATTTGCGTTGAGTGCAAACGCAGAGTGAACCAGAAGGTTGAGCCTTGGTGCAGGCGGCTGGTGAGGCTGATTTCCCCGCCCATTTGGCTGACCAGTTTTTGTGTAATAACCAGACCTAACCCAGTACCGCCGTAGCGACGTGAAATGCTCGCGTCTGCTTGGCTAAAGGCTTGGAAGAGCTGCGCTTGTTGGCGCTCTGAGATGCCGATGCCAGTGTCTCGCACCATAAATTGCAGATCGACCGCATCGCCTGCTTGGGCGCGCATTTCGACGCTGACATCAATGTTGCCTTTTTCGGTGAACTTAATCGAGTTACCGACTAAGTTGGTCAGTACTTGCTGAATACGCAGCGGGTCACCCACCAGACCGGGAGGAATTTTCGGATCCACTTTTAAGGTGATCTCCAACCCTTTTTCGTGGGCGCTGGTGGCTTGCAAGCTGATCACCTCTTCCAAGCTCTCTCGGAAATCGAACGGAATGTTTTCCAGCGCCAACTTACCCGCTTCCAGTTTAGAGAAATCGAGAATGTCGTTGATGATGTTGAGTAGGTTGTTGGCCGATTTTTCAATGGTTTGCAGATAATCGGTCTGGCTGTTGGTCAACTGAGTTTTGAGCATCTGACGAGTAAAGCCGATCACACCATTGAGTGGAGTACGCAGCTCGTGAGACATGTTCGCCAAAAATTCCGATTTTACCCGCGCCGCTTCTTGGGCGCGTTTCTTGGCAATATCCAGCTCGACGTTCTGAATCTCCAACTGTTCAAGCGTTTCGCGCAAATCGGAGGTTGCTTGGTCGATGCTGTGCTGCATCTCAACATGGTATTCCGAGAGCGACACGGCCATGGCGTTAATGCCGTTTTTCAGTGAATCCAGCTCGCCATGCATTTTGCCTTCGATGCGAATGTCCAATTGGCCGCGGCGGATGCGGTCCACCACGTTTTTCATATGGGTAATCGGTTGGGTAACATCTTGCATCAGGCGCGAGGCGAACACGCTAGCCAGACCAAGGCCAAGTATTAACACTAAAAAGGCGGAGAAAACTTCTTGGTATTGCTGTAAGCGTAGCGACGAGAGATCCATCTCGACCGCGATGTAACCAACCGCGCGCGTGGCTTGCTCGGGTTCCACCAAGTTGCTGAGATAGTGCCCTTCGGAAAGGATAGGTACTCGCAGGATCATGGTGGTGTCGTGCAGCTCAGAATCGCCCAGCAGCGGAATCGGCTTGTCTTTGGGAAACGTCAGTGATTCGAAATTGGGGTGAAAGTTGGAAGTAACAAACAGCTCATGATGGCTATCAAATACGGCGATACTGCGCACCAGCTCAGAGTTTTTGCGATGGGCGTAACTGATCAAGCGGCGTACCGCTTCACGGCTTTCGCTCAAAAGATGAGGCTCGCTGGCAATCGCCAAAGGCTCAATGATGCTGTTACCGGTGGTGATCACCTGACGTTCCAGATCCCGATATCGATTAAAAGAGAAAAAACTGCTGAGCAATAGACCTATGATTAAGGTCGGAGCGAGTGTAAGAGTAATTACGCGGGCACGTAAGCCATATCTGGTCATGTTATCTAATTACATCAAGGTCGGGATATGGGAAAATAGGCGTCACAAAAAGCGAAGTGACCCAATCGAATCATCGCACAAGCATAATCAGATCATCCTGTGGGTACAACGGCGGCGCTAAAGAATAGTGACGCTGTGAGGACAAATTTGAGCAATTTATTTCAGGCATTAGAGCATGGCACGTTTTTTCCAACCGAAAAAGAAAACGCAACCGGATTTCAAGCATCTGCAAGTAGAGATTGAAAGGCTGGACAACCAAGGCGCGGGCATCGCCTATCTCAAGCAAAAACCGCTGTTTATTGAAGGAACGTTGCCGGGGGAAACCGTGGTGACGCAACTGGTGGAAGAGAAGAGTAAATTCGCCCGTGGCAAGCTGATTAAAGTGCTGCAAGCCAGTGAGCAGCGCATCGAGCCTTTTTGTCCTCACTACAGTCAATGCGGTGGCTGCGACATGCAGCATCTTAACTATCCGGCGCAGTTGGAATACAAACAGGCGGCGTTGCTGCAATTGATGAAAAAATTTGCCGGACGTGAAATCGAACTCGCTCCCGTCGTGACCGGGCCTGACCAAGGCTATCGCCGCCGCGCTCGCTTTAGCCTGATGCTGGATAAGAAAACGCGCCAACTGCAATTTGGCTTTCGCCGCAAACAGAGTAAGCAGATTGAGAACATCACCGCTTGCCCGGTATTGGCCGCGCCGCTCAACCAGATTTTGCCTGAACTGAAAGCGCTACTAAGTGGCTTTGATAAACCGGAAACTTTGGGCCATGTTGAACTGGTCGCAGCCGATAATGGCGTGGTGGTGGCACTGCGTCACACGGCGAAGTTGGCGGCGCAAGATGAAACCGCGCTGGTGCAGTTTGCGACGAAACAGGCGCTAACACTTTATCTCATGCCGGAAAGTGACCAGCTCGATCGCATTGTTGGCGAGCAGCCTTACTACCAGGAATGCGCAGTCAAGGTCCCTTTTGCGCCGAACAACTTTATTCAGGTCAACCCGCATATCAACCAGAAAATGGTCGCGAAAGCATTGGAGTGGCTTGAGCCACAAGCCGATGATCGCGTGCTGGATCTCTTCTGCGGCCTTGGTAATTTCAGCTTGCCTTTGGCAAGTAAAGCCAAGCAAGTCATCGGAGTGGAAGGGGTCGCGCAAATGGTTAACAATGCCGCCGAAAACGCAGCGTTGAACCAGATCAATAACGCCCAATTTTTTCACGCTAATCTTGAGGCGGATTTTATCGGCCAACCTTGGGCAAGCGAGCAGTTTGACAAAATTCTACTCGATCCCGCTCGGGCTGGTGCAAGTGGCATCATCGATCAGGTATCCGTATTGGGTGCGAAAAGAGTGGTTTATGTTTCGTGTAATCCTGCTACCCTTGCAAGGGACAGTCAGAGCTTGCTTAAGCAGGGCTATACCTTAACCAAATTGGCGATGCTGGATATGTTTCCACATACCAGTCACCTTGAGTCGATGGCACTGTTTGAGAAGTAACTCAGTGCAAAATGTCATCACTCAGGCGAAGAAAAGCGAACTAACCTGGATGCAGTTAGTCGAAACGAACAAAGAATAATTAGGATGACAAGATGGTTGCGGTAAGAAGCGCACATTTGAACCCCAAAGAGCAGTTTGAATTGGATAGTTGGGTCGCCAGCTTGAAACAGGATAACAGCATCTCCACTCGCTTGATTGAAGTGTATCGTCACTGCCAGACTATCTTGGCTGGTCATGAACAGGCAGAGCTGCTGCTGTGGCGTGGACGGGAGATGATCGAGATCTTGGTCACTTTGTCGATGGATAAAGCGACGCTGGTGGCCGCACAGCTATTTCCTTTGGTTTCAAGTGGTGCTTTTGCCCGCGAAGCGCTGGAAGAAGAGTACAGCAAAGAGATCATTAAGCTGATTGATGGCGTGGATGAAATGGCCGCTATTGGTCAGTTGAACATCACGTTGGAAGGCAGTGCGGGTTCTGCTCAGGTGGACAACGTCCGCCGCATGCTGTTAGCCATGGTGGATGATTTTCGCTGCGTAGTGATTAAACTCGCAGAGCGGATTTGCAACCTGATTGAAGTCAAACAAGCGCCGGACGACGTGCGCCGCGCGGCGGCAAAAGAGTGTGCCAATATCTATGCGCCGCTGGCGAACCGTTTGGGGATCGGTCAGCTCAAGTGGGAAATCGAAGATTACGCTTTCCGCTACCAGCAGCCAGACACCTACAAACAGATCGCCAAGCAACTGGCGGAGCGACGCATCGTTCGCGAGCAGTACATCAAGGATTTCGTCGAAGATCTCTCTTTAGAGATGAAAACGTGCGGCATCAAAGCCGAAGTCAGCGGGCGACCAAAACACATTTACAGCATCTGGCGCAAAATGCAGAAGAAGGGGCTCGCCTTTGATGAGCTGTTTGATGTGCGCGCAGTGCGCATTATCGCCGACAAACTGCAAGATTGTTATGCCGCGCTCGGTGTGGTGCACACCAAGTACAAACATTTGCCGAGCGAGTTTGACGATTACGTCGCCAACCCTAAACCCAACGGCTATCAGTCGATCCACACGGTGATTTTGGGTCCAGAAGGGAAAACCATCGAAATCCAGATCCGTACCAAGCAGATGCATGAAGAGTCTGAACTTGGGGTTGCGGCGCACTGGAAATACAAAGAAGGTAGCAGCGCCCGCAGCGGCTATGACGAGAAAATCACCTGGCTACGTAAACTGCTGGATTGGCAGGAAGAGATGTCCGATTCGGGTGAGATGCTCGACGAACTGCGTAGCCAAGTGTTTGATGATCGTGTTTACGCCTTTACTCCGCGTGGTGATGTGGTCGATTTACCGATGGGAGCGACGCCGCTCGATTTCGCCTATCATATTCACTCCGAAGTTGGCCATCGCTGTATTGGTGCCAAGGTCGCAGGGCGCATCGTACCGTTCACTCACAAACTGCACATGGGCGATCAGGTCGAAATCATCACCCAGAAGGAGCCGAATCCTTCGCGTGATTGGCTCAACCCATCGCTGGGGTTTGTTACCTCGGGGCGTGCACGCGCCAAGATCAACGCGTGGTTCCGCAAGCAAAGCCGCGAGAAAAACCTCGAAGCAGGACGCGAGATCTTGGAGCACGAGTTAGCGAAGATTGGCGCCACGCTGAAAGACGCGGAGCAATACGCGCTCAAGCGTTTCAACATGAATACGTCGGACGAGCTGTATGTCGGGGTCGGCAGTGGTGATTTGCGTATCAACCAGATCGTCAACCATATCAATGCCTTGGTAAATAAACCGACCGCGGAAGAAGAAGACAAACAAGCGCTAGAAAAACTGCAGGAAGCGGAAAGTAAAGGCGCATCGCCAAGTCGCCCGCGCAAAGATGCTGTGGTGGTTGAGGGTGTGGATAACCTGATGACCCACCTCGCGCGCTGTTGCCAACCGATCCCGGGCGATGAGATCTGCGGTTACATCACCCAAGGTCGTGGCATCTCGGTGCACCGCAGCGATTGTGAACAGTTGGACGAATTGCGCCATCACGCACCAGAGCGGATCATCGATACTGTTTGGGGACGTGGTGTGGTCGGCTCTTACATGCTGACGGTGCGTGTGGAAGCGATGGAGCGTAGTGGCCTGCTGAAAGACATCACCACCATGCTGGCGAACGAGAAAATTAAAGTGATCAGCATGAAGAGTCGCATGGACTATCGCACTCATCTGAATGTGATGGACTTTGAGCTTGAGGTGTCTAACATCGAAGTGCTCAACCGCATCATGAAGCGGGTCGAGCAAGTGCGTGATGTGATGTCAGTCAAACGACTCTGCTGATCGCAAATCGTTTAAATGAGAGGCGAGTGGTGCAGACTACTCGCCTTTTTTACAAACGCATTTTTTACAAACGAATTGTCTACAAAGGAAGCAAAATGACTCATCCAATTGAACAGCTAGAACAGATCATGGCCAAGCTACGCGATCCTGAAAATGGCTGCCCGTGGGATCGTAAGCAAACTTTTGACAGCGTGGTGCCTCACACTATCGAAGAAACCTATGAAGTGGTGGATGCGATTCACAAGCAAGATTGGTTCAATCTCAAAGAGGAGCTTGGTGATTTACTGTTTCAGGTGATTTTTTACAGCCAGATGGCGAAAGAGCAGGGCCTGTTTGATTTCTCGCAGGTGGTGGAAACGGTCAATGAGAAACTCACGCGTCGCCACCCGCACGTGTTCGCCGAGCAGGTATTTACGGATGAAGCGGAGCTCAATGCCAACTGGGAAGCCGAAAAAATAAAAGAGAAAGCCTTAGCAGGCAAAAGTGAAGAAAGTATTCTAGACTCAATACCAGCTTCGCTTCCGGCATTATTACGTGCCACAAAGATTCAAAAAAAGTGTGCGCGCTACGGTTTTGATTGGGATTCACTTGGCCCAGTGGTAGACAAGGTGCGCGAGGAAGTGGATGAAGTGATGGAAGAGGCGCTGCAAGTGGATGTGCAAGCGGACAAAGTGGAGTTGGAGTTGGGTGACTTACTGTTTGCGACGGTCAATTTGGCCCGGCATCTTTCGGTTAACCCTGAAGTGGCGCTGGCCAAAGCCAACCTCAAGTTTGCTCGTCGATTTCGCGCTGTCGAGCAGCGAGTTGCTGCGTGTGGCAAAACACTGAGCGCGTGCAGTTTGCAAGAATTGGACGGGTTTTGGGATCAGGTAAAAGCCCAAGAGAAGGGCTAAAAATCGGCAGATAAAGTGGCAAAAAAAGGGCTCAACTAATTTCCCACAGGCTTGATTGCTGTTAGTTCACTTTGATTTGAAGCAAAAAATAAAAAATTGGCGTGTGATAGATTTCACGTTGTGGCGGTTAGGGTCTTCTGGTATATTTTCGTCCCGTCCAGAAGAAATCCATTTCCCTCATTCAACCAATTTCAGGTTAAACATGACGACAAATTACATTTTTGTTACTGGCGGGGTTGTATCCTCTCTAGGTAAAGGTATTGCAGCAGCATCCCTAGCAGCGATCTTAGAAGCGCGTGGTCTTAAAGTGACCATCATGAAGCTTGATCCATACATCAACGTTGACCCAGGCACCATGAGCCCCACTCAACACGGTGAAGTATTCGTTACGGAAGATGGCGCTGAAACCGACCTAGACCTTGGTCACTACGAGCGTTTCATCCGCACTAAGATGACTAAGCGCAACAACTTTACTGCAGGTCGTGTTTACTCAGACGTTCTGGCGAAAGAGCGTCGTGGTGACTACCTAGGTGCCACCATTCAGGTTATTCCTCATATCACCAACTCGATTAAAGACCGTGTTATTGCTGGCGCAGAAGGTCACGATGTGGCTATCGTTGAGATCGGTGGTACTGTGGGTGATATCGAGTCGCTGCCATTTATGGAAGCCATCCGTCAGCTAGCGGTTGAAATTGGCCGTGAGCGTGCCATGTTCATGCACTTGACGCTGGTACCTTATCTAGCGGCAGCAGGTGAAGTGAAAACCAAACCAACTCAACACTCAGTGAAAGAACTGCTGTCTATCGGTATTCAGCCAGACATTCTCGTTTGCCGCTCTGACCGTATGATCCCAGCGAACGAACGTAAGAAGATCGCACTGTTCTGTAACGTTCCTGAGAAAGCGGTGATTTCAATGAAGGACGTAGACTCTATCTACAAAATTCCTCAGTTGATCAAATCACAAGGTTTGGATGATCTGGTCTGTGCTCGTTTTGGTATCAAAGCGCCAGACGCGGACCTTTCTGAATGGGAACAGGTTATCTATGAAGAAGCCAACCCAACAGGTGAAGTCACCATCGGCATGGTTGGCAAATACATCGAACTGCCAGATGCGTATAAATCGGTAAACGAAGCGCTTAAACATGCAGGCCTGAAAAATCGCTTGAGCGTTAACATTAAATATGTAGACTCACAGGACGTAGAGACCAAAGGTTTTGAGGTTCTACAGGGACTGGACGCCATTCTTGTTCCCGGTGGCTTCGGTGACCGTGGCATCGAAGGCAAGATTCTGGCGGCGAAATACGCTCGTGAGAACAAAGTTCCTTACCTAGGTATTTGCTTAGGTATGCAAGTTGCTCTGATTGAATACGCGCGCAACGTTGCGGGTATGGAAGGAGCACACTCAACCGAATTTAATAAAGACACCAAGTACCCTGTGGTCGGTTTGATTACTGAATGGGTTGATAGTGAAGGTAACGTCGAAGAGCGTACTGAATCATCAAATCTTGGTGGTACCATGCGTCTAGGTTCGCAGTTATGTCACTTGGCGAAAGGCACCAAAGCGCGTGAATTGTACGGTAGCGATACGATCCATGAGCGTCACCGCCACCGTTATGAAGTGAACAACAATCTTCGTCCACAAATTGAAAAAGCGGGTCTAAAAGTCTCTGGCCTGTCAGCGGACAAGAAACTGGTTGAAATGATCGAGAACCCGAACCACCCATGGTTTGTTGCTGCTCAGTTCCACCCAGAGTTCACCTCAACGCCACGTGACGGGCATCCACTGTTTTCTGGCTTTATCAAAGCAGCGGGTGAAAATGCACGCGGCGAACTGAAGTAAAAGGATACGGGCGGTCGCGAAGGTTGTGCGGCGGCCCTTTAAATTTGACATTTATATTTAAACGAGAGGAAACATTAATGTCTAAGATCGTTAAAGTTCTAGGTCGTGAAATCATCGACTCACGTGGTAACCCTACTGTTGAAGCTGAAGTACACCTAGAAGGCGGTTTCGTAGGTATGGCTGCGGCTCCATCTGGCGCATCTACTGGTTCACGCGAAGCGCTTGAACTACGTGACGGCGACAAAGCTCGTTTCCTAGGTAAAGGCGTACTGAAAGCTCTTGCTGCAGTGAACGGCCCAATCGCAGATGCTCTGGTTGGCAAAGATGCAAAAGACCAAGCAACTGTTGACCAAATCATGATCGACCTAGACGGTACTGAAAACAAATCTAACTTTGGTGCAAACGCAATTCTAGCGGTTTCTCTAGCTAACGCGAAAGCAGCTGCTGCATCAAAAGGCATGCCTCTATACGAGCACATCGCTGAGCTAAACGGCACTGCGGGTCAATTCTCTATGCCTCTACCAATGATGAACATCATCAACGGTGGTGAGCACGCAGACAACAACGTTGACATCCAAGAGTTCATGATCCAGCCAGTTGGCGCGAAAACTCTGAAAGAAGCGGTTCGCATGGGCGCGGAAGTATTCCACAACCTAGCGAAAGTTCTGAAATCTAAAGGTTACAACACCGCTGTTGGTGACGAAGGTGGTTTCGCTCCTAACCTAAAATCTAACGCTGAAGCGCTAGAAGTTATTGCTGAAGCAGTAGCAGCAGCTGGTTACACTCTAGGTACTGACATCACTCTAGCGATGGACTGTGCAGCGTCTGAGTTTTACGATGCAGAGAAGAAAGAGTACAACCTGAAAGGCGAAGGTCGTATCTTCACTTCTAACGGTTTCTCTGACTTCCTAGAAGAGCTAACTGAGAAGTTCCCAATCGTTTCTATCGAAGACGGTCTAGACGAGTCTGACTGGGAAGGTTTCGCATACCAAACTGAGAAACTGGGCAAGAAAATCCAGATCGTTGGTGACGACCTGTTCGTAACGAACACTAAGATCCTGAAAGAAGGTATCGAGAAAGGCATCGCCAACTCTATCCTAATCAAGTTCAACCAAATCGGTTCTCTAACTGAGACTCTAGCTGCAATCAAGATGGCTAAAGACGCAGGTTACACAGCAGTAATCTCTCACCGTTTCTGGCGAAACTGAAGATGCAACTATCGCTGACCTAGCGGTAGGTACTGCAGCAGGTCAAATCAAGACTGGTTCTATGAGCCGTTCTGACCGTGTTGCTAAGTACAACCAACTGATCCGTATCGAGGAAGCGCTAGGTGAGCGTGCACCTTTCAACGGTCTTAAAGAAGTGAAAGGTCAAGCTTAATTCCTAATTGAATTAATCGCTTAGATTGAAGCTTTAAAAACACCCTGCGTTTGCGGGGTGTTTTTTTAATGATAGGAAAGCGCACGGTGAGCGCGCACCCCCATGTTTCAAAGAAGCGGTCTTAAAGAAGTGAAAGGTCAAGCTTAATTCCTAATTGAATTAATCGCTTAGATTGAAACTTTAAAAACACCCTGCGTTTGCGGGGTGTTTTTTTAATGATAGGAAAGCGCACGGTGAGCGCGCACCCCCATGTTTCAAAGAAGCGGCCTTAAAGAAGTGAAAGGTCAAGCTTAATTCCTAATTGAATTAATCGCTTAGATTGAAACTTTAAAAACACCCTGCGTTTGCGGGGTGTTTTTTTATCGATAGTAAAGCGCACGGTGAGCGCGCACCCCCATGTTTCAAAGAAGCGGTCTTAAAGAAGTGAAAGGTCAAGCTTAATTCCTGATTGAATTAATCGCTTAGATTGAAGCTTTAAAAACACCCCGCGTTTGCGGGGTGTTTTTTTTCTAGAGGAAAAAACACGGTGAGTGCGCCCCCCTTGTTGCACTAACCCTCTATAGAGCCAACCCGCTAATTGTGCTATAAAAAGGGCTTCATAACTCTTTCCCCTGATAGGCCACAAGTAAAATCGCTCATGCGTCTGTTTATTTTAGTTTTGACACTGCTATTTGCGCTGCTGCAATACACACTCTGGTTTGGTAAAAACGGTGTGTCGGATTATTACGCCACCGAGCGTGATATCGAAGTCCAGCAACAAGTGAACAGCAAGTTACAGTCGCGTAATAGCGAAATGTATGCAGAAATTGATGATCTCAAACAGGGGTTAGATGCCATTGAAGAACGCGCCAGACATGAACTCGGCATGGTGAAAGAAGGCGAAACCTTCTACCGTCTTGTCGGTGAGGAAAATCAATAAGATGCCGAAAATGACTCCATCTTTAGTCGCGATAGTTCCTGCAGCTGGAGTGGGCAGCAGGATGCAAGCCGATCGTCCCAAGCAATATTTATCTATCGGCGAGCACACCGTGTTGGAACACACCTTGAATAAGCTGCTAGCTCATCCGTTGATCGCGCAGGTGGTGGTGGCAATCAGCGATGATGACCCTTATTTTGCCCAGTTGCCGATAGCTCATTCGCCGCAAGTGATCCGAGTCAGTGGCGGTAAAGAGCGCGCGGATTCGGTGCTTTCTGGCCTTAAATATGTGCAAACGCATCTAGAGGCAAAATGGGTTTTAGTGCATGACGCGGCGAGGCCCTGCGTTTCGCTTGAGGATATCGATGCCTTGATCAGCGCTTGCTTGGTTCATCCGGTTGGCGGGATTTTGGCCACTCCAGTGCGTGACACGATGAAGCGCGCTAACGCAGAACGGGACATTGACCATACGGTCTCTCGTGACGCCCTTTGGCACGCATTAACGCCGCAAATGTTTCAAACTCAGATGTTGACCGTCGCGCTTGAGCAGGCACTAGCCCACAATGTGGCCATCACCGATGAAGCCTCCGCGTTGGAGTGGCAGGGGCAACAACCCGCCTTAATTACCGGTAAAGCGACCAATATTAAAATTACTCAGCCAGAAGATCTGGCGCTAGCGGAATTCTATTTAAGCCGAGCAGAAGGATAAACAATGATTCGAATTGGCCATGGTTTTGATGTGCACAAATTTGGTGGAGAAGGCCCCGTGATTATTGGCGGGGTTAAAGTGCCTTATGAGCAAGGGTTGATCGCGCATTCGGATGGAGATGTGGCTCTGCACGCACTCAGCGATGCCTTACTTGGCGCGATTGCTGCGGGTGACATTGGTCGTCACTTCCCTGATACCGATGATCAATGGAAAGGTGCCGATAGCCGTGAATTGTTGAAAGATGTTTATCGCCGAGTGAAAGAACAAGGCTATCGTTTGGGCAATGCTGACATCACTATTATCGCCCAAGCGCCGAAAATGGCGCCTTACATTGAGGCCATGTGTCAAGCAATTGCAGAGGATCTGCAAACCGACGTTGGCAATATTAATGTGAAGGCAACCACCACCGAACGTTTAGGTTTCACTGGACGTAAAGAAGGCATTGCAACGGAAGCCGTTGTATTGTTGATTAAAGAATAAATCGTTTACAAGCTGCATGGCAGTGGAAAAAAGCATGACAGATATCCTCGCTTCTTTGGCATACCTCGCGGGTAAGCCGACGGCACAAGCCAAAATCAAAGCCAAACCTGAGCACTTTCAAGTCAAAGAGGATTTGGGTTTTTCCTTCACTGGTCAAGGTGAGCATCTGATGGTGCATATCCGAAAAACGGGGGAAAACACCAGTTTTGTCGCCAATGAATTGGCAAAGGTGTGCGGGGTACCATCGCAAAACGTTAGTTGGGCAGGCCTTAAAGATCGCCACGCCGTGACAGAGCAATGGTTGAGTGTCCATTTGCCTACTGGCGGAATTCCCAACTTTGAGGCTTTTCTTGCTCAGTATCCGAGCATCGAAATTTTGGCCGTGACTCGTCACAATAAGAAGCTTCGCCCGGGCGATTTGCTCGGCAATGAGTTTGTGGTGACCTTAAGCGAAGTGACGGATGTGGCGGACGTAGAACGCCGTTTAGAGCGAATCCAACAGGTTGGTGTGCCAAACTATTTTGGTAGCCAGCGCTTTGGTCGCGATGGCAATAATCTTGATGAGGCTCGCCGTTGGGGGCGAGAAAATGTGCGTACTCGCAACCAAAATAAACGCAGCATGTATCTATCGACAGCACGCTCGTGGATTTTCAATCGCATCGTGTCCGCTCGCTTGCTGCAAGGGATCTTTGACCAAGTGATCGACGGGGATGTTGTCTTGTCTCAAGAGGGACAAGAAACGATCGATGCAACGAATTTACCTCAGGCTCAAGCGCGTTTTGAACGTGGAGAGGTGATGATTAGTGCGGCCTTAGCGGGCGACAACGCACTGCCCACACAAGCTTCGGCGCTGGCACTAGAGCAGCCGATACTGGATGAAGAAACGGATTTGATGGCGTTGATTCGCGGCAATCGCATGCGCCATGACCGACGAGCCATAAGCTTGAAACCACAAAACCTCACTTGGTCAGTGGTAGGAGATGAGATAACGCTGTGTTTTGCACTGGATGCAGGCTCCTTTGCGACTTCGATTGTGCGTGAATTAGTGCAGGAAATAGCGTTCGAAAGAGAGTACCAATAATGATGGATGAAAAGCAGAATAAACCGTTACGGATTCTACTAAGCAATGACGATGGCGTGTTTGCCGAAGGGATTAACGCATTAGCCGATGAATTGCGTGAGATAGCACAGGTGATTGTTGTGGCTCCAGATAGAAACCGCTCTGGCGCGTCAAACTCTTTGACGTTAGAACAACCATTACGTGTTAATCGCATTGGTGACGATGTTTATTCTGTGCAGGGCACACCGACCGATTGCGTGCACTTTGCGCTCAATGAATTGCTAAAAGATAATTTGCCGGATCTGGTGCTGAGCGGGATCAATCACGGTGCCAATCTAGGCGATGATGTGCTCTATTCTGGTACTGTGGCGGCGGCAATGGAAGGACATTTTCTCGGTGTTCAGTCCATTGCTTTTTCTCTGGTCGGCAAGCACCATTTTTCCAGCGCAGCCAAAATAGCGCGTCAGTTGGTTGAGCAACATTTAACTTGCCCCATTCCAACCAATCGTCTGTTGAACGTCAACATTCCTGATCGGCCATTTGAGCAGTTGCAGCAAATTGAAGTCACCCGATTAGGCGCTCGTCATCACGCTGAAAATATGATTAAACAACAAGATCCTCGAGGTCATACGATTTATTGGCTCGGCCCTCCTGGGAAAGAGCAAGATGCGGGTATGGGGACCGATTTTTTTGCGATTGAGCAAGGTGTCGTCTCGATAACGCCTCTGCAAGTGGATCTGACTGCGCATGAGTCGCTACGGGCGATGGACGGTTGGTTAAAGGATGCAAGCCATGAGTAATCCACACGCAGGTCGTTTGGTGCAGTTTCTTGTTGCCCAAGGCATCCAAGATCAAGCGGTATTAGAGGCGATTCATCGTATCCCAAGAGAAAATTTTGTCTCTCAGGCAATGATGCATCAGGCCTATGACAACAACGCATTGCCGATTGGACAAGGTCAGACCATTTCTCAGCCTTACATCGTGGCCAAGATGACCGAGCTTTTACGCCTGAAAAGGGACAGTAAAGTGCTGGAGATAGGAACGGGTTCGGGTTATCAAACCGCCGTGCTGGCGCTACTGGTGGATCATGTCTACTCCGTTGAGCGAATTAAAGCGCTGCAATGGGAAGCGAAGCGCCGACTTAAGCAGTTGGATATCTATAATATCTCCACTAAACATGGTGATGGCTGGCAGGGCTGGGAAAGCAAAGGCCCATTTGATGCCATTATTGTTACGGCGGCAGCGGAAAATGTGCCAAATGCCTTAATAGAGCAATTAGCACAAGGGGGGCGACTGGTGATCCCTGTGGGGACCGAAGAGCAGCAGCTGCTGTGCATTGAACGCTGTGATGATCAAATTACCTCTAGCGTGATTGAAAGCGTCAACTTTGTTCCCTTAGTCGCTGGCGAAACTGGCGTAGGGGGAGCGAGTGAGCGTGAGCCTTTTTAGAACATTTCAGCTAGTGAGCTTGCTTGGTGCGGTGCAGTTAGTTGGCTGCGCAGCACACTCGCCTGCGCCCGTTTCAGGATTGGAGAAAGACTACTCATCCGTAGAGCGCGGCAGCTATCGAGGCAGCTACTATGAAGTGGAAAAGGGTGACACGCTCTATTTCATTTCTTATGTCACAAATAAAGATGTAAATGATCTCATCCGTTACAACAACCTTTCGCCACCGTACACCATCTTTCCCGGGCAAAAACTCAAACTTTGGGGGCCTGCATACGTTGCCCCCAAATTTGGTAATTTGACCGAAGCTGCACCAGTTATAGTTTCTGCGCCTGTTGTCCCATCGAAAAGCGTGTCAGTTTCTCCTCCTGAAACGTTAAAATCGAGTAAAAACTCTATCGAAAAAAGTGAGCAAAAGCCGCTTGAAGTGGTTAAAAAAGATTCATCTGGGAAGGTTGAACAATCCAAATCAAAGGAGTATGTTGAGCCTAAAGGTAAAGAAAATGTTATTCCAACAGCAAAACCAACCCAGCCAGATAATGACAAAATAGCCAAGTGGTTGTGGCCAACAAAAGGGAGAGTTATCAAGAGTTTCTCTGCGGGAGAACAAGGAAACAAAGGGATTGATATTGCAGGACAGCGAGGTCAATCGATAGTTTCAACCGCAGCAGGAGTGGTAGTTTATTCAGGTAATGCGCTGCGTGGATACGGTAATCTGATTATCGTGAAACATAATGATAACTACTTAAGCGCTTACGCTCACAACGATCGGTTGCTAGTAACGGAAGGACAAAGTGTTACTGCCGGGCAAAAAATCGCTACCATGGGTAGCTCTGGTGCCAAATCTGTACGCTTGCACTTTGAAATCCGCTACCAAGGTAAGTCGGTGAATCCAAATCGCTATTTACCTTAATGAAAACTTTGAAAAACAACTTGCGACATAACTAGCAGCGGCATAGCTAAATACCATGCCTTGCTAACTCGCCAGGGGGAGGCGTTATGAGTAACAGCAATGCAGTAACCAAAGTTGATGATTTCGATATTGATCAAATGGATGTAGAGTTGAACGACTCTGATATCGAAGTTAGCGATAAAGAAGACAACAGTTCCAATACCAATACCGCACTGAGAGAAGAGTTTGATGCCAGCAACAAAAGCTTGGATGCGACTCAGCTTTACCTCGGAGAGATCGGTTTCTCACCTTTACTGACCGCAGAAGAAGAAGTACTTTACGCTCGACGCGCATTGCGTGGGGATGAAGCAGCACGTAAACGTATGATTGAAAGCAACTTACGTTTGGTAGTGAAGATTTCTCGCCGTTATAGCAACCGTGGATTAGCGTTACTTGATCTGATTGAAGAGGGTAACCTTGGCCTGATCAGAGCGGTGGAAAAATTTGACCCAGAGCGCGGTTTCCGCTTCTCTACTTACGCCACTTGGTGGATTCGGCAAACCATCGAAACGCGCATTGATGAATCAGACTCGGACCATCCGTCTTCCTATCCATGTTGTCAAAGAGCTGAACATTTATCTGCGTACTGCGCGCGAGTTGTCACAAAAACTCGACCACGAACCTACGGCAGAAGAGATCGCTTCTCAGTTGGATATCCCGGTTGAGGATGTCAGCAAAATGCTGCGCCTTAACGAGCGGATTAGCTCTGTCGATACACCGATTGGTGGTGACGGTGAAAAAGCGCTGCTGGATATTATTCCCGATGCGAACAATTCCGATCCTGAAGTGTCAACTCAGGATGAAGATATGCGTAACTCACTGATTTTCTGGTTAGAGGAGCTAAATCCGAAACAGAAAGAAGTGTTGGCGCGTCGCTTTGGATTGCTTGGTTATGAGCCATCGACTCTCGAAGAAGTGGGTAAAGAAATTGGCTTGACGCGTGAGCGCGTGCGTCAGATCCAAGTTGAAGGGCTACGCAGATTGCGTGAGATCTTAGTCAAACAGGGACTTAATATGGAAAATCTGTTTGATGTTGATATGGATTAAGTCCTGAAGCGAGCTTGCCAACAGCATGAAAATAAAAGAAAAGGCTATGGAGTTATCCCATAGCCTTTTTGCTATCTAAGAGGTGGCCTACTTAGAGTTAGAGCATTTTCTTCAAGCGATACAAGGCTTCGAGAGCTTGGCGTGGCGTGAGATCATCAGGATCAAGACTTGCCAGTGCTTGTTCCACTTCGCTGGGTTCAGGGATCAAGCTAAGCTGATTGGCTACATCCACCATGCTTGGTCTTGCCGTGACATCGCCTTTGCTCAACTGCTCTAATTGAGACAGTTTCTGCCGCGCATTTTTGATCACCGTTTTAGGTACGCCTGCGAGCCCCGCTACTGCCAAGCCGTAAGATTTGCTGGCGGCGCCTTCCTGCACAGCGTGCATAAAGGCAATACTATCGCCATGCTCTACTGCGTCCAAATGCACATTGGCCAAGTGGTGCAGTTGGTTGGGAAGTTCGGTTAGCTCGAAATAGTGTGTAGCAAACAGAGTGAGAGCGCCAATCTGAGTCGCTAGCCACTGCGCACTGGCCCACGCAAGGGAAAGACCATCGTAAGTGCTGGTGCCGCGGCCAATTTCATCCATCAGTACCAAGCTATTTTGTGTTGCGTTGTGCAAAATATTGGCAGTTTCCGTCATTTCGACCATGAAAGTCGAACGGCCAGACGCCAGATCATCCGAAGCGCCGATGCGGGTGAAAATGCGATCCACTGAGCCGATGGTGGCGGATTGTGCTGGGACGTAAGAGCCAATATGTGCCATCAGCGCAATTAGCGCGGTTTGGCGCATATAGGTCGATTTACCGCCCATGTTTGGTCCCGTAATGATCAGCATTTTGCGCTGGGCATGCAGTTCAATCGGGTTGGCAATAAAAGGTTCACTGCTCACTTGCTCAACCACCGGATGGCGACCAGCAGAAATGTAAATGCCCGCTTCTTTGGTCAAACTGGGGCGACAGTAGTCGAGCGTGTCTGCCCGTTCTGCGAGATTTTGCAGCACATCAAGCTGGGCAATCGCACTGGCCAAGTTTTGCAGACGCTCAAGCTGCGGCATAAGCAGGTCAAACAGTTCTTCCCAAAGTTGCTTTTCCAGTGCCAACGCTTTGGATTTGGAATTGAGTACTTTGTCTTCGTGCTCTTTCAACACTGGAATAATGTAGCGCTCGGCATTTTTTAGCGTTTGTCGGCGCACGTAATGAGGTGGGACTAAATGGCTTTGGCCGCGGCTGACCTGAATGTAAAAGCCATGCACATTGTTGTAGCCAACTTTGAGGGTGTCGATGCCGTGACGATCTCGCTCTTCAGCTTCTAGCTGCTCTAAGTATTCGGTTGCGCCATCGGCAAGGTTACGCCATTCATCCAGTTCAGCATTGTAGCCGCTGGCTATCACTCCACCTTCGCGGATCACCACTGGCGGATTTTCTTTGATCGCTTGTTCAAGAAGGAGGCAAACGTCGTCGATTGGGGCCGCATCTTGGCTTAACTGACGTAAATGAGGATGAGTTAGGTTGGCTAGCTCGCTCTCCAAATCGGGCAGTTGCTGCATTGCATGTCGTAGCCTTGCCATGTCTCGAGGGCGTGCTGAGCGCAGTGCTAAGCGGGCGAGAATACGTTCAATGTCGCCAATCTGTTTAAAAATCGGTTGGAGTTCGGCAAAGCATGCTTGCTCTTTGATTTCACCGATGGCGTCTAAACGCGCGTTGAGCGTATTGAGATCACGCATGGGTTGATGGATCCAGCGTTTGAGCATGCGGCTGCCCATAGGCGTTGCACAGTGATCCAGCACCGACGACAGGGTATTTTCCGTGCCTCCCGCGAGATTCTGCGTCAACTCCAGATTGCGACGCGTTGCGGCGTCTAAAATCACGGAATGATCTTGACGATCGTAAGTGAGCGAGCGGATATGCGGCAGAGCGGTGCGCTGGGTATCTTTGACGTACTGGATCAAACAACCTGCAGCACAAAGGCCGAGCTTGGCATGTTCAACCCCAAAGCCGACCAAATCACGCGTGGCAAATTGTTGATTGAGCTGCTGTTTAGCGGTATCTAGTTCGAACTCCCAAACCGGGCGGCGGCGATTGCCTTTCCGGTTGGCCATTAAATGCACAGGTTCGAAATCTTCCGGAAAGAGTAATTCCCGTGGTGAGGTGCGCTGTAACTCAGCCGCCATCGCTTCTTCGCTTTGCGGCTCCGAGAGCTGAAAACGGCCCGAAGTGACATCCAAAGTGGCATAGCCAAATTTACCATTGTGGCAGTAAATGGCGGCAATGAGGTTATCGAGACGTTCAGACAACAGCGCTTCGTCGGTCACCGTACCGGGCGTGACAATGCGCACCACTTTGCGTTCAACAGGCCCTTTGCTGGTAGCGGGATCGCCAATCTGCTCACAGATAGCGACGGATTCACCTAATTGCACCAGCTTAGCAAGATAGCCTTCAACCGCATGAAATGGGACGCCAGCCATTGGAATGGGCTCACCGGCTGAAGCGCCCCGCTTGGTCAGCGAGATGTCTAACAGTTGCGAAGCACGCTTCGCATCGTCGTAAAACAACTCATAGAAGTCTCCCATACGATAAAACAGCAAGATCTCCGGATTCTCAGCTTTCAGCTTGAGATATTGCTGCATCATTGGCGTGTGTTGTTGTTCGGCTTTCACGTCGTTGGTCTTTTGTTTGTCTGAAATGAGGCTTAGGATACGTGAATCACATACAGGCGAAAAGAGATAGCAGGTATTTCAATGACGGTTTCTATCACAACACTTTCGGGCCAACTTGGCGAGCAACTCAAGCAGCACAAACAGATCCTTGCGACCGCGGAGTCGTGTACTGGTGGCGGTGTCGCGAGTGCGATAACTGACATTGCTGGCAGTTCTGGTTGGTTTGATCGGGCTTTTGTCACCTACAGCAATGACGCGAAAATGGAAATGCTAGGGGTGAGCGCTGAGACCCTAGAAACAGCATGGTGCAGTTAGCGAGGAAGTTGTCGAAGAAATGGCGAGAGGGGCATTAAACCACTCACGCGCGACGATAGCGATAGCGATCAGTGGCATTGCCGGACCAGACGGTGGTACGGAACTTAAACCTGTTGGCACGGTATGTTTTGCTTGGTTGGATAAAAGTGGCTGGCTGAGAAAAGAAACTTGTCTTTTTCCTGGTGACAGAGCCGCTATCCGTCAGGCGGCGGTTTTGCACGCCCTGCAAGTGGTGAGCGATTATCTGACCATCAAATAGTCGGATGCGATAAAGATCTCGCTGTGGACTATCAAGGTCATTTTTTTTCATACAGGGGTGGACACTGTATGAATCAACAGTATAATGGCTGGCAATTGTTGAGCAGGACGAAGCCGATTCAGCCTGCATAAAAGTTTTCTAAGTGGTTGCCTTGCGACGACACAATCGGAGAAAGTAATGGACGAGAATAAACAAAAAGCGCTCGCCGCTGCGCTAGGTCAGATCGAAAAGCAGTTTGGTAAAGGCTCTATCATGCGCTTAGGCGACAACCGTGCGATGGATGTCGAAACGATTTCTACGGGCTCTCTTTCTCTGGATATCGCATTAGGCGCTGGTGGCCTGCCAATGGGTCGTATAGTCGAAATCTTTGGTCCAGAATCATCCGGTAAAACCACATTAACACTTGAGTTGATTGCCGCAGCGCAACGTGAAGGTAAAACCTGTGCTTTTATCGATGCGGAACACGCGCTCGATCCTGTTTATGCGAAAAAACTGGGTGTTAACATCGATCAACTGCTGGTCTCTCAGCCTGACACGGGTGAGCAAGCGCTGGAAATCTGTGACGCTTTGGCACGCTCTGGTGCGGTCGACGTGATTGTTGTTGACTCCGTTGCAGCGTTGACACCAAAAGCTGAGATCGAAGGTGAGATGGGCGATTCGCATATGGGTCTACAGGCTCGTATGCTCTCTCAAGCGATGCGTAAACTCACGGGCAACCTTAAGCAATCTAACTGTATGTGTATCTTCATCAACCAGATCCGTATGAAGATCGGTGTGATGTTTGGTAATCCCGAAACGACAACCGGTGGTAACGCGCTGAAATTCTACGCTTCTGTTCGTTTGGATATCCGTCGTACGGGATCTATCAAAGAAGGCGACGAAGTGGTGGGTAACGAAACGCGCATCAAAGTGGTGAAAAACAAGATCGCTGCGCCATTTAAAGAAGCTAACACTCAGATCATGTATGGCCAAGGCTTTAACCGCGAAGGTGAGCTGATTGATCTCGGCGTGAAATGTAAATTGATCGAGAAATCAGGTGCTTGGTACAGCTACAACGGTGATAAGATCGGCCAAGGTAAAGCAAATGCCTGTAAGTATCTGAAAGAACATGTTGAAGTCGCGAAAGTATTGGATACCAAACTGCGTGAAATGCTGCTCTCTCCTACTCCGCTAGAAGGCGCGGAAACTGGCAGAGGAAGCGCCAGAGCAAGAAGAGTTTTAATCATCTTAGCGATATCCCAAAGCCCTGCTGTGCAGGGCTTTTTTACAGGTCAATTTTTATGTATTCCCATTATTCGACGGCGCAAACGTGCAAAGAGGCAGCGATTCAACTCCTGAGTCGGCGCGACCATGGTCAATATGAGTTAAGGCAGAAGCTGATCGCCAAAGGTTACGCCAGTGAAGAAGCCGATACAGTAATTGTTTTTTGTGTTGAACATGGCTATTTGGACGAGCAGCGCTTTGCCGAGAGCCAAATCCGCCAGCACGTAGCAAAAGGGCATGGGGAGCGTCGAATTCGCCAAGAATTGACGCAAAAACGCGTCGCTGATGCCATCATTGAACAAGCGCTGGTCAATGAACCTCAAGATTGGTTTGAATTGGCTAAACAGACCGCATGGAAAAAGTTTAAAGGCCAACAGGCGAGTGATCAAAAAGCCTATGCCAAACAAGTACGCTTTCTTCAATATCGAGGTTTTTCTTTTGAGCAAATCAGCTATGCACTCTCTGATGAAGAGTAACTCTCCATGCAGTTGATTGCGTCCGGTTTCTTGTTCGTCAGCCGTGAATAAGTATTATTTTTCTGCCTATTTACGGTTTTTCCATTTCATATCGTCTTTTCCGCAAGAAAACTAGTCGAAGCTTTAAGCATGATCTACAATACGGCAAAATTCTAACTCGACTATTTTCAGGAAGAGCTGCATGTACATGAGCACTGATGAGGTTCGCAATGCGTTCCTCAAGTTCTTTGAAAGCAAAGGACACCAAATCGTAGAAAGTTCATCGTTAGTACCGCATAACGACCCAACCCTGCTGTTTACTAACGCGGGCATGAACCAATTTAAAGATTGTTTCTTAGGTTTAGAAAAACGCGCCTACACACGAGCGACTACGGCCCAACGCTGTGTACGTGCTGGTGGTAAACACAACGACCTAGAAAACGTCGGTTTTACTGCCCGCCACCATACATTTTTCGAAATGCTAGGCAACTTCAGCTTTGGCGACTATTTCAAAGAAGACGCGATTGCTTATGCATGGGAATTTTTGACGGAAGTTCTGCAGCTTCCCAAAGAACGCCTGCTCGTTACTGTGTACGAAACGGACGACGAAGCCTTTGACATTTGGCATCAAAAAGTGGGCGTAGCGGCTGATCGCATCATCCGTATCGGTGACAAGAAAGGTGGCAAAAAGTTTGAGTCAGACAACTTCTGGCAAATGGGCGATACCGGCCCATGCGGTCCATGTACAGAAATCTTCTACGATCACGGCGAACACATTTGGGGTGGCCCTCCAGGTTCTGCTGAAGAAGATGGCGACCGTTTCATCGAAATCTGGAACAACGTTTTCATGCAGTTCAACCGTCATGCCGATGGCACAATGGAGCCGTTACCTAAGCCATCAGTGGATACAGGAATGGGGATCGAGCGTATTTCGGCCATCATGCAAGGTGTGCACTCAAACTACGAAATCGATGTGTTCCAAAAGCTCATCAAAGCGGCGGCAGAGGTCATTGGTTACCAAGACCTTTCGAACCAATCTTTACGCGTGATTGCAGACCACATCCGTTCGTGTGCCTTCCTGATTGTTGATGGTGTAATGCCGTCTAACGAAGGTCGTGGTTATGTGCTACGCCGTATTATCCGTCGTGCGGTTCGCCACGGTAACAAATTAGGCGCACAGGGTGCATTCTTCCATCAATTAGTCGGTGTTCTGGCTGAGGTGATGGGGACGGCTGGCGACGAGCTCAAAAAACAGCAAGCGTTAGTGGAAAAAGTACTGCGTATTGAAGAAGAAAACTTTGGTCGTACGCTTGAGCGTGGTATGTCGATCCTTAACGATGCGCTTGATGCTCTGGATGGCAAAGTGCTTGACGGCGAAACCGTGTTCAAACTCTACGATACTTATGGTTTCCCAGCCGATCTGACTAACGATGTGGCACGTGAGCGTGACTTCACTATCGATGAAGCTGGCTTTGAAAAAGCGATGGAAGAGCAGCGTCAACGTGCACGCGAAGCGGGCCAGTTTGGCACCGATTACAATGCGAAAATCAAAGTTGACGCCCAGTCTGAGTTTTGTGGCTACTCGGCAACCCATGGCGTGAGTGATGTGGTTGCTCTGTTTGTCGAAGGTGAAGAAGCGCAAGCGCTTTCCGCGGGTGACAAAGCGATCGTGATTTTACAAGAAACGCCTTTCTACGCAGAGTCTGGTGGTCAATGTGGCGATGCAGGCGTACTGCAAACTGAAGCGGGTCTATTCCGTGTGGAAGATACGCAGAAGCTGGCGAACGCGATTGCCCACCACGGCGTAATGGTTGAAGGTGTTCTGGCGAAAGGTGATCAAGTCAACGCTCAAGTAGACGCAGAGCGTCGTGCGGCTATCTCCCTCAACCACTCGGCCACTCACCTGTTGCACGCGGCGCTTCGTCAAGTGTTAGGTGAGCACGTAGCGCAAAAAGGCTCGCTGGTTAAAGCGGAAAGCTTACGTTTTGACTTCTCTCACTTAGAAGCGGTGACGCCTGCTGAGCTCAAAGAAGTGGAGCGTTTAGTGAACGCCCAGATCCGTCGTAACCACACCATCCAAACCGATATCATGGATATTGAAGCGGCGAAGCAGAAAGGGGCGATGGCGCTGTTTGGTGAGAAGTACGACGACCAAGTGCGTGTACTCTCTATGGGGGATTTCTCAACGGAACTGTGTGGTGGTATCCACGCATCGAACACCGGCGATATTGGTCTGTTTAAAATCATCTCTGAAGGTGGTATTGCTGCGGGTATCCGTCGTATTGAAGCCGTGACGGGTGAAGGTGCGCTGGACGCACTAGACAATCAAACGCGCAAATACGAAGAGAAGTTGGCCGAAGCGGCAAGCAAAGCCAAAAATCTAGAGAAAGAGATTCAGCAGCTCAAAGATAAACTGGCTTCACAAGCCAGTGCCAGTTTGACTGATCAAGTCAAGCAAATCGCAGGCGTAAACGTGCTTGTCGCCAAGCTTGATGGCGCAGATAACAAAGCGCTACGCGGTATGGTGGATGAACTGAAAAACCAGCTTGGCAGTGGCATCATCATGCTTGGCAATGTGGCGGACGAGAAAGTGGGCCTTATCGCTGGCGTTACCAACGATTTAACCAGCAAAGTGAAAGCGGGTGAGTTGGTCAACATGGTGGCTCAACAAGTTGGCGGTAAAGGTGGTGGTCGTCCTGATATGGCGCAGGCTGGCGGTACTGATGCAGGAGCCTTGCCAGCTGCATTAGAGTCTGTTGACGCTTGGCTGGCTGAGCGTCTGTAATTTATAAATCCTACGCTCAATCAAAGCTTTCTTTGATTGAGCGTAATTTTTTTCTGTCAACCAAGTGGTTTAATTGGTGCAATTTTAAACAAACCAATTAAATCGCTTGGTTTTTATTGTAACTACTGCGGATGATTTACCGATGTAAATAGGAAGTGGTCCTAATGAGACTTTGGTCTTGGGAAGGTGAAGACTGGTGAAAAAATCCCTTATCGTGCAAAAGTTCGGCGGAACCTCAATGGGTTCAATTGACACAATTCATACTGTGGCCGAACACATCATTAAGGCGAAAAATGATGGTAATCAAGTTGTCGTTGTTGTTTCTGCTATGGCGGGTGAAACTAACCGCCTAGTTGCGTTAGCCAAGCAGGTTGACGCTGTACCAACGGCTCGTGAACTTGATGTTTTGCTCTCTGCTGGTGAGCAAGTGTCTATGGCTCTGCTGGCCATGACCCTAAATAAACTGGGTTATGCCGCACGCTCACTTACCGGAGCACAAGCGAACATTGTGACGGATAACCAACACAATGACGCGACGATTAAACACATTGATACGGCCCCTATCATGGAACTGCTTGCGCAAGACCAAATTGTGATAGTGGCTGGATTTCAAGGTGTGAATGAAAATGGGGATATCACCACTTTAGGTCGAGGCGGCTCTGACACCAGCGCTGTGACATTGGCTGGTGCGTTGTCAGCAGATGAATGTCAAATCTTTACCGACGTTGATGGGATATATACGTGTGATCCACGTGTGGTTAAAAATGCTCAGAAACTGGACATTATCGATTTTCCATCGATGGAAGAGATGGCCAGAAAAGGAGCCAAAGTACTGCATCTGCCTTGCGTACAATACGCTTGGAAGCACTGTGTGCCGCTACGTGTTCTTTCGACTTTTGATGTCAATCAAGGCAGCTTAGTGAAAGGGGAAACAGGCACACAGTCGGTATGTGGTATTGCTCTGCAACGTGACTTAGCTCTGATCAAAGTCTCCAAAGAAACGGTGTCTAGCTTGACTAAGCAGTGTCAGATGTTAGGCATCGAAATCTGGAATGTGATCGAAGAAGCAGATTGGGCAGGTATCCTGATAAAACAAGATGCATGTGCTAAGTTGGATCTAGTCTTCAGCGATAAAATCCGTAATAGTGAAGCAGTAAGCTTGCTGACTGTCGTAGGTCTGGAAGCGAGCTCGTTGATGCAACACGCATGTGATGCGCTTATTGAACAAGGGATTAGTATCAACCATTGTTCAGTGACTCCGTTGTCCAGTATGTTAGTTGTATCTCCTGAGAGTGTCGATCTGGCAGCAAATGTACTGCATGATGCTTACATTACTTCTGACGAAGCGTTAAACATTCAGCAGAAACAAGCCTTTTTGGGTTGATTTTCCAAAATAAGGTAGTTTACGAAAATATAACTTTTGTTGGATAATAGTTTCGTAACAAGAAATTTAGAGAATACTCAAGGAGCAAAGAATGCTAATTTTGACTCGCCGCGTTGGCGAAACACTAATGATTGGTGACGAAGTGACAGTAACTGTGTTGGGCGTTAAAGGCAACCAGGTACGTATCGGTGTGAATGCTCCGAAAGAAGTATCCGTTCACCGTGAAGAAATCTACATGCGCATTCAAGCTGAAAAAGGTACTGGTAACGTTGCATCGGGCAACTACTAAACAGAAGCTTTGATTGAATAAGGCTGGCCTGTGGGTCAGCCTTTTTTTATTTTAGCGTGAATCAGTTTTCTCTCGATTAGCCTTTGTTGTTCGGCTTGAAAAGCTTAGTTTTTATTAGTGAAAGTTCATTTCTCATGCGTTTTGGTTAAATGTGCAACGGTTGGTCGATAGGGCGCTATTTTTTCAAAGAAATTGTTTGACTTATTTTTGGTAAATCGTAATATGTGCCTCCGCAAGACGGTGAGGTGGCCGAGAGGCTGAAGGCGCTCCCCTGCTAAGGGAGTATACGGTTTATCCCGTATCGAGGGTTCGAATCCCTCCTTCACCGCCATTCTTGCGAACATCGTTTTACGATACAATGCGCGCTCGTAGCTCAGCTGGATAGAGTACCTGGCTACGAACCAGGCGGTCAGAGGTTCGAATCCTCTCGAGCGCGCCAGATCGTAAATCGGAACAAAAAACGGTGAGGTGGCCGAGAGGCTGAAGGCGCTCCCCTGCTAAGGGAGTATACGGTTTATCCCGTATCGAGGGTTCGAATCCCTCCTTCACCGCCATTTATTGACAAGTGAGTCAATTTTTTTGTTCCAAAAGAAATTGTTTGTGATAGACTTCACATCTCTTTCTGAAGAGAATATTGCGCGCTCGTAGCTCAGCTGGATAGAGTACCTGGCTACGAACCAGGCGGTCAGAGGTTCGAATCCTCTCGAGCGCGCCATTCTTCTCAAATATAAAGGAACGTCAGTTCCTGATATTGGAAATCCGATATCAAACACCTGCGCGTCCGTAGCTCAGCTGGATAGAGTACCTGGCTACGAACCAGGCGGTCAGAGGTTCGAATCCTCTCGGACGCGCCACTTTTCTCACTCTAGGAAAAGTGTTTAGGTGAAAACAGTTTATTGCGCGCTCGTAGCTCAGCTGGATAGAGTACCTGGCTACGAACCAGGCGGTCAGAGGTTCGAATCCTCTCGAGCGCGCCATTATTAAGGGACTTTGGTTCCTGATAGCGACTCATTTTTGTGTCGATATCAAAACACCTGCGCGTCCGTAGCTCAGCTGGATAGAGTACCTGGCTACGAACCAGGCGGTCAGAGGTTCGAATCCTCTCGGACGCGCCACTTTTCTTACTCTAGGAAAAGTGTTGAGGTGAAAACAGTTTATTGCGCGCTCGTAGCTCAGCTGGATAGAGTACCTGGCTACGAACCAGGCGGTCAGAGGTTCGAATCCTCTCGAGCGCGCCATTTTGACAAAGCCTCGCAGTTCGCGAGGCTTTTTCTTTGTGCGCCGAGCATGGCGTTGATCTAGGAGGTGAAAGTCCTCTACGGGCTCAGTCGAGCGAGAACCGTTAGCCTATGCAAGGGTGTTCACCGTGAGGTGAAACCTGAAGGAAGCAAACGGCAAAACTTGGTTGTGACGAACAGAAATCTGATAGTAGGCCTGTACAACTTGGGTAACCTAGCAATAGATAGAATAGCCCAATGCCTCGACGGGAAGTGTGTATAGGTAAATCAGGCACGGCCAAGGGAAAGAGCAACGTCTTACCTCGGGAGATCTCATTGCCTGTCTCAGATGAGACTAACACAACAGTGATGTTGTGTGATGGGTAATGAGAAGTCAGCAGAAGGCATAGTACTTTGAGGAAGTACAACTCAAAGGAAGGCCAGAAACTGAATATATCAAGAAGCAGTCACTAGACACTCAATCATGTGGAGTCATAGCAAGATGAAAATCATCTCTACGGCCCAATGGGCGATACCGCAAGTAAAGCTCATGGTCACGAAGAATGACAAGCATGATCGGCGTAGAAAGGAGGACGAGTCTTGGTGACCCCCACTCCGCTGATGGAACAAATCAGCTCCTCAGCGAATTTGAACCATGCCCTTCGACGCGTGAAGAAGAACAAGGGGTGCGCAGGTGTCGACAGACTCGACATCGCAGCGACCATCTCTAAACTTCGACAAGCTTCAAACGGGCAAGCGCTCCGCCAGAGTCTTCTGGACGGAAGCTACCAACCTCAACCTGTTCTGGGTGTAGAAATCCCTAAAACGACTGGTGGCGTCAGGCAATTAGGCATCCCCACGGTACTGGATAGGATAGTCCAACAGGCGATCACATCAGTACTGTCAGACATCTATGAGCCGAAGTTCTCCAACAGCAGTTATGGGTTCAGGCCAAACCGCAGTGCGCATCATGCGCTTGCGGCAGCAAGCCGCTATATCAGAGAAGGGCGGGGTTATGTAGTGGATATCGATCTAGCCAAATACTTCGACACGGTGAACCATGATAGGCTGATGCACAGATTATCTAAGGACATCAGTGATAAACGAGTATTAAAGCTCATCAGGTCCTATCTACAGGCAGGCTTAATGCGAGATGGGTTAGTAGAGCGAAGACAACGAGGAACACCACAGGGTGGTCCATTATCTCCGTTACTCTCTAATATCGTATTAGATGAACTGGACAAAGAGTTAGAGCGAAGAGGGCATAAGTTTCTGTCGATATGCAGATGACTGCCAAATCTACGTTCGTAGTGAGGAAGCCGCCCATCGAGTCAAAGAGTCGATAACGGAGTTCTTGGAGCAGAAGCTAAAGCTCACGGTAAACCGTGAGAAAAGTGCAGCGACAAGAGTGACGGAGCGAGCCTACCTAAGCCATAGCTTCAAGATAGACGGAACCCTTCTGATATCAAAATCGGCACAAGCTCAAATGAAGAAGCGAGTGCGGAAAATAACGAAGCGAAATCGAGGTCGAGAGTTATCGGTAATCATCACCGAGTTAACCCAATACCTACGAGGTTGGCAGCACTACTTCAAGCTCGCCATAGGTCAAAGTGCGATGCAGCGCTTGGACGAATGGATACGGCGTCGGTTGAGATGTTACCGCCTGAAACAGCGCAAACGCAGATACAGCATAGCGACATGGTTACAACGCCAAGGTGTAACAGAGCGAAATGCGTGGAAACTGGCGATGTCTGATAAAGGGTGGTGGCGCTTAGCACTCTCGCCCCAGTTGAATCACGCAATGCCACTCAAATGGTTCGAGGAGAGGGGGCTTTACTCATTGAGAGATGGGTATGAGTCACTAAAGGTATATTCGGAACCGCCGTATGCGACCCACGCTTGTACGGTGGTGTGAGAGGATGGAGGCCGTGAGGCCTCCTCCTACTCGATTCCTGCTAACCGACTTATTCTTTCTCTCGCTGCAGGCGGTTTGATTTGCGCTTCGATTCACTCTTCTCGACTAAGGCGATTTCCCAGCGCTTTGCCACTCAATGAATGCTCTTTTTGTTGCTATTTTGTTAAATTTTTCTGCTTTTACTTTTCTTATTTTTCAAATAGTTATTCTCTTTTCTTTAGCTTCATCGCAGTTTTAGTGCTTTCACTACAGTAAAGTGGCTAATGTCCACCTTAAATCAGAAAAAAGTGGCGAATTGTTTCAAGTTATGTGATCTGTGTGGTGAAAAAACAACCTGTATTGTGGTCTGTTCGGAAACCTTCATTAAACAAAATTGACAAAATTTAACCGTTCTAGATAATCGGTTAATCAGAAGCGCTGAAATAGCGATTCTGATGTTGTCAGGATGACACAGAAAGGAAGCAAAATGACAAATATTGGAAGCCAATTAATAGAGGCGGCCACCCTGATGGTTACAGGGATGGGGGTCGTGTTTATTTTTCTCACCATTCTTATTTTTCTTATTCGATTCATGTCGACATTGGTACCACAAGAAGTACCAGAGAAGCTCGTTGCAGCGAAAACGACTAAAGCAAATCAATCAACCTCATCCACTGTCAGCCCACAGGTTGTGGCGGCAATCTCTGCGGCGATTCAACAGCATCGCGCCTCGATTGCAAAGTAGCAAATGAAAGGATTAAAAGGAGTTTATGAGCATGTCTAAACCACTAGCTATTACCGATGTGGTACTTCGTGATGCCCATCAGTCACTGTTTGCTACGCGTATGCGTATTGAAGATATGCTGCCTATCGCAGCTGAGTTAGACAAAGTGGGTTATTGGTCGTTAGAAACCTGGGGCGGTGCAACGTTCGATGCTTGTATCCGTTTTCTAGGAGAAGACCCTTGGGAACGTTTACGTGCACTGAAAAAGGCGATGCCAAACACGCCAATGCAGATGTTACTGCGTGGACAAAACCTGTTGGGTTACCGTCACTACGCGGATGACGTGGTGGAAAAGTTTGTCGAGCGCGCACATACCAATGGGATGGATGTCTTTCGTATCTTTGATGCGATGAATGATGTACGCAACTTTCAAAAGGCGGTCAAGGCAACCATTGATGTTGGCGCCCATGCACAAGGCACGCTCTCTTACACCACAAGCCCAGTTCACAATGCGGACACTTGGGTTGATCTCGCTAAACGTCTCGAAGATCTGGGCTGCCATTCGCTGTGCATTAAAGATATGTCGGGGCTACTTAAGCCGTATGAAGCGCAAGAGCTGATTACGCGCATCAAAGCGTCTTGTGACCTCCCACTCGCGCTGCACTGCCATGCGACTACTGGCCTCTCAACGGCAACGGCGATAAAAGCGGTCGAAGCGGGCATCGATATTCTTGATACGGCGATTTCCTCAATGAGCTGTACTTACGGTCACACGCCTACAGAAACGGTGGTGGCGATGCTTCAAGGAACCGAGCGAGATACCAATTTGCAGCTCGAACAGCTCGAACCTATTGCGGCTTACTTTCGTGACGTGCGTAAAAAGTACGCGAAATTTGAAGGTCAGTTGAAAGGGGTGGATTCGCGTATTCTGATCGCTCAAGTGCCCGGTGGTATGTTGACGAACATGGAGAGTCAGCTTAAAGAGCAAGGCGCTGCGGATCGCATTGACGAAGTACTGCAAGAGATCCCTCGTGTGCGTGAAGATCTGGGCTTTATCCCTTTGGTCACACCTACCTCACAGATTGTCGGCACTCAGGCGGTGATCAACGTGCTCACTGGTGAGCGCTATAAGAGCATCACCAAAGAAACGGCGGGCGTTCTGAAAGGGGAATATGGCGCTGCACCTGCACCAGTCAATGCTGAGTTGCAAGCGCGTGTTCTCAATGGTGCAGAGCCAGTGGTGTGTCGTCCGGCAGATTTGTTACAAGCAGAGCTTGAGGTGTTGACGGACGAGTTGCTAGCAAAAGCGCAGGCTGAAGACATTCGTTTGGCTGAAGAGAGTGTGGATGACGTGCTCACTTATGCACTTTTCCCTCAAGTAGGTCTGAAGTTTTTGAAAAACCGCGGCAACCCAGAAGCCTTTGAGCCTACGCCAAGCGCGGACGATGTCAAACCAGCCGCGCCCGCGAAAGCAAGCAGCGGCAAAGTGGAAGCTTACAGCGTGCGTGTGGATGGTCAGGTGTTCCACGTTGAAGTGGGACCTGAAGGCCAGCTGACTTCTGTAACGCCAAGTGTTGTTCCCACCCCAGCAACTCCCGCGACACCATTGCCAGCCAGTGCCGACGCTGAAGCCGTTTCTGCGCCTTTGGCCGGGAATATTTTCAAAGTGCACGTGCAAGCAGGCGCTCCGGTGGAAGAAGGCGATATCCTGCTGATTTTGGAAGCGATGAAGATGGAAACGGAAATCCGCGCTGCCCGCAGCGGCATTGTGCAAGAGCTCAATGTAAAAGAAGGGGATTCCGTCACTGTTGGCGCACCACTGCTGAGTCTGGCATAAGGGAGAACCATGGACGGATTATTAACTCTCTGGTCTGAAACGGGGATCGCGCATTTTGAGTTTGGCCAGATCTGCATGATCGCCGTTGGCTGCTTACTGCTGTTTTTGGCGATCAGTAAGGGTTTTGAACCCTTACTTTTATTGCCGATTGGCTTTGGTGCCATTTTGGCCAATATCCCCAACGCAGGTTTTACCGAGCCGGGTGGTCTACTTTATTACGTTTACCACGTCGGTATTGAGACGGGCGTGTTCCCATTGCTGATCTTTATGGGCGTGGGAGCGATGACTGACTTTGGTGCGTTGATCGCGAACCCGAAAACGCTACTCTTGGGCGCTGCGGCGCAGTTTGGTATTTTTGCCACTCTATTTGGTGCGATTTTGCTTAACTATGTTCCGGGCATGGAATTCACCATGGCGGACGCCTCTTCGATAGCGATTATCGGCGGTGCTGATGGCCCGACGGCGATTTTCCTCGCCAGCCGACTCTCTCCTGATCTCTTGGGAGCGATTGCGGTCGCCGCCTACAGCTACATGGCACTGGTGCCAATCATACAGCCACCGATCATGAAAGCACTGACCACGGTGGAAGAGCGCAAGATCAAAATGGCGCAGTTGCGTCATGTGAGCAAAATTGAGAAAGTTCTCTTCCCTCTAGCGGTATTGCTGATGACCATCCTGTTTTTACCTTCGGCGACACCGCTAGTGGGTATGTTCTGCTTAGGAAACTTGATGCGTGAAGCTGGTGTGGTGGAACGTTTGTCCAAGACAGCGCAGAACGAGCTTATCAACATCGTGACCATCTTCCTTGGCCTTGGGGTGGGCTCGAAGCTTCAGGCGGATAAGTTCCTCAATATTGAAACGCTCGGTATTTTAGCGTTGGGAGCGGTGGCCTTTAGTATCGGCACTGGTGCAGGGGTTTTAATGGCGAAAGTGTTGAACAAGTTCTCCAAAGAAGACATCAACCCGCTAATTGGTGCGGCTGGGGTTTCGGCTGTACCTATGGCGGCTCGTGTGGTAAACAAGGTCGGGCTTGAGGCCAACCCGCAGAACTTTTTGCTGATGCACGCGATGGGGCCAAACGTGGCAGGTGTACTTGGTAGTGCGGTAGCCGCCGGGATTTTGTTGGCGTTAGTGGGTTAACACTGTGTTACGTGAAATGTCGGTCAAATTGTCTTTTCACGGTTAACGCCAATAAACAAAATGGTTTATAGTCAAGGGGATGCTTTCGCATCCCTTTCTTTTTATCGGTAGAGAATGCCCGTTATGGAAAATAAGCAAATCGTCATTAGCAAATTTGGTGGACCAGAGGTTCTGGCAATACGTAGTTCTGAGGTGCCTCAGCCTCAAGCTGGGCAGGTATTGGTGAAAGTCTCTTTTGCCGGAGTCAATCCCATCGACGTCAAAACTCGAGCAGGGTTAGGTTGGGCCGCCGCGCAAAACAGAGACAAACTGCCTTGGACACCGGGTTATGACATCGCCGGTAAAGTGGTGAGCTGTGGTGAAGGTGCCCATATTTTTGCCGAGGGAGATGCCGTTGCGGGCTTTGTGGGTTTCCCTTTGCAAGGTGGTGGTTACAGCCAGTATCTGTGTATAGATGAGTGCCAGTTGAGCAGAGTACCCGATTCGGTGACGCTGGAAGCGGCGGCGGCCTTGCCGTTAGCCGGGCAAACGGCGGCTCAGGCAATCAATAAAGCGGGCGTCAAAGAAGGGGAGCGGGTGTTAATTCTTGCCGGGGCAGGAGGCGTGGGCCACATTGCAGTGCAAATTGCCGTGGCAGCGAAAGCGGAAGTGTACACCACCTGTAGTGAACGAAATCTTGATTACATGGCTACACTAGGCGCGCACGCGATTAACTACCAGTTTGCTCCTGCGTCTGAGCGCCTTCAGGAGGTTGATGTGTTGATCGATCTCGTCGGTGGCGAAGTCGCCTTGGATGCGCTCAAATGTCTCAAGGACAATGCGCGAGTCATCACTGTGCCCACGTTGACGGCGGAGATGATCTGCGAAAAAGCGAAAATGCTCGGTTTTGAGGCCGCCAGTATGTTGGTTGAACCCACTCCGGAGCAGTTAAACACCCTGCTGTATATGGTGGGCGTTGGTCTGTTGAAAAGCGAAATTCAACGGGTGTTTCCCATGACAGAAGTGGCTGCGGCGCACCAACAGATCGAATCAGGGCACACGCGAGGCAAGGTGCTGCTTGATATGCAATGCTAGATGCCTTTAACCAAGGTTTCGCTCAGTTTGCCTTGTGGTTTTCTGATTCTGCCCTTTGGGTGCTTTTTTTCACTGGTTTTTTAAGTGCCACCTTGCTGCCCGGTGGTTCAGAAGCAGGCTTGATCGCGACCTTATCTTTGCAGCAGTTTCCAGTTGTTCAGGTGATTTTCATCGCCACGCTGGGCAATACCCTCGGTGGTCTGAGTAATTATTGGCTGGGTTACTTACTACCGAATCGAACTCAGCAAGAAAAACAAGGTCATACCGCTATGAGGTGGCTCTCCAACTATGGATATGTCGCGCTTTTTTTCAGCTGGTTGCCCGTGATTGGTGATCCGCTCTGTTTGGCGGCGGGTTGGCTGCGTATGAAATTTCTTCCTTGTCTAGCGCTGATTGCGCTGGGCAAAGCCGTCCGCTACAGCGTGCTGGCGGCTCTCTATTTCGGTTTGTTCTAAGGAAAACGCATGAAAAAATTTATGCTAAGTGCTTGCTCGCTGTTCGTGCTGGCAGGCTGTGCGTCGGTAACATCGGTTTCCGTGCCCTTTTTCTCCTCGCTGCCTGAAGGCGTGACGTTGGTTGAAGAATCAGAAGCGCAATCTGGCAAGGTCAAAATCCCCTACGAAAAATATCGCCTTGCCAATGGGTTAACGGTGATTCTCTCTCCTGACCATTCTGATCCCTTAGTGCATGTGGATGTCACTTACCATGTGGGATCGGCTCGTGAAGAGGTCGGAAAATCGGGCTTCGCTCATTTCTTTGAGCACATGATGTTTCAAGGCTCTGAGAACGTGGGCGATCAACAGCACTTTAAGATCATTACCGAAGCGGGCGGCAGCCTCAATGGCACCACTAACCGCGATCGAACCAACTATTTTGAAACCGTCCCAGCCAATCAACTAGAGAAAATGCTCTGGTTGGAGTCTGATCGTATGGGCTTTCTTCTCGATGCGGTTTCTCAGCGTAAGTTTGAGATTCAGCGAGATACGGTAAAGAACGAACGTGCGCAGCGCTATGACAACCGTCCTTATGGTTTGATTTGGGAGCGCATGGCCGAAGCCATGTATCCAGAAGGTCACCCTTATTCTTGGCAAACCATTGGTTATGTTGAAGATCTTGACCGTGTGGATGTCAATGATCTAAAAGCCTTCTTCTTGCGCTGGTATGGTCCAAACAATGCGGTGATCACCATTGGTGGCGACATCGATACCGAGCAAACCTTGCAGTGGGTGAACAAATATTTTGGCTCGATTCCCCGTGGTCCAGAGGTAGAAAATGCACCGAAGCAACCTGCCACACTGGCCGAAAACCGCTTTATCACTTTAGAAGATCGCATTCGCCAGCCAATGGTGATGATTGGCTGGCCGACAACTTACAATGGCGAAGAGCATCAAGCGTCCTTGGATGCGCTGGCGAGTTTGCTTGGCTCAGGGAATAATAGCTTGCTCTATCAAAACCTGATCAAGACGCAAAAAGCGGTTGACGCGGGTGCATTTCAAGATTGTGCTGAACTCTCTTGCACGTTTTACGTGTATGCGATGGGCGATTCGGGAGAGAAAGGCGATCTGAGTAAACTCTACCAAGAGTTGATGCAGACACTGGCGCAATTTGAGCAGAAAGGAGCAGATCAAAGCCGTTTAGAGCAAATTACTGGCAAAGCGGAAGCGGATGCCGTATTTGCTTTGCAAAGTGTCAGCGGTAAAGTAAGTCAACTTGCGGCCAATGAAACCTTCTTTGGTCAACCCGATCGCATTGAATATCAGCTTGATCAACTGCGAGCGGTGACACCAGAGTCAGTCAATCAGGCCTATCAGGACTTCATTGCTGGCAAAAACAAGGTGACCTTAAGTGTGGTGCCCAAAGGACGCACCGATTTGGCGGTTCAAAAAGCCAACTTTGTTACGCCAGCTCGCACCCTGCCGGAATACCAGAAAATTAGCGACGATCAATTGGTTTATCGTAAAGCGCAGGATGATTTTGATCGCTCGGTGATGCCTCCCGTTGGTGAACCGGTAAAAGCGCAAATGCCAGAGCTCTACAAACTGCATTTTGACAACGGCAGTGAACTGCTCGGAGCCGTTAGCGATGAAACCCCAACGGTGTTGATGCAGTTTAAGTTTCCGGCCGGAAGCCGCTTCGAGGCGAAAGGCCAAGAAGGGCTTGCCAAGTTAACCGCGGCGATGTTGCACGAAGGGACCAGCAAGCGAAGCGCCGAGGAGATTCAAGCGGAAACTCGATAAACTTGGCAGCACCATCTCTGTTTCGGCAGAGCGTTACACCACCAATGTTACCTTGTCTGCATTGGAGAAAAACCTCCCGGCTACGCTGCAGATTCTGCAAGAAATGGTTCAATCGCCCGCTTTCAAAGAAGAAGATTTTGCCCGTGCGCAGAAACAGATGATTGAAGGGGCGGTGTATCAACAGCAGCAGCCGAGCTGGATGGCGTCACAAGCCACTCGCCAAGTGGTGTTTGGCGATACCTTATTTGCCCGTTCCAGTGATGGCACGCTTGCTTCCTTGCAAGCGTTGACACTCGACGATGTGAAAGCCTTCTACCAGTCTCATTACACGCCGCAGAGCGCGCAAATTGTGGTGGTCGGCGATCTGAGCAAGCGAGACGTGAGCAAACAGTTGGCCTTTTGGAAAGCGTGGAAAGACGACGTAGCCCCGCTGTATCGTCCGCAAGTAGTCAAAGCGCAGACAGAGCCCAAGATCTATCTGGTTGACAAGCCGGGGGCACCGCAAAGTGTCATTCGCATGGTTCGACTTGGCCTGCCTTATGATGCCACGGGGGAAATGTTCCTTGCTCAGTTAGCTAACTTCAACTTAGCGGGCAATTTCAACAGCCGTCTCAATCAAAACCTGCGCGAAGACAAAGGTTATACCTATGGCGCTCAGGGCTATTTCTCCGGCAATCTTGAAACTGGCGTCGTGGTGTTTGACGCTCAGGTTCGAGCCGATGCCACCGTTGCAGCATTGATAGAGATGGAGAGCGAGCTGAGTGAGTTTTCACTCTCTGGCATGTCGGATGAGGAATTGGCTTTCATGCGTCAAGCGGTTGGCCAGCAAGATGCGCTGAAGTACGAGACTCCGGGGCAAAAAGCGGGGTTGATCGGTAATATCTTGGCCTACAGTCTGGATGAGGACTACCTGCAACAGCGCAATGCTTTGGTGGAGCAAGTGAGCAAGCAAACGCTCAATGAGTTATCTGCTAAATGGTTTGATCCGTCTCAATATCAAATGATAGTGGTGGGCGATGCGAAAACGCTTCGGCCGCAACTGGAAAAGTTGAATAAAGAGATAGAAGAGCTTGAAATCATCCGATAGAGTACACATTTAGTAGCGGGGGGAGACTCCCGCTACATGATGTTGGTCTGGATACCCTTTTGCTGGCAGAAGGGTATCCAGACCAATGCAATTTCCGACAATTCAGTTTGCACACTGGCTGCTGCAAGCTTCTGACATAAGTGAATCTCATTTTGACTGATTTTGCTGAGCGACTCGAGTTAGTTGCACGAAACCCTGAAGTGTTCAAACAGTTTGGCCGCGGTGTGGAAAGAGAAACGCTGCGTTACAGTCAGCAAGGGCGAATTGCCACTACGCCGCACCCGCAAGGGCTCGGCTCTGCCTTCACCAACCAATGGATCACCACCGACTTTGCCGAGTCGTTATTGGAGTTCATCACGCCAGTGTCGCATGACATTGATGAGCTGATGAATCAGCTTAGCGACATTCACCACTTCACCCAGACGAAACTTGGTGATGAGAAGATGTGGCCGATGTCGATGCCTTGTTATGTGGAGAACGAAGATCAGATAGCGCTGGCACAATATGGTACTTCCAATTCAGCCAAAATGAAGACGCTTTATCGCGAAGGTTTGAAACGTCGCTATGGCAGCTTGATGCAGATTATTTCTGGCGTGCATTTTAACTTCTCATTCCCGGAGAGCTTCTGGGATGCGCTGTATGGCGAGCAAGAGGACTTAGAGCGTCAAGAGAGCAAATCGGCGGCCTATTTTGCTCTGATCCGCAACTATTACCGTTTTGGCTGGCTGATCCCCTATTTCTTTGGTTCTTCACCAGCCATGTGTTCATCGTTTTTGCAAGGTCGTAAAACCACGTTACCGTTCGAGTACATCGGTAAAACGCTCTACTTGCCGCACGCCACGTCTCTGCGCTTAAGTGATTTGGGCTATACCAACAGTGCGCAAAGTGGCTTGAAAATTGGCTTTAACAGCATTGAAGAATACCTCGATGGACTGGGGAGAGCGATTCGTACTCCGTCTGCTGAGTTCGCGCAATTGGGTGTAAAAGTCGATGGCGAATATCGTCAATTGAACAGCAATGTGCTGCAAATTGAAAATGAGTTGTACGCACCGATTCGTCCTAAACGGGTTACGCGTGCGGGAGAAAAACCATCAGAAGCGTTAGCGCGTGGTGGAGTCGAATACATTGAAGTGCGCTCGTTGGATGTTAACCCATTTAGCCCGGTGGGCGTCACTGAAGAACAAGTGCGCTTCTTGGATCTCTTCCTCACTTGGGCGGCGCTGACCGACTCTGATCCGATGGACAACTGCGAGCTGGCGTGCTGGCGTGAGAACTGGAACAAAGTGGTGACCTCTGGGCGTCAGTATGGTTTGGAGCTGCAAATTGGTTGCAAAGGGGAGAAACTCACCTTGCAAACTTGGGCTCATCGCGTGTTTGCCGAGTTGCGCCTCGTGGCGGAAGTGATGGACAGCGCTCTTGGTACCCAAGCTTACAGTGCGGTATGTCAATCATTGGAAACTTGGATTGAGCATCCTGAACGTACCCTCTCTGCCCAGCTACTGGATCTTATTCAGCAGCAGGGCGGTTTAGGCAGTACCGGATGTGCCTTGGGTAATGCGTATCGCGAAAGCAATTTGGCTCACGAGTATCGTCATTTTACTCAGCAGCAGATGGAACAAGAGGTACTTGAATCGCGCCGCAAACAGCAAGAGGCTGAACAAGCCGATGAACAGGATTTTGATGCTTTTCTCGATGCCTATTTTGCCTACCTTAAATAGTTTTAGCCGCACCGGGAGCACACAAGTGCGAGTGTTGGGATTCGTTGTGCTTGGGCTGATGACAGGATGCGCGACCACACCGCCGACTCAGCAAAGCAATCTGTGTGATATCTTTCGGCAAAAGCCGGGCTGGTATGAAGATGCGCTAGAGATGGAAAAAGAGTGGGGCACACCTATTCACGTCGCGATGGCGTTTGTCAAACAGGAAAGTGCATTTCGCCACGATGCGCGGCCAGCGAAAGATTATCTACTGGGCTTTATTCCTTGGGGACATGTGAGCAGTGCTTATGGTTATGCCCAAGCGCAAGATCCGGCTTGGGCAGACTTTCAGCAGGCGACAGGACACGGTGGTTCGCGCACCAATTTCGACGATTCTTTGATGTTTATTGGTTGGTACACCAGTGAAACGCGTAAGCAACTAGGTATTTCACTGTGGGATCCGTATCGTCAATATTTGGCTTATCATGAAGGGCGTGGCGGTTTTAAGCGCAATACGCATCAGAAGAAGCCCTCGCTGCTGCAGGTTGCACGCAAAGTAGAGCAACAAGCGAAAGAGTATGGCTGGCAACTGAAACAGTGTCGCCAGGAGTTGGAAGATAACCGAAGCTGGCTATTTTAGAGTTTAAGTGAGCCAGTCACGTCCTTCATGCAATGTAGGGACGATGCAATCAGGAGAGATGCAATGCCGTTATTAGATAGTTTTACCGTCGATCACACGAGAATGCAGGCACCGGCCGTGCGTGTTGCCAAAACCATGCAAACGCCAAAAGGCGACACCATTACCGTGTTTGATTTACGTTTTACTGTGCCAAACCAAGACATTTTGTCGGAAAAAGGGATCCACACCTTAGAGCATTTGTATGCAGGCTTTATGCGCAAGCACCTCAATGGAGAGAGTGTAGAGATCATCGACATTTCGCCAATGGGATGTCGCACTGGTTTTTACATGAGCCTGATTGGTGCGCCGACAGAGCAAAGCGTTGCTGCTGCGTGGCAAGCATCGATGGAAGATGTGCTGAAAGTGGAAAGTCAGAACAAGATCCCAGAGCTGAACGAGTACCAATGTGGTACGGCGGCGATGCACTCGCTGGAAGAGGCAAAACAGATCGCCAGCAACATTCTCGCCGCGGGTATCTCAGTCAATAAAAACGACGACTTAGCATTGCCAGCAGAGATGCTCAAAGAGTTGAAAGTCGACTAGTTTCGCTTTGAGTTATTTGAGTTAATAGACAAAGTATAAGGCCCAGAGTATCACTCTGGGCCTTATACTTTGGTGTTGCGAAAAACAAAACTTAACTGCTTTTTCGTTTGCGTTTAGGGAATACTTTCACCAGCTTAATCCGGTTTTCTTCCAGTGCGACGATTTCCATCGGATGCCCGGCAACCCGCACGCTGAGGTGACTTTCGGGGATCTCTTCCAAATGCTCAAGGATCAAGCCGTTGAGTGTGCGCGGGCCATCGGTAGGCAGTTTCCACTTCAGCCCTTTGTTGATATCACGAATATTGGTTGCCCCTTCAATGAGAAAACTCCCATCGTTTTGCGGGGTGATTTCGTCAGAAAGGCTAGGCGCAATCGAGGTTGTGAACTCGCCAACAATCTCTTCGAGAATATCTTCTAAAGTCACTAGTCCGATGATGTCGCCATACTCGTCAACAATCAGGCCAATACGCTGTTTGTTACGCTGAAATTTGAGTAACTGTACGTTCAGTGGTGTGCTTTCGGGAATGAAATAGACCTCGTCAGCAGCGCGCAGCAACGTCTCCTTATTGAACTCGTTCTTTTCTAGCATCAAGCGATAGGCTTCACGCAGGCGTAGCATACCGACCGCTTCATCAATTTTATCGCGGTACAGCACTATGCGTCCGTGAGGAGAATGCGTCAGTTGGCGGACGATCGACTTCCAATCGTCATTGATATCAATACCCGTGATCTCGTTGCGCGGCACCATGATGTCGTTCACCGTGACATGTTCAAGATCCAAAATAGAGACCAGCATGTCTTGGTGACGACGAGGGATGAGGTTACCAGCTTCATTCACCACCGTGCGCAGCTCTTCGGAGCTAAGATGATCTTCACCGTGTTGTGCTTTTAAACCGAGTAAACGAATAAAACCGTTGGTAATAAAATTCACCAACAGCACCAGTGGTGAGAGGATTTTCATCAACAGTAGCAAGAGTATGCTACTGGCATAAGAGACACGTTCAGGGTAGAGCGCAGCAACGGTTTTTGGCGTCACTTCAGCAAAAACCAGCACCACCAAGGTTAATACCCCGGTGGCGATAGCGACCCCAAGATCGCCGTACAAACGCATGCCAAGAATAGTAGCGATAGCCGAAGCAAGAATATTGACTAGGTTGTTACCAATCAGGATCAGACCGATGAGGCGGTCGGGGCGGCTTAGGAGCTTTTCTACTCGTTTTGCTCCTTTATGTCCGGTATTGGCAAGGTGCTTTAACCGATAGCGGTTCAGTGACATCATCCCTGTTTCTGAACCGGAAAAGTATCCCGAAATGACGATAAGACACGCGAGTAGCGCAAATAAGATACCCGTAGATATGTCGTCCAAAACTCAATATTTCCTTTTGGTTGGCTTGATTAATTAATGACTGAACCCGTTTCTAGTGTCAACGTTGCAAAAAGATTTTGTTTTGCTTGTCAAACGTAACTTCACGTTCCTATCGCAGAATAATCTCTTTCACAAAGCGGCTGCCAAAATACGCCAGAGTGAGCAAGGTTGCTCCCGCCACCGCAAACCAAGTGACTTTTTTCCCGCGCCAGCCTCGTTGGTAGTGCCCCCACAATAAAATCGAGTAGACAATCCAAGCAATAAAGGAGAGCACAGCTTTGTGCGCTTTCCCCTGGGCAAACATATCTTGCACAAACACAAATCCGGTGATGAGCGTCAGTGTGAGGAGAAGATTGCCGATCAGAATAATTTTGAATAAATGACGCTCTACCAACATTAAGGGCGGCAAATTGGGATTGATCGCCAAAGCTTTCTTGGTTTTCAATTTATGATCGAGCCAAGCCAACTGTAACGCATACAAGGCGCCGATGGTTAGTGTTGCGTAGGAAAATAGCGCCAGAGAGATATGGATTAGCAACTTGGGATCATTTTCCAAGTGCTTAATAAACGTGCTGGGCAAAAAAGTCGCGGCAGAAAGATTGATGGCCGCAAAACTGTAGACCACGGGCAGCAGGAACCACAGGCGGTTTTTGAGCATCGCCGCACTCATCACCAGTGAAATGAGGAAACTGATCAGAGACGCGACGTTCAAGATGCTGAGATTTTGTCCGTAACCATCGAAAATCAGATCGCTTAACAGCCAAGCGTGAAAACAGAGCGCTAAAACCGCGCTCACCAGTACCGTTTTGGCTTTAATCCCCGTTTGGTGGTAAAGCCCAGGTACTATGGTCGCAATCGCTAATCCGTAAAGAATTGTCGCACCGATGGCAATTATGCTGTCCATATATCCGAAAGTTGGCAAAAAGAATGGGGCAAGTATACCTTGCAACTTGGTTCGGGGCTACGTTCAATCATCAACAATGGTGAGAGTTGAGATATTGAAATTAATAACTTACCCCCAATAGTGTGGATTAGAGCGGTTTCGCGGGTATCTCTAGACGATCGGCTAAGGTATACTCACGACAATTTATCGCCGGATTAAGCGAAGAGATAAGCATGTTTGAGAATTTAACGGATCGATTATCCAAAACGCTGAAAAATATCAGCGGTAAAGGTCGTCTGACAGAAGACAATATCAAAGATACCCTACGTGAAGTGCGTATGGCTCTACTGGAAGCGGATGTCGCTTTGCCAGTGGTGCGTGAGTTTGTTGCACGCGTGAAAGAAAAAGCGGTCGGAGTGGAAGTGTCGAAATCACTCACTCCGGGGCAAGAGTTTATCAAGATCGTGCAAGGTGAGCTTGAAGCGGTGATGGGCGAATCGAACGAAGCGCTTAATCTTGCTGCTCAGCCTCCTGCCGTGATTTTGATGGCCGGTTTGCAAGGTGCGGGTAAAACCACCTCGGTCGGTAAATTATCTAAGCTATTAAAAGAGCGCGATAAAAAGAAAGTTTTGGTCGTCTCTGCCGACGTTTACCGCCCAGCGGCGATCAAACAGCTCGAAACCTTGGCAAGCGACATTGGTGTCGATTTTTTCCCATCATCACCGGATCAAAAACCGCTTGATATCGCTAATGCCGCCATTGATCACGCGAAGAAGAAATTTTTTGATGTCTTGATCGTCGATACCGCTGGCCGTTTAGCGATTGATGAAGCCATGATGGCGGAAATTCAGCAACTTCACTCGGCCATCAAACCGGTCGAAACCTTGTTTGTGGTTGATGCCATGACGGGTCAAGACGCGGCCAATACCGCGAAAGCCTTTGGAGATGCGCTGCCATTAACTGGCGTGATCCTGACTAAAGTAGATGGTGATGCTCGCGGCGGTGCGGCGCTCTCTGTGCGCCATATTACTGGCAAGCCAATTAAGTTCTTGGGTGTGGGTGAAAAAACCGACGCGCTAGAGCCTTTCCATCCAGATCGTGTGGCGTCACGTATTCTGGGGATGGGCGACGTACTGTCGTTGATTGAAGATCTGCAGCGTAATGTCGACCATGAAAAAGCACAAAAGCTCGCTCAGAAATTCAAAGAGAAGAAGGGCTTTGATCTGGAAGATTTCCGCGAGCAGCTTGGCCAAATGCAGAACATGGGTGGCATGATGGGCATGCTCGACAAATTGCCGGGGATGTCGCAACTGCCTTCAGACATCAAAGACAAAGTTGATGACAAGATGTTCAAGCAGATGGAAGCCATCATCAACTCGATGACAATGAAAGAGCGTCAAAACCCTGATCTGATCAAAGGCTCGCGTAAGAAGCGCATTGCGGCGGGTTCTGGTACTCAAGTGCAAGATGTCAATCGTCTTCTTAAGCAATTTACCCAAATGCAGAAGATGATGAAGAAAATGCAAAAAGGCGGCATCAAAGGCATGATGCGCAATATGCAGGGCATGATGGGTGGCATGGGCGGCGGTGGTTTCAACCCATTCGGTCGCTAAACCACACTGGGTTCTAGCGACCAAAGCGCTAGAACCCAAAACTCTGCTCGAGCTCTCCCTCTTCATCTTTCAAGCTGTTATCTTCATCACAAACTTGAATTGCAACTTATGTTGGCGAAAAAATGGCTATTCCCCTTGCATTGATTCGCAATAAGAGTAAAATTCCGGAGCTTTATTTTGGCACGAGACCCCAAACTGTTTAGTGATAGATGGTTTCTGGGGTTAATTTTATTTTTGAGAAAGCAAAGAGGACGACATGGTAACCATTCGTTTGGCACGTCACGGCGCGAAAAAGCGTCCATTCTATCAAATCGTAGTAGCGGACAGCCGCAATGTTGCAACTGGCCGTTTCATCGAGAAAGTGGGTTTCTTTAACCCAACTGCACAAGGTCAAGAAGAAGGTCTACGTATCGACCTAGATCGCGTTAACCACTGGGTTGGTCAAGGCGCATCTCTGTCTGACCGCGTTGCTAAGCTAGTTAAAGACGCTCAAAAAGCGGCTTAATTTAGACACTAGTTATGTCGATGAAAGGTAAAGAAACAATGAGTAAAGAACGAATTGTAGTTGGTAAATTTGGTTCTACTTACGGCATTCGTGGTTGGCTCAAAGTTTTTTCCTACACAGACAATGCCGAAAGTATATTTGATTACAGCCCTTGGTATATTAACCAAAAAGGTGTGTGGGTCGAGTACAAGGTCGAAAGCTGGAAACGCCATAACAAAGGTATGGTGGTAAAGCTTGACGGTATTGATGTGCGTGAAGATGCGCATTTGCTGACCAACCTTGAAATCTCCATTGACCCTGCTGTATTGCCAGAATTGTCAGAAGATGAGTTCTACTGGCGAGAATTGTTTGGGATGAACGTAGTAACCACACAAGGTTACGATCTGGGTGTCGTGACTGACATGCTGGAAACGGGCTCCAACGATGTTCTGGTGGTCAAAGCAAATCTAAAAGATGCTTTTGGGCAGAAGGAACGATTAATTCCGTTCCTTGAAGAGCAAGTGATCATTAACGTTGATCGCCAAGCTCAACGGATCGAAGTTGACTGGGATCCTGGATTCTAAGCTCCAAAACCTCAGAGCGAGATACACATGTGGGTTGGCATTATTAGCCTATTTCCTGAAATGTTCCGTTCTGTTACCGATTTTGGAGTAACAGGTCAAGCGGTTAAGAAAGGTCTACTGTCGATTGAGACATGGAATCCTCGTGATTTCACTCACGACAAACATCGCACTGTTGATGATAGACCTTACGGTGGTGGCCCCGGTATGTTGATGATGGTTCAGCCTTTACGCGATGCCATTCACGCAGCCAAGCAAGCCTCACCGGGTAAGACGAAAGTCATTTATCTCTCTCCTCAAGGCCGCAAGCTCGACCAAAGAGGCGTAGAAGAACTGGCAACCAATCAGAACATGTTACTGATTTGTGGTCGCTACGAAGGGATAGATGAGCGTGTCATCCAAGCAGAAGTTGACGAAGAATGGTCAATTGGTGATTTTGTGATGACGGGTGGTGAGCTGCCAGCCATGACGTTAATTGACGCAGTATCTCGGTTTATTCCGGGCGTACTTGGGGATTTTGCGTCAGCGGAAGAAGATTCTTTCGCCAATGGCTTGTTAGATTGCCCTCACTATACGCGTCCTGAAGTGTTGGATGACAAACAAGTACCAGCGGTGCTGATGTCAGGCAACCACAAGGAAATTCGTCGCTGGCGACTGAAACAGTCGTTAGGCCGTACCTGGCAAAGAAGACCAGAGCTCCTGGAAAACCTAGCTCTGACTGACGAACAGGAACAATTACTTGCCGAGTTTATTGAAGAAACTCACCCTAAGCGTAAGTAACCTATTTAATTTAGTATCAGTTTATTCTAGGAAATTTTAAAAATGAGTAACATCATCAAAGCTCTTGAGCAAGAGCAAATGAAGCAAGACCTACCTAAATTTGCACCAGGTGACACTGTTGTTGTTCAAGTTAAGGTAAAAGAAGGTGACCGTGAGCGTCTACAGGCTTTCGAAGGCGTTGTAATCGCAATCCGTAACCGTGGTCTACACTCTGCATTCACTGTACGTAAGATTTCTAACGGTGAAGGTGTTGAGCGTACGTTCCAAACTCACTCTCCAGTAGTTGCTAGCATTGAAGTGAAACGCCGCGGTGCAGTACGTCGTGCCAAACTGTACTACCTACGCGACCTATCTGGTAAAGCTGCTCGTATCAAAGAGAAGCTTACTAAGAAGTAATGCTAGAACTCGCGTTCTCATAGTAAAAAGCGGAGCCAGCAGGCTCCGCTTTTTGTATCACTAAATCCGCACTGTTGGCGAAATGGCTCGGCTTGCGGCCTAGAGTAAAATGGTAAAAACGACCCAATAAAAAAGGTTGACGCGTTACCATCAACCCTTTTCAATTCCTAGCACCTAGCACCTAGCACCTAGCACCTAGCACCTAGCACCTAGCACCTAGCACCTAGCACCTAGCACCTAGCACCTAGCACCTAGCTTAGTACTGTTCTTCCGACCAACCATCGCTATCAGACATATCCGGTGCGCCCGGGATAGACTTCTCTTCGTCGGCCCATTCACCAAAATCGATCATTTGGCATTTTTTACTGCAAAACGGGCGATGTGGGCTTTGCTCGCCCCATTCCACGTCCGTGGCACATTGAGGGCATTTAATAATAGTGATTTTTTTCATAGCGATAGAACCGTAAAACGAATGGATTTGCGAACAACAAAATAGTAACGCAAAGCAAAATGAAAATAATGAAAAGCGTGAGTCTTAACTGCAAACCGCCAAATCAAAACTCACGTCTTGACTACAGGCTTGACCAGTTTCAAAGCTAATGAACTTGATGGCAAAGCGGTTTTTATGTCCGGAAATCATCGGATAAACACCAAACTCCATCGGGATATGCAGGCGAAGGATGTTCGCTTCTTCAGCATCACTTTGGAAAAAACCATTGCGTGCGATCTGGCTTCTGAAATAGCCAGTTTCCCGAGTCAGTTTCAGCCATAAATGCAGTGCATCTGAGAGCGGTTGTAGGCTATTGAGCCACTTTTGCGCGTCGTGCTTTTTACGCTCCAGTGGCAAATGCAGCCAATAATGTAAGGCGGGCAAATCAAAGCAGCAAGAGCCGCCGGGTAGGCTAAAGCGTTGACGAATCGAGCTGAGAAAACGATCTTCTTTGAGTGATTGGCCAAAACGTTCGGCATGCATCAAAGCGCTGTGAGTGCGATCGGCTTCATCGAGCAGAGAACGCAGGGTGACTTGATCCACTCCGTCGACATCCAACCAACTGCGGTACAGCAAGCGCTGCTTTTCAATATCTTTAGCCAATTCGCTTTTGAGTTGAATTTGTTCGAAAATCTCCAATAAGTCGAAGATCGAACGGAAAAAAAGCTGATACTGATGATTTTCCGCAAAACAGGAAGCCACGTGAGCCTGCCTTAAGAGTGACTCCACTCTCAGGTAAATACGCGTTTTTTCATTTAATGGATGTTCGAATTTGTGCGTGGTCATCTCACTGGCCTGTAAACGTTTCTCACTTATTTTCACCGATTTTGCTGGCTCATGGCTAGGTACTTTTGATGTAAATTTGTGACTTGCAGCAAAAGATCTTGGTCTGTTGCGTTATTTTTAATCACATCATTCGCGATGGCGAGACGTTTCTCGGCGGCTGGCTTGTGACTGGAGGATCGCCTTGACCTGGGTTTCCTCCACACCATCACGTCGCATTGTGCGTTCAATTTGCGTTTGCTCATCAACATCCACGACTAAGACACGATCGCACAAGCTTTGCAGTTGGTTTTCCACCAGTAAGGGAACCACCAACAGAGCGTAAGCCGATTGCACGCAGCGCAAGTCGTCAATCATCTTTTGCCGAATCAATGGATGAAGCAACTGATTTAACCACTGCTTCTCTGCAGGGTGAGAGAAAATCCGTTCGCGTAATTTGGCGCGATTTAAACGGCCATCGGGCAAAAGTATTTCTGCGCCGAAATGGTCAACAATTGCGCCAAGCCCCGGGGTATCAGGCTCGACAACCTGACGAGCGACCACATCGGCATCAACCATATCAATCGAAAAATGGTGATGAAAAAGGTTGGCCACGGTAGTTTTGCCACTGGCGATACCACCTGTTAAACCGACGACAAACGCCATGTTACGCCCCCATCATTACGCTGAAATACCAACTCATTAACGACTCGCCCCACATCAATGCGACCCAGCCAGCGATGGCGAGATAGGGGCCAAAAGGAAACGCTTTTTCGATGCCCTGTTTTTGTAAGCGAAGTTGGATCAGGCCAAAGATTAGCCCAACCACCGAAGAGAGCAAAATGATCATCAGAAGTGATTGCCAGCCTAGCCAAGCACCGAGCGCTGCCAATAACTTAAAATCACCATACCCCATGCCTTCTTTGCCTGTCATCAGACGGAAAAGGTGATAGACAGACCAAAGGCAGAGGTAGCCTGCCATGGCGCCAATCACCGAGTTTTGCAAAGAGACAGGGCTGATTTCCAGCAGCGCAAGGGCAATACCGGACCAAGTTAAAGGCAGGGTCAGTTGATCTGGCAATAGCATGGTATCGAGGTCGATAAAGGTCGCAGCGATCAAGGTAAAGGTGAAAAACAGCAGTGCCAGCGAGTAAAGGCTGTAGCCAAATTTCCACGCTACCAAGGCGCATAGGGTTGCGCTGAGCAGCTCAACCGCAGGGTAGCGGCCACTGATCTTGCTTTGACACTGATGACAGCGCCCTTTGAGCAAAAGCCAACTTAGCAGCGGAATGTTATCGCGAATACGAATCGGCGTATGGCACGTTGGGCAAGTGGAACGCGGCGTGCTAAGAGTGAGAGTTTCCTTCGGCGTGGGGATGGCGTATTGAGGAAAGGCCTCGGCACATTCTCGTTGCCATTCCAGTGCCATCATTTTCGGCAAGCGATAAATAACCACGTTGAGAAAGCTACCGACAATCAAGCCAAATAACGCCGCTAGGCCAACATACAGCCAAGGATAGTAGTGCAATGCATCCATAAAAATTGGGTCTCGTGTCGCCACTTTGCTGCTGGCAACAATCAATGATTGAAATATTGACCAATAAAAGGCGACGATGGGTGCAACACTGCCAAAGCAGCACGACACACAGTGTCAAGCACTTGGTCAGAAAGGCATATTAGCCCATAACACTCATTAAGTTAAATATTGGTAGGTACATGGCCGCGACCAAACCGCCGACGACCACGCCGAGAAAAACGATGATCAGCGGCTCGAGGATCTTACCGAGGTTGTCTACGGTGTTGTCCACCTCGAACTCATAGATGGTCGCGATTTTATTGAGCATATCGTCAAGACGCCCCGACTCTTCGCCGATCATCACCATTTGCAGCACCAGTTCAGGAAACGCGTTGCTGTTGCGCATCGCAATGTACATCGGCATTCCTGCGGCGGTGTCGCGATAAACACTTTCAATCGCGTATTGATAGTGCAGATTGCCTGACGTTTTGCTGGTGGTTTGTAAGCTGGTTAGAATCGGGATGCCCGAGCTAAAACTGGTGGCTAATGTACGGCTGAACTTGGCAATCGCCGCTTTGGAAAATACGCCACCGAGTACCGGGAGCCTCAAGCTGAGGCGGGAAAACTTCAGTTTAACCTGATCGGACTTTCGGCTGATGCTGCGCATCAGGTAAATGGCGCTGATAAGGGCGATAAAAAAAACGCTACCGTAAGCTTGGACAAAGTCCGATAAATCGAGCACCTTTTGCGTAAACCAAGGCAGCTCGGCACCAAAGCCGACAAACATTTTGCGAAACTCGGGAATCACTTGCGTTAGCATCAGATAAGAGACGCCCAAGGCGACGAGCACCACCATGCAAGGATAAATCAATGCTTTGATCACTTTGGAACGCAGCTCTTCACTTTTTTCTCGATAGAGCGCCAAGCGTTCGAATACCAGTGCAAGGTTGCCTGACTGCTCGCCCGTCGCGACCAAATCCGTATACAGCCCATCAAAGTGATGGCTGGCGGTTTCGTAAGGCTTTGGACATTGGTGTGCCCGCTTCAATCGCTTTACTCACGTTGGTTAAAATGGACTTCATCTCCGCTTTGCGATGGTTATCGGCGACCAGTTTGAGCGCTTGTAGGATAGGAACACCCGTGGCGAGCATGGTCGAGATTTGGCGGGTGAAGACGGTGATATCGCGGCTTTTTACTCGGTGGCTCATGCGGGTCAGTATTGAGACGCTGGATTTTTTTATCTTGCGGATCTTGATGTGCTGCGCATGCAGCTTGTCACGCACTTCGATTTCACTGATGGCTAACACATCACCCGACACTTTTTTGCCTGAGCTATTGATGCCCTTCCAACGGTAATTTTTAATCTGCACAGGCGCGTTTACCTTCATGATCTCTCCTTTATAGCGGGTTTTACAGGTAGAGCACGCGTTGCAGCTCTTCAATGCTGGTGATGCCTTGCTTGACCTTTTCTAGCCCAGATTCTCGAAGCGTCAGCATGCCATTTTTTCTGGCGAGCATTTCCAAGCTTTGTACTGAGGCTCCTTTAATTAGCGCCTCGGCCATGGCATCGTCAAAGGGCATCACTTCGTAGATGCCGACGCGCCCTGAATACCCTTGATTGCATTCGTTACACCCTTGAGGATTGGCACGATACAACCCATCCTGCTGGCTTAACCCTAGCTCTTGTAATGCTGGTGAAAGGTGTTGTGGCTGCTTGCAATGGCGACACAAACGACGGGCTAGGCGCTGAGCGATAATTAAGCTCAATGAAGAAGCGAGGTTGAAGCTGGCAATGCCCATGTTCGATAGGCGTACTATGGTCTCAGCGGCCGAGTTGGTATGTAGGGTGGATAGCACCAAATGTCCCGTTTGCGCGGCTTTAATGGCTATTTCGGCGGTTTCTAAATCGCGAATTTCACCGACCATGACAATATCGGGGTCTTGACGTAAAAATGATCGCAGTGCCTGCGCAAAGCCAAAGCCGATTTTTGGCTGCACTTGCACTTGGTTAATGCCGGGCAAGTTAATCTCTACCGGATCTTCGGCGGTAGAGATGTTGACCTCAGGGCGATTGAGTAGGTTTAAACCGGTATAGAGTGAAACGGTTTTGCCGCTGCCGGTTGGGCCCGTCATCAAGATCATCCCTTGCGGTTTGCGTAGCGCGTTGAGATAGAGCTGCTTTTGCGTTTCGCTGTAGCCGAGTTTATCAATGTCCAAGTTGCTGCTGGAACTGTCGAGCAGGCGCAACACGATTTTCTCTCCAAACAGCGTTGGTAGGGTAGAAACGCGCATATCAATCGCGGTGCTTTGGTTCAGTTTTAGTTTGATGCGCCCATCTTGCGGTAGACGCCGCTCGGCAATATCCAGCTTAGCGAGAATCTTAAGCCGTGCGGAGAGTCGACGACTCAAATGGCTCGGTGGCTGCTGCACTTCGACCAAAATACCATCGCAGCGCAAACGCACGCGATACATCGCTTCATAGGGTTCAAAGTGAATATCGGATGCGCCTTTACGCACTGCATCGAGTAAGATCTGGTTGATAAAACGGCTGACGGGGGAGCTGTCTTGGCTGAGATCTTCAATATTGTCGACTTCATCGGCTGCCACATCGACTAAGTTGGCCAGCTCATCTTGGTGGATCTCTTTCAGTCCTGAGCGGTTATCTTGAGAAAGGGTGCGGCCATATAGGCGACGTATTGCCCCTTGCAACTGCTTAACATCGGCCAACACCATTTCCACTTGCAGCCCTGTGGCAAAGCGAAAGTCATCTTCGGCCTGTAAATTGGTTGGGTCGGCACTGGCGAGAATCAGCGCTGAGCGATTTTTTTGTAGCGGCAGTGCTTGGTGGCGGGTAATCAGCTCGCGTAAACCCAGTTGGTTGCACACGCTTTGGTAGTCATAGTGGCTAAGCTCGACGGGCGGCAAACCAAACAGCGCGCTGAGATGTTCGGTCAGTTCTTCGGCTTGGAAAAAGCCCAGTTGCAACAACACCTCCGGTGCACTGGCACCGGAAGCGTTGAGATGTTCCAAACAGGCTTGTTCTTGCGTTGGGCTAAGTAGAGTCGCTTGGCGCAATGCAGTTGCAAGATTGGAATGCATTGATTAAGAACAGCTATCTATTTCAACTTTTGGACTGGTATTATTTGTGCAGGTCCAAGGTGATACTGGCGTTCTAGAATACTGAACATTTCCTGCTACTGCTTTATCTGCTGAAAAAGTGAACGTAATTGTTGACGTAGCAGTTGAAGCCGCTCCCGCTCCTTGTATGGTAGCAGTAATATTCCCTAGACTATTCATGGTATTACTCCCACCGATACTAGCCAAATTAGTGGTACTTGATGTGGAGTTTTGGCTATATAAATCAGCATTTGTTAAAAGAGCTTTGAGTGTTCCGACTGCTGACGTGACAGCAGACTTAGCTACATAGTCTTTGTAAGCGGGAACAGCTATTGCAGATAACACACCAATAATTGCCACCACTATCATTAATTCAATCAGGGTAAAACCCTGCTGCTTTGTTACTCGGTTATGTTTTTTCATGTCGTTTCCTTGAATTCGGTTGAACCATGCTGCGTGAGCATGTTGAGCAGATTATGCAAGGTGTTGAATTGTTGGAATATCGACGCGATGACATCGCGAGTGAGCTAAAACTCTTTCATCGCCAATTACATACGATTCGCAAGGTTTTGCGAGTGGGGTAAGGTTTTAAAACGAAAAGGGGCCGTTGGCCCCTTGTAAGTAATATCTTTGTTAACTATTTGAAACGCATGGATAAATCCATCGCCTTAATATGCTTGGTCAGCGCACCGACGGAGATGTAGTCCACGCCCGTTTCGGCATACTCGCAAATGGTGTCTAAAGTGACGTTGCCAGAGTTTTCCAGCGCTGCACGGCCAGCGTTAATGGCCACCGCTTCTCGCATCATCTCAATGGTGAAGTTGTCGAGCATAATGATGTCGGCGCCTGCTTCAATCGCTTGACGCAGTTCATCGAGATTTTCGGTTTCGACTTCTACCGGTTTGCCGGGGTTAAGCTCTTTGGCTTTCGAGATGGCTTGAGTAATGCCGCCGCAAGCAATGATGTGGTTTTCTTTGATCAGATAGGCGTCAAAAACGCCGATACGATGATTAAAACCGCCACCACACGCCACCGCGTATTTGAGCGCGCTGCGCAGGCCCGGAATGGTTTTGCGCGTATCAAGCAGTCGACACTGTGTATGAGCAATTTTTGCTGCGTACTGGGCGGTTACGGTCGCACAGCCTGAAAGGGTTTGGATAAAGTTCATCGCATTGCGCTCGCCGGTCAACAGGTCACGAGCAGGGCCTGTGAGCGTGCATAGGGTTTGGTTCGGCTCGACACGCTCACCATCTTTGACATGCCATTCGATTGTCACACGTCCGCCAAGTTGTTTGAACACTTCATCCGCCCATGCTTGACCACAAAAAACACCGTGCTCGCGAGTAATGATGGTGGCACTGTTGATCGCATCGGCTGGGATAAGAGAGGCGGTGATGTCGTTGGCCGCATCCAAACTGCCACCGAGATCTTCTTTTAAGGTGTCGGTCACTGAGCGGGTAATTTCCACAGGAAGCTGCTGCTGCAAATAGTCAAGGCGTTGTTGGCTGTTATGTCTGTTGTTCATCGCAAATCTTATCTTGAAAGGTCGTTGGCAAGGAATGATACTCTCGGCTGGTAAGAATTTCAGCAGTTAATTTGCAAAGCAGAGAGGTGGATATGCAAGCTGTGATCACGCATGGATGGCTGCAAGGCGTTACCCATCGGCCGTCGCCTTTTTATGATGCCCGTCCGGCAGGAGAGCCGGTCTCACTGCTGGTGATCCACAACATCAGTTTGCCGCCAGGCGAGTTTGGTGGCCCCTACATTGAAGATTTTTTTCTGGGGAATTTGTCGCCCGACTTGCATCCCTTTTTTCAGGTGATAGCGAAAATGCGGGTATCGGCCCATTGCTTGATAAAACGCGATGGCGATATTGTGCAGTTTGTCTCTTTTGACGATAGAGCTTGGCACGCTGGTGCTTCCAGTTTTGCTGGCGTTTCGCGGTGTAACGATTATTCCATCGGCATTGAGTTGGAAGGGACAGATTTTGTCGCTTACACCCCAGAGCAATACGCTGCGCTTGCCCAATTAAGCCAAACTATCATCGAACACTATCCGCGCATTACGCCTTCGCGGATCACCGGGCATCAATACATTGCACCGCTGCGCAAAACCGATCCCGGTCTCAGTTTTGATTGGCGTCGTTACCGCGCCATGCTGCAAGGCGATGGCGATGTGTAAAGCGGCGGTGAGTCCGCACTGGATAAGAGTCTTGTATCATAAAAAGGTAAGCTAAGTCGCTTACCTTTTTTATGCTCGCTAGTGGATGGAAAAAGCGTAACCCAGCGCCCGCTTTGACAAAATGAGCTGCGTTTAGATTCGCGCATTTGCCATGTTGTGACCAAACTGACCAGCACGTTACTCGCCCATCTGTTTCTACTTTGTAATTGGTCAGACCAATTATATTGCTGTTTTAATCTTCGGATGTTATCAAAGTGTTGAGGCGTGAGCTGTTCTATGATTTAGGTCAACTTTTGGCTGGACAGTGGCGTTTAAATTATGTTAATTTCTGCACCAACTTAAAATTGGTATTACCAATTGCCAGCAAAGCGAATTGCTAGTGAATTCAAGAGTAGAAGAACAATAAATTATGGCTTATCAAAGGATTCGTCAGCCAAAGCTCTCCGATGTGATTGAACAGGAATTGGAGCGGCTGATAGTGGAAGGAACGCTCTCACCTGGCCAGCAACTCCCACCAGAAAGGGAGCTTGCCAAACAGTTTGAGGTTTCGCGTCCCTCCATCAGAGAAGCCATTCAGCGCCTGGAAGCCAAACGTCTACTGACCCGTCGCCAAGGGGGCGGAACGTTTGTCAGCGACCGCATTTGGCAGAGTTTTTCCGATCCTCTGCTAAATTTATTGTCTAGCCACTCAGAGACTCAACTGGACTTACTGGAAGCGCGTCATGCGCTGGAAGGTATTTGCGCTTATTTTGCGGCGTTGCGTGGTACCGAAGAAGATTTTGCCCGTATTCAAACCTGCGTTTCCCGAATCGCTGAGGTTCAGGAAAAGAAAGACGCCGATGCGGAAGCTGAACAAGTGATGGCGTTTCTCATCGCAATTACTGAAGCGGCACACAATGTCGTACTGCTGCACATCGTACGTAGCCTTGCGCCTTTGCTTGAGCAAAATATTCGACAGAATTTTAAATTATTACATCGCCGCCCAGAAGCGGTTGAGAAAGTAAGTAAGCACCGGGCTAATATCGTGGATGCGATTGTTTCAGGTCAGCCAGAAAAGGCGCGTGAAATGTCCCATTCTCACTTAGCTTATATCGAAGAAACGTTGTTGGATTTGACTCGTGAACAGACTCGCCGTGAGCGATCGCTGCGTCGAATTCAACAAGGTAATGAGCCGCAATAGTGGTTCATTGCGATTCAAACTAGATCCAACCAACAGAAGGATAGATCGCCATGTCTGACATGAAGCATGACGTAGATGCACTGGAAACTCAGGAGTGGTTAGCCGCGCTTGAGTCAGTTGTACGTGAAGAAGGCGTAGAGCGTGCGCAGTTCCTACTTGAAGAAGTTCTGGAAAAAGCACGTCTAGACGGTGTTGATATGCCAACCGGCATCACAACCAACTACATCAACACGATTCCTGCAGCCCAAGAACCAGCTTACCCAGGTGACACTACGATCGAACGCCGTATTCGTTCAATCATTCGCTGGAACGCAATTATGATCGTTCTTCGTGCATCGAAGAAAGATTTGGATCTGGGCGGCCATATGGCGTCATTCCAGTCGTCAGCGGCGTTCTATGAGACATGTTTCAACCACTTCTTCCGTGCTCCTAACGAAAAAGATGGTGGCGATTTGGTTTACTACCAAGGTCATATTTCTCCAGGGATTTACGCGCGTGCTTTCGTTGAAGGCCGCCTGACTGAAGAGCAGCTAGACAACTTCCGTCAAGAAGTGGATGGCAAAGGCATTCCTTCTTACCCACACCCGAAATTGATGCCTGAATTCTGGCAATTCCCAACCGTATCTATGGGTCTGGGTCCAATTTCTGCCATCTACCAAGCCCGCTTCCTCAAGTATCTGGAAGGCCGTGGTATGAAAGACACCTCAGAGCAGCGCGTTTATGCGTTCCTAGGTGACGGTGAGATGGATGAGCCAGAATCACGCGGTGCGATCTCTTTCGCTGCACGTGAAAAACTGGACAACCTGTGTTTCCTTATCAACTGTAACCTGCAGCGTCTGGACGGCCCAGTAATGGGTAACGGCAAGATCATCCAAGAACTGGAAGGTCTGTTCAAAGGTGCTGGCTGGAACGTGGTGAAAGTTATCTGGGGTAACGGCTGGGATAAACTGCTGGCGAAAGACACTACAGGTAAACTGCTGCAACTGATGAACGAAACCATCGACGGCGACTACCAAACGTTCAAAGCGAAAGATGGCGCTTACGTTCGTGAGCATTTCTTCGGTAAATACCCAGAGACAGCGGCTCTTGTTGCTGACATGACTGACGATGAGATCTTCGCGCTGAAACGCGGCGGTCACGAGTCTTCTAAACTGTACGCGGCGTTCAAGAACGCACAAGAGACCAATGGTCGTCCAACCGTTATCCTTGCGAAAACCGTTAAAGGTTACGGCATGGGTGAAGCGGCAGAAGGTAAGAACATTGCACACCAAGTGAAGAAGATGGATATGACGCACGTACTAGCGATGCGTAACCGTCTTGGCCTGCAAGATCTGATCTCTGACGAAGAAGTGAACAAACTGCCTTACCTGAAACTGGAAGAAGGTTCGAAAGAATACGAATACCTGCACGCTCGTCGTAAAGCGCTGCACGGTTACACGCCACAGCGTCTGCCTAACTTCACTCAGGAACTGGTTATTCCAGAACTGGAAGAGTTCAAACCGCTTCTGGAAGAGCAGAAACGTGAAATCTCTTCAACGATGGCTTACGTGCGTGCACTGAACATCTTGTTGAAAGACAAAAACATTGGTAAGAACATCGTTCCTATCATCGCTGATGAAGCGCGTACTTTCGGTATGGAAGGTCTATTCCGTCAAATCGGTATTTACAACCCACACGGTCAGAATTATACCCCTCAAGATCGCGATATCGTTTCTTACTACAAAGAAGCAACGTCTGGTCAGGTACTGCAAGAAGGTATCAACGAGCTGGGTGCTATGTCTTCATGGGTTGCTGCTGCAACGTCATACAGCACCAACAACCTGCCGATGATCCCGTTCTACATCTACTACTCTATGTTCGGTTTCCAACGTGTTGGCGACATGGCATGGATGGCAGGTGACCAACAAGCTCGTGGTTTCCTACTGGGCGCAACAGCAGGTCGTACCACTCTGAACGGTGAAGGTCTGCAGCACGAAGATGGTCACTCGCACATTCTGGCGGGCACAGTACCAAACTGTATCTCTTACGATCCGACTTTTGCTTACGAAGTTGCGGTTATCATGCAAGACGGTATCCGTCGTATGTACGGCGATCAAGAGAACGTGTTCTACTACCTAACGCTGATGAACGAAAACTACGCAATGCCAGCAATGCCAGAAGGCGCTGAAGAAGGTATCCGTAAAGGTATCTACAAGCTGGAAACTCTGTCTGGTTCTAAAGGTAAAGTTCAGCTGATGAGCTCAGGTACTATCATGAACGAAGTACGTAAAGCGGCTGTTATCCTGAGCGAAGAATACGGCATCGCCTCTGATGTTTACTCGGTAACCTCGTTCAACGAACTGGCTCGTGACGGTCAGGCGTGTGAGCGTTACAACATGCTTCACCCAGAAGCAGAAGCGAAAGTACCTTACATCGCTTCAGTCATGGGTACTGAACCAGCCATCGCTGCAACCGACTACATGAAGAACTACGCTGACCAAGTTCGCGCGTTCATTCCTGCTGAGTCTTACAAAGTACTGGGTACTGACGGTTTCGGTCGCTCAGACAGCCGTGAGAACCTACGTCGTCACTTCGAAGTGAACGCAGGCTACGTGGTTGTTGCAGCTCTAAACGAACTAGCGCAACGTGGCGAAGTTGAGAAATCTGTGGTGGCGGAAGCTATCAAGAAATTCAACATCGACACTGAAAAAACAAACCCGCTATACGCTTAATTGAAGGTAGGAAAAGCATGGCTATCGAAATTTACGTACCAGATATCGGTGCAGACGAGGTTGAAGTTACTGAGATTCTTGTAAGCGTAGGCGACAAGGTTGAAGAAGAACAATCTCTGATTACTGTTGAAGGCGACAAAGCTTCTATGGAAGTTCCAGCGTCTCAGGCAGGTACTGTTAAAGAAATCAAAGTAGTGGCTGGCGACAAAGTAACGACTGGCTCACTGATTATGCTATTTGAAACAGTAGCTGAAGCGGAAGGTGCAGCAGCGGCTGCACCAGCTCCAGCGGCAGAAGCAGCTCCGGTAGCCGCACCTGCAGCAGCAAGTGAACTAAAAGAAGTTTGTGTACCGGACATCGGTGGCGACGAAGTTGAAGTGACTGAAATCATGGTTGCCGTTGGCGATTCAATCGCTGAAGAGCAATCTCTACTCACAGTAGAAGGTGATAAAGCTTCAATGGAAGTGCCAGCGCCATTCGCGGGTACGCTAAAAGAAATCAAAGTTGCAACTGGCGATAAAGTATCAACTGGCTCACTAGTGATGATCTTTGAAGTGGCAGGTTCAGGTGCGGCCGCTCCTGCACCAGTTGCAGCAGCGCCAGCGGCGGCTCCAGCCGTTGCAGCACTGAAAGAAGTTAACGTTCCAGATATCGGTGGCGACGAAGTTGAAGTGACCGAAATCATGGTCGCGGTTGGCGATACAGTAACTGAAGAGCAATCTCTGATTACTGTTGAAGGTGACAAAGCTTCTATGGAAGTACCTGCTCCATTTGCTGGTACGGTTAAAGAAATCAAAGTTGCAGCTGGCGATAAAGTGTCAACTGGCTCACTGATCATGGTGTTTGAAGTGGCCGGCACTCCGGTGGCCGGCGCAGCGCCGGCAGCAGTCTCAGCACCAGCTCAGGCAGCAGCTCCAGCAGCAGCGGCACCGAAAGTTGAAGCTCCAGCGGCGGCAGCGCCTGCAGCGGCAACGGGTGACTTCCAAGAAAACAACGAGTACGCACACGCGTCTCCAGTGGTTCGTCGCCTAGCGCGTGAATTCGGCGTTAACCTGTCTAAAGTGAAAGGTTCAGGCCGTAAGAGCCGTATTCTGAAAGAAGATGTTCAGAACTACGTGAAAGAAGCTCTGAAACGTCTGGAATCAGGTGCCGCATCAGCAGCATCTGGCAAAGGCGACGGCGCGGCACTAGGTCTGCTACCTTGGCCAAAAGTGGACTTCAGCAAGTTCGGTGAAACTGAAATTCAGCCACTGTCTCGCATTAAGAAGATCTCTGGCGCGAACCTGCACCGTAACTGGGTGATGATCCCGCACGTTACACAGTGGGATAACGCAGACATCACTGAGCTAGAAGCATTCCGTAAAGAGCAGAAACGCGATCGAAGCGAAGAAAGATTCAGGCATGAAGATCACGCCACTGGTGTTCATCATGAAAGCTGCGGCAAAAGCGCTGGAAGCGTTCCCTGCGTTCAACTCTTCTCTGTCTGAAGACGGTGAGAGCCTGATCCTGAAGAAATATGTGAACATCGGTATCGCAGTCGATACACCAAACGGTCTGGTTGTTCCTGTATTCAAAGACGTGAACAAGAAAGGTATCTACGAGCTGTCTGAAGAGCTGGCCGTTGTATCGAAGAAAGCACGTGCAGGTAAACTGACGGCGGCAGACATGCAAGGCGGCTGTTTCACCATCTCAAGTCTGGGTGGTATCGGCGGCACCGCATTCACACCAATCGTGAACGCACCAGAAGTGGGTATCCTTGGCGTGTCTAAGTCTGAGATCAAGCCAGTGTGGAACGGCAAAGAGTTTGCTCCACGTCTGCAACTTCCTCTGTCTCTGTCTTACGACCACCGTGTGATCGATGGCGCTGAAGGTGCGCGTTTCATTACTTACCTAAACGAGTGTCTGTCTGACATTCGCCGTTTGGTTCTGTAATAGAAAACTCCAGAGGCGGCCTTATGCCGCCTCTGTTAATAGAATTGTCTGACAATTTGGTGAATCGCCGTTCTCAATTGGCTTTTTATGCACTGAATTGTCGTCTGGCTCACAGGCTAAATTGATTTACTTTTCACACCATTAACATCTCTGTAAACTGTTGGCGGTCTGAAAAAATGTTTAAAACAAACCACTCTTAAACAAAAAATCAAAACTCACTCAGCCTGTTAGGGATAATGACTACAAGAGGTCAAAATGAGCAAAGAAATTAAAGCCCAGGTGGTAGTACTTGGTGCCGGTCCTGCTGGTTACTCCGCTGCATTCCGCTGTGCAGACTTAGGTCTGGACACTGTTCTTATCGAACGTTACAACACTCTTGGTGGTGTGTGTCTGAACGTGGGTTGTATCCCATCGAAAGCATTACTGCACGTAGCTAAAGTTATCGAAGAAGCTAAAGCGCTGGCTGAGCACGGCATCGTATTTGGCGAACCGCAAACAGACATCGACAAGATCCGTCTGTGGAAAGAAAAAGTAATTAATCAACTGACTGGCGGTCTTGGCGGTATGGCTAAGATGCGTAAAGTGAACGTGGTTAACGGTTTTGGTAAGTTCACTGGCCCTAACACGATTGAAGTGGAAGGCGAAGACGGTAAAACCGTGGTTAACTTCGACAACGCCATCGTTGCAGCCGGTTCTCGCCCAATTAAACTGCCATTTATTCCTCATGAAGACCCACGTATTTGGGATTCAACAGACGCTCTGGAACTGAAAGAAGTTCCTGGAAAACTGCTGATCATGGGCGGTGGTATCATTGGTCTGGAAATGGCGACGGTTTACCATTCACTAGGCTCTAAAATTGATGTGGTTGAGATGTTTGACCAACTTATCCCTGCTGCGGATAAAGATATGGTTAAAGTCTATACCAAGCGCATCAAAGATAAGTTTAACCTGATGTTGGAAACCAAAGTAACGGCCGTTGAAGCGAAAGAAGACGGTATCTACGTTTCCATGGAAGGCAAAAAAGCCCCAGCGGAAGCTGAACGTTACGACGCGGTTCTAGTGGCTATCGGTCGTGTACCAAACGGTAAACTGCTGGATGCTGAAAAAGCAGGCTTGGAAGTGGATGAGCGTGGTTTTATCAACGTTGACAAGCAAATGCGCACTAACGTTCCGCACATTTTCGCCATCGGTGACATCGTTGGCCAACCAATGTTGGCGCACAAAGGTGTACATGAAGGCCACGTAGCGGCAGAAGTGATCTCGGGTAAGAAGCACTACTTCGATCCTAAAGTGATTCCTTCAATTGCCTACACCGAGCCAGAAGTGGCATGGGTTGGCAAGACTGAGAAAGAAGCGAAAGCAGAAGGCATTAACTACGAAGTTGCCACCTTCCCTTGGGCTGCATCAGGCCGTGCAATCGCGTCTGACTGTGCTGATGGTATGACTAAGCTGATCTTTGATAAAGAGACTCACCGCGTTATCGGTGGTGCTATCGTGGGTACTAACGGTGGCGAACTACTGGGCGAAATCGGCCTTGCTATCGAGATGGGCTGTGATGCAGAAGACATCGCTCTGACCATCCACGCTCACCCAACTCTGCACGAGTCTGTGGGTCTGGCTGCTGAAGTGTTTGAAGGCACGATCACTGATCTGCCAAACGCCAAAGCGAAAAAGAAAAAATAGCTTTCTGAGCGCCAAATGATAAAAACCGCTGATTGTTCAGCGGTTTTTTTATGGCTTTCATTGATTGCTAAACAGAGCAATTTCCTGCGGAAATAAAAAAGGTTGATACCCGAGTATCAACCTTAAACTATTCCTAGCACCTAGCACCTAGCACCTAGCACCTAGCACCTAGCACCTAGCACCTAGCACCTAGGCACTGTTTAGCTCTCACCCTTATAGATGCAAAGCATTTGCAGGTAGCTGTTGACCAGTTTGGTCAGTTCCGCTTCGCTCTTGGCACGGTTGGCTTGCACAAACAGTGAGTAGCAGATGCCAAGGAACATATTCGCCAAATCTTCCGGGCTGTGTTTATCACACACTTCGCCACGCTCGATGGCGCGAAACAAACATGTTCTGTACCAGCAGTTGGTTAGTGCGGTTGGTGGTGACAAATAGTGGCCATACTTCATCACGCGTTGATGCGCTCCATTCAAACCACACTTTGAGCCAATGACAGTCTTGAGTCACCAGTTCAATCATCGCGTTAGTGATGTTTTTGAGGTTATCTTGCGCGTGAATGTCGAGGTCAATGTTATCGGACAGGAAGTTTGAAAACTGACGCACGACATGATTGAGCACTTCATCAACCAGATCTTCACGGGTCGGGAAATAGTTAAATACGGTGGCGACAGAAACCTGCGCAATCTCGGCGATGTCTGCGTGACCACCGCGGCCGATGCCACGACGAGCAAACACTTCCAGTGCGATTTCCATCAGTTGTTGTTTACGTTTCAGTGGAGATAAACGAGTTCGAGGTCTCTTTGCTATTGAGTCCATAATTAGATTCCTTGCCAATGAGTTGGTATGTATAAAAAGTTATTCGGAACGTTAGTCCCTATTGATTTTTTTAATAATTGCTCTAAGCATCATGAGTGTAATGGTGCATATGCTTCGGGTCAACAAATTATGCCCAAGAAATAGACAGTAATGTCAATGTTGATAACATTTTTAGCGAAAACTTTACCGATTTGGTACCAATGTCTCTCTACGTCTTATTTTGTTGAGTAGTAACAAGCAGATAAAAAGATCTGCCTCGCAGGGCTTAAAGATTGAGGGTGGGAGTGTTACACTACGCGCCAGATTCAAGTGAACGTTTGCGCGAGATTTGCGCTTAGCCGCTTAAGGCTGAAAAACGTCGCCATTCCCAACAAAAAAGATTGAGCACAGTATGAAGCATACAGTAGAAGTAATGATTTCTGAGCAGACTGTTCAGGAACGTATTCGTGAATTAGGCAAGCAGATCACGGCGCATTATCAAGGTAGTGAAGATTTGGTCCTGGTTGGCTTACTGCGCGGCTCTTTTGTATTTATGGCCGATCTAGCGCGCGCAATCAACCTGACACACCAAGTCGATTTTATGACGGCATCAAGCTATGGCAACACCATGGAGAGCTCACGTGATGTCCGTATTCTTAAAGACTTAGATGATGACATTAAAGGTAAAGACGTGTTGATCGTCGAAGACATCATCGATACGGGTAACACGCTGAGCAAAATCAAAGAGATCTTATCGCTACGTGAACCTAAATCCATCCATATTTGTACGCTGCTCGACAAACCGACTCGTCGTGAAGTGCCTGTCGATGTGACTTGGATTGGTTTTGAAATTCCCGATGAGTTCGTCGTTGGTGTCGGTATCGACTACGCACAGAAGTATCGCCACCTACCGTTTATCGGCAAAGTGGTTCCGCAGGAGTAAGCGGCAGCAAAGAAGCTTGAGCAGAGCTTTGCAAGTGATCTTCAATAAAAAACGCCCTGAACACGGGCGTTTTTTCGTTTCTTTGATTTGAATCGGTGGGTATACGCAATTGCGTCTTAACGACACAGCAGTTTGTGCTCTGGGTTGAGGATCTTTTCTAGTGAGCTTGCGTAGGTTGTTTCTACGCAGTCGCTGGAGTGACAACGCACCCCAAGGTATTCCAAACGGCCATCCTCAATACCGTACACTAGGCCATGAAGCTCAATCTCTTGGCCTCGCTCCCATGCATTTTGCAAGATAGTCGAGTTACCTAAGTTGTAGATCTGCTCTGCGACGTTAAGCTCTGCCAATTTATCCGCTCGTTGATCTTCAGGCATGAAGTCTAAGTAGCTGCGGTGCTTTAAGTAGAGATCGCGGATGTGCAATAGCCAGTTGTTAATCAATCCGAGTTTCGGATTTTTGATACTCGCTTTCACCCCGCCGCAGTCGTAGTGGCCGCAAACAATGATGTGCTTAACCTGAAGCACATCCACCGCATACTGCACCACCGATAAGCAGTTGAGGTCGGTATGCACTACTAAGTTTGCTACGTTGCGGTGAACGAATAGTTCGCCAGAGTAAAGGCCGGTTAATCGCTCTGCGGGAACTCGGCTATCCGCACAGCCGATCCAGAGAAAGTCTGGATTTTGTCCTTGTGCGAGCTTGGCAAAGTATTCAGGCCGATCAGCCTTGATTGAATCTGACCACTTTGCATTGTTTTCAAATAGTTGTTTTAACTCTGGCATCTTACTTCCCTCAATCGATTCAACCAACTATACACAATGTTACAATTTCGTTCTCTTACTAATTGATGACAAGTGCACTCATCTGACGAGTTTTAGTAGCAAACGTTATAGACTTTTCATCTAACGTCGTTAAAACATCGTTGAGAAAGCAAAACACGCTGACTCGTATCGTACCGATGGATGATTTAAGCAATTTGCTGCGATTTATCTGCTTATTTGGAGGAAGAAGGGGAAGATGTCACGCTTTTCAGATATGAACGTCAAAGGAGACCTGTTTGGTGGGGTCACCACGGCAATTATCTCACTGCCGCTGGCGCTGGCGTTTGGGGTGGCTTCTGGTGCGGGAGCGGAAGCGGGTCTGTGGGGCGCCATATTGGTCGGCCTGTTCGCTGCGCTGTTCGGTGGCTCGACCACGCTTATTTCTGAGCCGACCGGCCCGATGACGGTGATCATGACTGCAGTGCTGACCAGTATGGTGGCCAAGTATCCGGAGTCTGGCATAGCCATGACTTTTACTGTGGTCATGATGGCAGGCGCGTTTCAAATACTCATCGGGACGCTCAAGCTGGGGAAATACATCACTCTGATGCCATATAGCGTGATCTCCGGCTTTATGTCGGGAATTGGCGTCATCTTGATTATTCTGCAACTGTCGCCACTACTCGGCCATGCTGCGCCATCTGGTGGTGTGATGGGTACGCTGTCGGCCTTGCCCACGACACTGGCTAATATGAAGTTTGGCGAGCTGTTTCTTGGCTTGCTGACTTTAGGCATTCTGTTTTTCTTTCCCAAACAATATCGTAAGTATGTGCCTGCACAGTTGGTGGCACTGGTGGCGGTGACGCTGCTTTCTGTGATGCTGTTTGATAGCGAAGAGATTCGCCGCATTGGCGAGATTCCCACGGGTTTGCCATCGCTGGTGGTGCCTGTACTAGACGCGGAACTCTTTACCACTATGGTGATTGATGCGCTGGTACTCGGAACTTTGGGTTGCATTGATACCTTACTCACCGCGGTCATTGGTGATTCGCTGACGCGTAAAGAGCATGACTCAGACAAAGAACTGCGCGGCCAAGGTTTGGCCAACATGATCTCAGGGCTGTTTGGTGCGCTGCCCGGCGCTGGCGCGACCATGGGCACGGTGACGAACATTCAGGTAGGGGCTCGCTCACCGCTCTCTGGTGTGGCAAGAGCGCTGATTTTAGCGCTAGTGGTACTGGTGGCGAGCGGTCTGACCGCTCCGATTCCGATGGCGGTGCTCGCCGGGATTGCAGTCTATGTCGGCTTTGGCATTCTCGATTGGAGTTTTATCCAGCGCGCGCACAAAGTCAGCGTGCAGGGGATGGCGATCATGTACGGCGTGATGCTTCTGACCGTGTTTGTCGATTTGATCGCGGCGGTCGGGTTGGGGGTGTTTATCTCCAATATCCTAGTGATTGAGCGCTTAAGCCGCGAGCAAGCCAAACAAGTGAAAGCGATCAGTGACGCCGATGACGATGATGTGCCGCTGACTGACAGTGAGCGTGCGCTGTTGGATAAAGCCAATAGTAAGGTACTGTTTTTCTACCTTTCAGGACCGATGATTTTCAGCGTGTCGAAAGCAATTTCCCGCCAACATACCAGTATCAATGAGTATGAAGTGATGATTTTGGATTTGACTGACGTACCTATGATTGATGTAACGGTAGGATTAGCGCTGGAAAACGCGATCAAAGATGCGCTGGAGGCACACTGTGAGGTCTATTTACTCTGTCCAAACGAGCGTACTCGCGAGCAATTGCAAAGGTTCCACGTGCTCGATTTAGTGCCCGCAGAGAATACCTTCAAATTTCGCTACGAAGCCTTGAATGCAGCGGTAAAAACTGTTGAGAAAACGCCAATTCAATTGAACTAACGTTGGCGGTTTGGGTTTCAATCCACGGTATGGTAGAGCGCGGCCTGTGAGCCGCGCTTTTGTTTATGATTAATTTCTAATGCAGGGTTGAAAAAGCAGCAAGTGGGCGTCATTTGATAGGCATTATTGATGAAAAGAGCAATGTGGATTTATGTACGCACTCGAAATAGAACAACTGCGTAAAACCTATGCGGGCGGCTTTGAGGCGCTCAAAGGGATCAGCCTGAATGTGAAAAAAGGCGACTTTTATGCGTTGTTAGGCCCGAATGGGGCGGGGAAATCGACCACGATTGGTGTTATCTCCTCTTTGGTAAATAAAACGTCTGGGAACGTGAAGGTCTTTGGTTACGACATTGACCGCGATTTAGAGTTAGCCAAACAGAACTTAGGGCTAGTTCCGCAAGAATTTAACTTTAACCAGTTTGAGACGGTGGAACAGATAGTGATGCAGCAAGCTGGCTATTATGGTGTATCACGCGAACTGGCGAAAGAAAGAGCGAAAAAGTACCTATCTAAACTCGATCTGTGGGAAAAACGCAAAGAACGTGCGCGTAATCTTTCTGGCGGGATGAAGCGACGATTGATGATCGCTCGCGCACTGATGCATGAACCCAAGCTGTTGATTTTAGATGAACCAACCGCAGGGGTGGACATCGAATTGCGCCGCTCCATGTGGGAGTTTTTGCAAGAGATTAACCAACAGCAAGGCATTACCATCATTCTCACCACCCACTATCTGGAAGAAGCGGAGATGCTGTGTCGCAATATCGGCATCATCAACAAAGGCGAGCTGATTGAAAACACCAGCATGAAAGCGTTGTTGGCGAAGCTGGATGTGGAAACCTTTATTTTGGATCTCGCTCCGGGTTCGGCGACGCCTGAACTGACTGGCGTGGTGTCATCTCGCTGTGACAACGACTCATTGGAAATTGAGATTGAAAAAACGCAGCCGCTCAATCAGGTCTTCGCCCAGCTCAGCGCGCAGGGGATCATGGTGATGTCGATGCGCAACAAAGCCAACCGCCTTGAAGAGTTGTTTGTGAGTATTGTGCGTGAGCAGGCTAAGGAGAAATAAGCATGTATCGTTTGTATTGGACTGCGTTTTGTAGCTTGCTGACTAAAGAGATCAACCGCTTTACCCGTATTTGGGTGCAGACTTTGGTTCCGCCGGCGATCACCATGAGTTTGTATTTCATTATTTTTGGCAGCCTGATCGGCTCTCGTATCGGCCAGATGAACGGTTTTAGCTACATGGAGTATATTGTCCCCGGACTTATCATGATGTCGGTGATCACCAACTCCTACTCCAATGTCGCCTCTTCGTTTTTTAGTGCCAAGTTTCAACGCAACATTGAAGAGTTGTTGGTCGCTCCTGTGCCCAATTATGTGATCATCTTAGGTTTTGTGATGGGTGGCGTAGCGCGAGGCTTACTGGTGGGGGCGATGGTCACCGCAGTTTCGCTGCTGTTTGTCGATCTCCAAGTTCAGCATTGGGGAATCATTTTTGCCACGGTGTTTTTAACTTCGGTGGTGTTTGCTCTTGGCGGGCTGATCAACGCGGTTTTTGCCCGTACCTTTGACGACATTTCGATTATCCCGACCTTTGTTTTGACACCGCTGACCTATCTCGGTGGCGTCTTTTATTCGATTCAACTGTTGCCGGAGTTTTGGCAAGGGGTGTCGCAAATCAACCCTATCGTCTACATGGTCAACGCTTTCCGTTATGGCTTTTTAGGGGTGTCGGATGTGGGCATCGCCACTTCGTTTACTGTACTCGGCGGTTTCGTTTTGCTGCTATACGGTGTTGCCCATTACCTAGTGACGCGAGGCATTGGTCTGCGTTCATAACGCTGACGTCCATTGCGAAGCAATAAAATAAGTAATAAAAAAGAAAGAAAACAAGCAATAAAAAGGGCTGTCACATCGACAACCCTTTTTCATTTTTGCCTTTCAACGATAGGCGAGTAAACCATCGCCAGCTTAGCTATTGGCATCGTTGCTTGAAGCGGCGGCGGTAGGCTCCGCTTCTTCTTTGCTCTCTTTATTGAGCTCAACTACTTGGTTGTCAATCAAGCGCGCTTTACCAAGGAAAGCGGACATCAAGATAACGGCTTGCGTGGTGTCGGCGTTGATCGCTTGCAGCGTGCGCGCATCACGGATAAAGATCTCATCCGGTTGCAAATCGGCCGCGCGCAGTTGGTCGTTGGCATCTTCGATGATCGACGCATAATCGTCACGTCCACCGCGGATCGCGCTACTGATCCAACGCATGGTGCGTGCCAGCACTGGTGCACGTTGGCGCTCATCGATCGTCAGCAGACCGTTGCGCGAGCTCATCGCCAGACCATCCATTTCACGCACTGTCGGCACGCCGATGATCTCAATATCTAACGCCAGATCGCTGGTCATTTTGCGAATGATCGCCAGTTGTTGGAAATCTTTCTCACCAAAGCAAGCAACATCAGGCTGCACGATATTAAACAGTTTGGTCACTATGGTGGCAACACCACGGAAATGCCCCGGACGAGAGGCACCTTCCAGCATGCTAGAAAGTCCAGGAACTTCGACTGCGGTCTGTTTATCGAGACCTTCTGGATACATCATCTCGGCGGTTGGGGTAAAGACCAGATCGACCCCTTGCGAGTTGAGTTTGCTCAAGTCTTCATCCAGCGTTCTTGGGTAGTTGTTGAGGTCATCTGCACGCTCAAACTGCATCGGGTTGACAAAAATACTCACTACCACAATATCGGCATGCTCGCGAGCCTTACGCACTAAGGTCAGGTGACCTTCATGCAGATTGCCCATGGTGGGAACAAAAGCAATTTTGCGCCCTTCGCGCTTAAAGGTGCGAAGCTGATCGCGCAGGGCGGCAATGTCGGCAAAGGTTTGCATCTACTCTATCCTCTATGCAATGGTGTGTGCGTCATCTGGGAACGTGCCTGCCTGTACCTGTTCCATGTACAAGGCGACCGCTTTACGCATATCACCGGTTTCCGCTAGGAAATTTTTCGAGAATTTTGGCATGTAATTGGCTGAAATACCAAACATATCATGCATAACCAAGATCTGACCGTCGGTCACATTTCCGGCACCAATACCAATCACTGGAACATCCAGTACTTGAGTAATTCGTGCCGCCAGCGACGCCGGAACACACTCAAGCAGGACGATTTGCGCGCCCGCTTCTTGTAGCGCGAGTGCATCTTTCACCATGCGATCGGCTTTATCTTGTTCGCGGCCTTGCACTTTATAACCACCAAAAATATTGACGGATTGTGGTGTCAGGCCAAGGTGAGCACACACTGGAATGGCACGTTCGGTCAGCATTTTGACCGTGTCCACCAGCCAGTCACCGCCCTCAATTTTTACCATATTTGCGCCTGCGCGCATCAGTTTGGCGGCGTTGTCACACGCTTGTTCGGGTGTGGCATAGCTCATAAAAGGCATGTCGGCCATGAGCAGGCAGTTAGGGCTACCAGCGCGAACACAACGAGTGTGATAAGCGATATCGTCAACAGTGACAGGCAGAGTATCGGCGTGCCCTTGCAACACCATGCCAAGTGAGTCGCCGACAAGCAAAACCGGCATCTCTTGGCTTTCGAACAACTGAGCAAAACTCGCGTCGTAGGCGGTGGATGTTGGGAACTTACGACCTTCCTGTTTCCACTTCATCAGGTCATTAATGGTAATTTTTTTCATGATTTTTCCTTACTAGGAGTTGGCTATGATTGCCAAATACCGAGGCCGTTTCTCTCCACCTGAGTGAGAAGATCAGCGAGCCTGGTCCCGTCAGGGAGGGTTAAATTTGGTGCGATTTCGGCGAGTGGGTAAAGAACGAACTCACGCTCTTTCATTCCATAATGGGGAATGGTTAACCGCTCGGAGTCGATCACCTCATTGCCGTAAAGAAGGAGGTCGAGATCTAGGGTTCTTGGTCCCCAGCGCTCTTCTTTACGGACACGCCCTTGCTCCAGTTCAATCGCTTGAGTGCAATCGAGCAGTTGCAACGGCGTTAATTCGGTTTGGATTTCAGCCACAGCGTTAATGTAGTCGGGCTGATTTTGTGGCCCCATCGGTGTGCTGCTGTAAAGCTGAGATACCGCGACCAGCTTACTGTTTGGTAAGCTTTTCAAGGCCGCAATAGCACGATTGGCTTGGGCAACGGGATCGGCAAGATTACTGCCGATCGCGATATATGCACGGGTCATGGCTGCGGTTTGTCCTTTTTCTTACGGAAAGAGGATTTGCGCTTGCGGCTTGGTTTAGACCCGGGTTTGCCATCAAGGTCGGAAGCCATCGCGACGCGCATTTCGCGCCCGGCGTTTTGGAATGTGGCCCACCATTTGGCCAGTTTATCGGTTTCCCCGCCTTCGATCTCACCACGCATTTCGAGGAAATCAAAGCCCGCACGGAACTTGTTAAGCTCCATCAAGCGGAAAGCGCGTTTACCGTTGCGCCTTGGCATGCGCAGTTGCAACTGCCAAATCTCACGAATGGTGGCAGTATGGCGGCGCGGAATAGCGATAGAGCGCACTTGCTCATCCAAAATCAGGTTACTGGCTTCCATGACCGCGTCGTAGTGGCACAAGTTGTGCGCTTCCATCAGTTTGTCAGCGAGTGCCTGCATCGGATACCACAGCATAGCGGCGAACATGTAGGCAGGGTTGATGCGCTTGCCTTCGTCGATACGCATGTCGGTGGAGTCTAACACCAAATCCAGCATCTGCTCAGTCGGCGAAGAGTAATCTTCGGTGAAATGGGCGGCAATGGCTGGGAAAAGTTGCTGGAATAGATTGTACTCGCGCAGTAGGTGGTAGGTTTCCAAACCGTATCCTGCTTGCAGCAACTTGAGAGACTCTTCATACAGGCGCGCCGCCGGAATGTCGCGTAGCAAAGGCGCCAGCTCTTCAATTGGCGCGGCGGTGTCTTCTTCGATGTCAAAATCGAGTTTGGCCGCAAAGCGAATTGCGCGCAGCATGCGCACCGGATCTTCCCGATAACGGGTTTGCGGATCGCCAATCAGACGGATTAAGCGGTCTTCAAGATCTTCTACGCCGCCTGCATAGTCATGAATCGAATAGTCGGCAATGTTGTAATACATGGCGTTAATGGTGAAGTCGCGGCGTTCGGCATCTTCATCAATCGTGCCATACACGTTATCGCGTAGCAGCATGCCTTGTTTGGATTGCTGCGAGACTGGCGAATCGGCGTCTTGGTGGTGACCACGAAAAGTCGCCACTTCGATGATGTCGCGACCAAACATAATGTGCGCCAGACGAAAGCGACGGCCAATTAAACGGCAGTTGCGAAACAGATGTTTAAGCTGCTCTGGCGTTGCGTTGGTCGCAATATCGAAATCTTTCGGTGTTTGGCCGAGTAGCAGATCTCGCACGCCTCCACCCACTAAATAAGCGTCAAAGCCGGCGCCATGAAGTCGGTATAGCACTTTCAACGCATTGTCGCTGATCTGCTTGCGTGAAATATTGTGCTCTTGACGAGTAATCACATTTAAAGCGAGTTCCGGGCAAGAGCTGGGACTGCAAGGTGTATTTTCGTTTTTATTCATGTGCATTTGGCAAAAGAGGCCGTTAACCCCTTTGCATTGGTTAGGTTTTACGCCAATTTGGCTTGATTTTGGCGCTTATAATAGCTCACACAGTACCGTTTGAGAATCGTGCTGTGATTTTCAATCTGTCGGGTAGTTGTGTCAGTTGCCAGTTTTCTACTCCCCAGCGAAGAATTTCGTCAATGCTGGCGTATTCTAGCTGCTCATCCCATTTGAAGCCGAGGAATGTCATCGCTTCCAGAATTAGCGCCGCCGGGTTTTGCAAATCGATGCCCGTGGCGTGATTTTGTTTGGAGAGCTTATTGCCACTGTGATCGATGGCCAGCGGTAAGTGCAGATAGCGCACCGGCGACTGGCCAAGCATTTGGTACAAGCTGATCTGTCTGCCGGTTGGCTCGATGAGATCCGCGCCGCGCACCACTTCCGTCACGCCTTGGTCAATGTCGTCCAGTACAACAGCAAGATTGTAAGCAAACAAGCCATCTCGGCGTTTGATAATAAAATCTTCATCGACCAGCGCAGCGGGAATGGAGATTTCGCCGTGCTTTAAATCGACAAAAGTGTGCACAGGGTGCGTCATTTTCAAACGAATCGCCCCTTGGCTATGGCCCGCACTGCGACACGTGCCCGGATAGTAGCCGCCATTTTCTTTGATCTGTTTGCGCGTGCACTGGCAGTAGTATGCTTGACCAGAAGCGAGCCAGTGGTCAATTTGTGCTTGATAGAGCGCATGGCGCTGACTTTGATACACCACCTCACCATCCCAGTAAAGATGGTAGGTTTGCAGTGTTTTTAAAATAAGATCTGCCGCTCCCGGCATTTCTCGGGGTGGGTCGAGATCTTCAATGCGTACCAGCCATTTACCATGCTGCGATTTGGCTTGGAAATAGCTGCCAAGAGCGGCGATCAGCGAGCCAAAATGGAGCGGGCCGGAAGGAGAGGGAGCGAAACGACCGATGTAACTCATAGTTTTTGATCTCAAAACAAAAAGGGAGCGACAGCTCCCTTTACGATCGGATATCAGGTGACTTAACCCTGCATCTGCTTCTCTTTGATCTCCGCAAGGGTTTTGCAGTCGATACACAAATCGGCAGTTGGGCGAGCTTCAAGACGACGAATGCCGATCTCCACACCACAAGACTCACAGAAGCCAAAGTCTTCTTCGTTGATCTTGTCGAGTGTCTTCTCGATCTTCTTGATCAAGCGACGTTCGCGGTCACGGTTGCGAAGCTCCAAGCTGAACTCTTCTTCTTGTGAAGCGCGGTCAACTGGATCGGGGAAATTCGCCGCCTCGTCCTGCATATGGTGCACAGTACGATCAACTTCTTCCCTGAGCTGGTTACGCCAAGCTTCTAAAATCTTTCTAAAGTGAACCACTTGGTCTGGTGACATGTACTCTTCACCAGGCTTTTCCTGATACGGCTCCACACCGGCAATGGCTAGGATGCCTAGCGCTTTTTTCTTTGATTCTGGCATACAGCATCTCCTACTTACACCTATCAACTGCTAAGCAGCTAATTTAAGGCGGGTATCTATAGCAGAAAGAGGCGGTGCTGGCAAACTATCAATCGTAAACTTGATGTCAATGTGAACACCACATCATTTTTCTATCTGTCGAGAAACTCGATAGCAGAATTGAGTCTGATTTCTGTATTGCTGATCTCTGCTTTATAACAGAGGATTTCAACTCCGGCTTTTTGTGCTTGTTTGAGTAATTGGGAATATTTGGCGTCTATATGGAGCGCCGCCGAAACTTTTTCAATACCTGAATGTAAAACAGCAAACAAAAGTATGGCTCGGTTTCCATTTTGTGCCATTTCTGTGAGTTCCCGCAGATGTTTTTGCCCACGAGTTGTCACTGCGTCAGGGAAATAGCCTTGCCCTGGCTCGCTCGGTTCGAGCAGCGTGACGCTTTTGACCTCTATATAACACGTTGCTTTGTCGTGTGCGCTGAGCAGGATATCAATTCGACTGTTTTCACTGCCGTACCTTACTTCGGTTTGCAGTCGGTCATAGTTTTGCAGCTCAGTGATCCAGCCGTTTTCAATCGCTTCGACGGCCAGTTGGTTCGCTCTGGCGGTATTGACGCAAATCCGCTCGCCGTGGACGGTTTCAGTCAACTCCCAACTGTGCGGGTATTTGCGTTTTGGATTGTCTGAGGTTGAGTACCAAATGGTATCGCCAGCGGTCGCACAACCTGTCATCGCGCCCGTATTGGCACAGTGAATGGTGCCGATGCTGCCGTCTTGATAGGTCACATCAGCGAGAAAACGTTTGTAGCGCTTTTGTAAAGTAGCGGCTTGTAACTTGGGTTGGAATTGCATTTGCGTATTTAGACAGGCTGGTTTTTATGTACAATGTGGCCGCCATTTAAGCATAAGGATCCTCCATTGTCACAATTGCCCATCCAAGCCGTGATGCCAGAACTGCTCGCGGCGGTTGCTCAACACAGTCAGCTCATCCTCAAAGCAGCCCCCGGTGCGGGTAAATCGACCTATTTTCCGCTGCAACTGCTGCTAAATCGGGCCGTGACCGGCAAGATCATTATGCTTGAGCCTCGCCGTTTAGCGGCGCGCAATATTGCCAGCTATCTGGCCAAGCAACTGGGTGAAGCGGTCGGGCAGCGAGTTGGCTATCGGGTTTCGTGGTGAAAGTAAAGTCAGCGCGGCCACGCAACTGGAGATCGTTACCGAAGGGGTGATGACGCGGATGATTCAATCCGACCCTGAACTCTCGGGCGTGGATATGCTGATCTTTGACGAGTTTCATGAGCGCAGCATTCACGCCGATACGGCATTGGCGCTCGCTTTGGAAGTGCAGGAGGCGTTGCGTGATGATCTCAAACTGGTGGTGATGTCAGCCACGCTCGATCATGATGCGCTGCAAAATTTACTGCCTGATGCCCCCTTCATCCAATCGCAAGGGCGCGCCTTTGAGGTTGAGATTCGCTATCAGCCGCTAGGTGTCAATGATTATTTACCGCTAGCGATGAGCAAAACCATCGAGCAGCTACTCGCCCAGCAATCTGGCTCGGTACTGGCGTTTTTGCCCGGAGTGAGTGCCATTCAGCAAGTGGCAGAGCGCCTTGCCCACCTGAGCGAGCAGGTGCAAATCTGCCCTTTATATGGTCAGTTGTCATTTGATGAGCAGCAAAAGGCGATACAAGCGCCCAAGCCCGGTGAGCGCAAGGTGGTACTGGCGACCAATATTGCCGAAACCTCACTCACGATTGAAGGGATCCGCTTAGTGGTCGACTGTGGCCTTGAGCGAGTGGCCCGATTTGATGTCAAAACCGGGCTGACGCGTCTTGAGCAAGTGCGCATTGCGCAATCCTCAGCCATTCAACGTGCAGGCCGCGCTGGACGAATCGAAGAGGGCATCTGCGTGCGTCTTTATTCGTCAAGCCAGTTTCAGCAAATGCCCGCTGTCCCAGTGGCGGAAATTATGCATTCGGATCTCTCTGCTTTAATGATGGAGCTGGCGCAGTGGGGTGTCAGTGAACCGACGGCACTCAAGCTGCTGGACATTCCGCCCGCAGCGTCGATAGCACAAGCGAAAAGCTTGTTAACTCAGCTCGGATTGGTGAAAGGCCATCAACTGACCGCGCAAGGCGCTTTGGCACAAAAACTCGGATTAGCGCCGCGTTTAGCCGCCATGCTGATTGCCTGTGCAAAGCAAAGCCACGCTCTGTTGCAAAGCGCGATTGCTGCCACTGTGCTTTTGGAGGAGCCGGAGAAAAACGGCACTCACCTTGGGCACAGTTTGCATCGTTGGCAAAGTGGGAAACATACGAAAAAAGGTCAGTTGAGCAAACGTGCTGCGACTCTCGCTAGTCAGTTATCCGCCACATTTGCGCTGAGTGACGTCGAAGAACCTTTGCTAGCGGTGGCGATGAGTTTTGCCTATCCAGATCGAGTCGCGCAGCGAAGGAACAAGCAAAATGGGCGCTATGTACTGGCCAATGGCCATGGTGGTGAGCTGCGAGAAGATGATCCTTTGGGTGACAACGACTATCTGGTCGCGGCTGAGCTGCTGCGCAGTGGTGGCAATGCCAGCCAGATCCAACTGGCGGCGCCACTCTGTTTAGCGTTGCTTGAACAGTATCATCCAGCGCTGTTGCAAGTCTCTGAACAGGTCGATTGGGATGAAAACAAAGGGCGCTTAGTGGCGGAAAAGCAGACGCGCATCGGCGAGCTGATTGTGGCGCGTGAGCCACTGCCCCAGCCGGGCAAAGAAAAAATGACACAGGCTTTACTCAGCTATGTACGCCGCAAAGGGCTGGATAGTTTAGACTGGACGCCCAAAGCCCAAGCCTTGTTGCAACGCATTCGCTGCGCCATTGAATGGCTACCGGAGCACACTTGGCCCGCCATGGATGATGCTAGTCTGTTGAATGATTTACCAAGCTGGCTAGCGCCTTACATGAATCATCTCACGTCAGTGAAAGATCTGAGTAAAATTGGGCTCTGTGAGGCGCTTAATGCGCGCTTGGGCTGGCCACTTAATCAACAGTTGGATGTTTGGCTGCCGCAGGAATATGTGTTACCCACTGGCACGCGTCAGGCGATCCGCTATCAAGAGGGCGCTTTCCCGGTACTCTCGGTGCGCATGCAAGAGCTGTTTGGTGAGAGCACTTCGCCAACCATAGCGCAAGGGCGGATAAAATTAACCCTTGAACTGCTCTCTCCAGCGCGGCGTCCTTTGCAGGTGACGCAAGATTTAGCTGGCTTTTGGGCTGGTGCCTACAAAGAAGTGCAAAAAGAGATGAAAGGGCGCTATCCCAAACACGTATGGCCGGATGACCCAGCCAACCATATCGCCACGACGAAAACTAAAAGACAGTTAAACTCATGAGTAAAACAGTAAAAGGCACTGACAACGCGAAGAAAAAAACGCCGCAAAAAAGTAAGCGCAGTGCTTCGCCTCGCCGCCCAGCCGCTAAGCAAAAAGCGAAACGCCATTGGCTACGTATGCTGTGGTCGTTTAGTTGGAAATGCACTGTGGCGCTGATGGCGTTGCTGGTGTTTATCGGCATTTATCTTGATAGCGTGGTTAAACAGCGTTTTGAAGGGCAGTTATTTGATCTCCCAACCGTGGTGTATGCGCGTATCTTAACGCTTTCGCCCGGCGATGCGTTCTCCCGTCAGGAGTTACAAAACGAACTGGACGTACTCAACTACCGCAAAGTGAGCCAACCCAAGTTCCCGGGAGAGTACGCCGCCTCAAGCAGTAAAATTGAATTGATTCGCCGTCCGTTCGAATTTGCCGATGGCCCAGAGCCGGATCGCCACGTGATGCTGCATTTTGACTCAGGTACGCTCAATCGCATTCAATCGCTCGAATCGACAGGGGATCTCGGGTATCTGCGTTTAGAGCCGAAGATGCTAGGAATGTTGGAAAAAGACAGCGAAGAGCAAAGGCTCTTTCTGCGCCGCGAACAATTTCCGGAAATCATCGTCGATGCCTTACTTGTGACCGAAGATCGTCACTTTTATCAGCACGATGGTGTTTCACCGCTGGCGATTGCGCGCGCGATGCTGGTCAATCTTAAAGCAGGCAGAACCGTGCAAGGCGGCAGTACCTTGACTCAGCAGTTAGCGAAAAACCTGTTTTTGACCCAAGATCGCACCTTGTGGCGCAAGCTGCGTGAAGCGTATATCGCGTTAATTCTCGACTATCGTTACAGCAAGGATCGCATCTTAGAAGCCTATCTCAATGAAGTGTACTTAGGACAAAGTGGTAACCAAGCGATCCACGGTTTTGCGTTGGCGTCGCGTTACTATTTTGGCCAACCAATCCAAGAGCTGCGTATAGACCAATTAGCCATGCTAGTCGGTATGGTCAAAGGGCCTTCTTACTACAACCCAGTGCGCTTTCCCGAGCGAACGCAGGAGCGTCGCGATTTGGTTTTGCGTCTGATGATGCAGCAAGGGCTGCTCAGTGCCCAGGCCTACGAACAAGCGGCCAGTCGCCCGCTGGATATTCAGCCGACGCCCCGCATCGCCAGCCGGCAGCCCGCGTATTTTCAGCAGTTGTCGATGGAGTTGAAACAGAAAGTGGGTGACGCTTTTCGTGGTGAGAGCGGTTTGCGTGTATTTACTTCGCTTGATCCCGTGTCACAAGAGAAACTTGAACGCGCCATTGGGGTGAAAATGCCCGAGCTGGAAAAAGTGTCGGGAGACGCGCTTGAAGCGGCGGCGGTGGCGGTCGATCGGCATAGCGGTGAAATTCGTGCCATGGTTGGTGGCAAACGTACTGGCTACGATGGTTTTAACCGAGCGATCAACGCCAGTCGTCCAATTGGTTCTTTAGTTAAGCCAGCGGTTTATCTCACCGCACTGTCTCAACCAGAGAAGTATAACTTGGCGACCACACTGCAAGATACGCCGCTCAGTTTGCAAGGCAGTAAAGGCTCAGTGTGGGAGCCGCGCAATTTTGATCGTCAGTTTCGTGGCGATGTGCCGCTCTATTTAGCGCTGGCGAAGTCGCTCAATGTGCCGACCGTGCGCCTTGGTATGCAACTGGGGATTGAAAACGTCTCACAAACACTAGAGAAACTGGGCGTTAAGCGTGATGAAATTCGCCCGGTGCCTTCGATGTTCTTGGGTGCCTTTTCCCTCACGCCGATTGAAGTGGCGCAGATGTACCAAACCTTGACCAACTCTGGCCGAAAAGCGCCGCTGACCGCATTGCGCTCCGTGGTCGATCTCGATGGTAACGTTTTGTATCAATCATTGCCGAAGTCATCTCTTGCGGTCGACGAACAGGCGGCGTGGTTGACCACCTATGCGATGAAACAAGGGGTCGCTCAGGGAACTGGCCGCTATCTGCAAAATCAGTTTGCTTGGGCAGCACTGGCGGGGAAAACGGGCACCAGTAACGATAGCCGCGACAGTTGGTTTGTTGGTGTCGACGGGCGTGAAGTTACCACCATTTGGTTGGGGCGTGATGACAATAAACCAACCAAACTGACCGGTTTCCAGCGGCGCGCTGCGTGTGTATGCGGAATATCTGAAACAGCGCATTCCTGAAAAACTGTCGCTGCCTTGGCCAAAGCAGATAACCACCATGGGATACAAGCAGCAGCCCGCAGGGGCTCTGGTGGCCGATTGCGCGGAAAAAACCTTTACTTTACCCGTATGGGATAAAAATGAGGCGCTGAAGCGTCAATGTGAACAATCAGGCAATTGGTTGAATAAATTACTGAACTGGTGATTGTTCGCGCTGTCAATTCGTTGTAAAACGGATGTTATCGCTTAAAAAAAGGAGCAGCAAACAGTGAATAAATGGAAATCCGCACGTGAGACGTTTGCTGTTTGGTTGCTCTTTCCTCTTAGTTTTGCTCTCTCATCTTTGGCTGTGGCCGACAGTGAATCGCCCACAGAAGAGGTCAAGCGGCCTAAAATTGCGGTGGTTTTAGCCGGGGGGGGAGCAAAAGGGGCGGCGCACATTGGTGTACTCAAAGCGCTTGAAGAGATGCACATCCCAGTCGACTATCTCACCGGTACCAGCATGGGAGCCTATGTTGGCGGTCTTTATGCCACGGGGATGAGTGCGGATGAAATTGAAAGTTTTATCTACACCATCGATTGGAGTACTGGCTATCGCGATCGGGTAGAGCGCAGTCAACGCCGTGTGCGTGACAAAGAATCCGAAGACCGCTACCAACTGCGAACCGACCTTGGCTTACGTTTTGGTGAAGTGCGCACACCACGCGGTTTTGTTCAAGGGCAAAATATGCTGCGTATCCTGCGCGAAACCACCGGAAATCTCAAAGAATTCAACTCCTTTGATGATCTAGCTATCCCGTATCGCTCGGTAGCGACCGATATTGTTGAGCTTAAAGAGGTGGTGATCGACAAAGGGCAATTGGTCGATGCCATGATGGCGAGCATGTCGGTACCCGGTGCTTTACCTCCTTATGAGCTGGATGATCATATGCTGGTGGATGGCGGCGTGATCAATAATATGCCCGTTGATGTTGCCCGTGCGATGGGGGCGGACATTGTCATTGCGGTAGACATCAGTACCGACTACAAAAGCCGAGAAGATTTCACTAATTTTTTGGTGGTTGCCGATCAGCTTTCTAACTACTTAGTGCGGCGCAGTACCCAGCGTCAAGCTGCCAGTCTCACAGAACAGGATGTCTATCTGCGCCCGGACGTCGGCAAAATGGAAACCACCGAATTCGATAAAATGCCTGAAGCGTATCATGCGGGTTACGATGCTACTTACAGTTTAAAGGAGGCACTTAATTCCTTGGCGCTCTCCAGCGCTGACTATCAAGGTTATGTGGAGCAAAAGCAGCGGGCGCGGCGTAAGTTGGTTTACGGTGATCAGATGCCAATCGATGATATTGTGTTGATCAACAACAGCCATTACAGCGACCGATTACTCAGTAATCGCCTTGATCTGAAAACGGGAGAGGTGCTGAAAACCAAACAAGTGGAATCGGCGGTGGAAAACCTCTACGCCTTAGACCGCTTTGAACTGGTCTCTTATCATTATCAAGAAACCGAAGGCGTCAACCAATTGGTGGTGGACGTTAAAGAGAAGTCTTGGGGACCAAACTACGTCAACTTCCGTTTTTTCCTCGAAGATGATTTCACCACTGAGAGTCAATATGGGGTAGGGCTTTCAACCAACTTTACCAATCTCAATTCGCAAGGTGCAGAGTTGACCATCAGCTTAGAAATGGGAACGGATAAACTGGCGGAGGCCGAACTTTACACGCCAATCCGTGCTAGCCAAGACATTTTTTCCACCGCCAAATTGGCGTATACCAGTGACAAGCGAAATATTCCAGTCACGGAGTTTGATGACCCGAGCTTAGGTGCGGCTTACGATTTTCTTCCCTTTACTTACAGCCAATTTACCGCTGAGTTAGCCATCGGCTTTCAACCCGAGTTGTGGCAAGAGTTTAAGATTGGTAGTCGATTTAACAAAGGGGATATTCAAGTCACCACCTTAGATTCGGCAGGAAATGCGAACTTTCAACGCTTAGGTGCGTTTGCTCAGTATCGTTTAGATACTCTGGATGATTACTCGTTGCCTACCTCGGGGTGGTACTTAGATCTTGAATATCTGGTCTCTCATGACAAAAGCCCAGAGATGTTTGAATCGGAGTTCACCGGAGAATCATCCAGCGATACCGTGTATGAACTATCGCTGCTGGGCAAGGTGGCGCAAAGCTATCAGCGTCATACTTTGGTCGCAAACGCTGAATATGAGATTGTCGAAAGCAAAAATAACTACACTCCGCTGAATCCGAAAAGTATCGGCGGCTTTTTGAATCTGTCGGGTATTCCGCGCAATAGCTTGATTGGTCAGAACAAGTTTTTTACCAGCTTGATTTATCGTTATCGCTGGTTTGACAATGACTTCGGGGTATTTGAAGCGCCTGTCTATCTCGGGACGTCACTGGAATATGGTGGGGTTTGGTCGGACACCACCTTCAAACTCCATCAGGCGCCACTGTACAGTGCCGCATCGATTTTTGCAGGCATCGATTCGCCGATAGGTCCAATTGTGCTTGCCTATGCAAGGACAGAAGAACAGCAGGATGCCGTTTATTTCATCATTGGTACGTCGTATCGTTAATTGGTCATCTGCGAAAACAGGGCAAATAAATAGTTAAAAATTATGGGACTTTAGTCTTAACTTGCTATGTTGGTCAAAGTGAGGAGATTTTAATTTCTCGTTAAATTTGCTATTCTACTGCCCACAGTTTGGCCTCTGCGGCGCTGTTTCTCAATCAGAATTGAATGAAAACATGGGCAATAGGGAGCCAAGTTTCCATGGATGTTCACTCCTTTACTTTGGACAAATAGTATTAATAAAGGAGGAACCGCAATGAGAGGAAAAAGTCGTGCTTGAAGCCTACCGTAAACACGTCGAAGAGCGTGCCGCAGAAGGGGTTGTTCCAAAACCTCTAGATGCAGAACAAGTTGCCGGACTTGTAGAACTTCTAAAAAATCCCCCACAAGGTGAAGAAGAGTTTCTTCTAGACCTACTTGAAAACCGCATTCCCCCAGGTGTTGATGAAGCCGCGTATGTTAAAGCGGGTTTCCTTGCTGCGGTGATTCGTGGCGAAGCAAGCTCTCCGCTTGTCGGCCGTGCGCATGCGGCTAAACTGCTTGGCACCATGCAAGGTGGTTACAACATCGAACCATTGGTTGCCTTGCTGGATGATGAAGCACTGGCGCCAATCGCCGTTGAAGCGCTGTCTCACACGCTACTGATGTTTGACGTTTTCTATGACGTTGAAGAAAAAGCGAAAGCTGGTAATCAATATGCGCAACAAGTGCTTCAGTCATGGGCTGATGCAGAATGGTTCTTATCAAAACCTGAGCTGGCCGAAAAAATTACGTTAACCGTCTTTAAAGTGACGGGTGAAACCAACACCGATGATCTATCTCCAGCTCCGGATGCTTGGTCTCGCCCTGATATTCCAGTGCACGCGTTAGCGATGCTAAAAAATGAGCGTGATGGCATTGTGCCAGATCAGCCTGGCAGCATTGGCCCGATCAAACAGATTGAAGCGCTAAAAGAACAAGGTCACCAACTTGTTTATGTTGGTGATGTTGTGGGTACCGGTTCATCGCGTAAATCAGCAACCAACTCAGTGCTTTGGTTTATGGGTGATGACATTCCTTACGTACCTAACAAACGCGCTGGCGGATATGTGTTGGGTGGCAAAATTGCACCTATCTTCTTCAATACCATGGAAGATGCTGGCGCACTGCCAATTGAAGTGGATGTCTCCAAGCTCAACATGGGCGATGTGATCGACGTTTACCCTTATGAAGGCAAGGTAACTAGCCACGCAACCGGCGAAGTATTGGCCGAATTCTCGCTCAAAACCGACGTGCTGATTGATGAAGTGCGTGCTGGTGGGCGTATTCCGCTGATCATTGGTCGCGGCTTGACCGAGAAAGCGCGTCAATCTCTAGGCTTAGCGCCGTCTGATGTATTCCGCAAACCAGCTGACGTTGCAGATTCGGGCAAAGGCTACACGCTTGCTCAGAAGATGGTGGGTAAAGCATGTGGCGTAACGGGTATTCGCCCTGGCACCTACTGTGAACCTAAAATGACCACGGTTGGTTCGCAAGACACCACTGGCCCAATGACGCGTGATGAACTAAAAGACTTGGCGTGTCTTGGCTTCTCCGCTGATCTTGTGATGCAGTCTTTCTGTCACACGTCAGCGTATCCAAAACCTGTCGACGTGAACACGCACCATACTCTGCCTGATTTCATCATGAATCGCGGCGGTGTGTCACTGCGCCCAGGCGACGGTGTTATCCACTCATGGCTAAACCGCATGCTGCTGCCTGATACTGTCGGTACAGGTGGTGACTCGCATACTCGTTTCCCATTGGGCATTTCATTCCCTGCAGGTTTCTGGTCTTGTTGCGTTTGCGGCAGCGACCGGTGTTATGCCACTGGATATGCCTGAGTCAATCTTGGTGCGCTTTAAAGGCGAAATGCAGCCAGGTATTACACTGCGTGATCTTGTCCATGCCATTCCTTACTACGGCATCAAGCAAGGCCTATTAACGGTTGAGAAAGCGGGTAAGATCAATGAATTCTCTGGTCGTATTCTCGAAATCGAAGGGGTAGAACACCTCACGGTGGAGCAAGCGTTTGAACTGTCTGATGCATCCGCTGAGCGCTCTGCGGCAGGTTGTACGGTGAAACTCTCTCAAGCATCGATCGAAGAGTACCTCAACTCGAACATCGTGATGCTGAAGTGGATGATTTCAGAAGGTTACGGCGACCGCCGTACCATCGAGCGTCGTATTGTTGCGATGCAAGAGTGGCTAGCCAACCCAGAATTGATGTCGGCAGACAGTGACGCAGAATACGCACACGTGATTGAAATTGATCTAGCGGAAATCAAAGAGCCGATTCTTTGTGCGCCGAATGATCCAGACGACGCTCGTCTGCTTTCTGATGTTCAAGGCACACAAATTGACGAAGTGTTCATTGGTTCGTGTATGACCAACATTGGTCACTTCCGCGCAGCCGGTAAACTGCTTGAGAAGTTCAAAGGCCAGCTGGATACGCGTCTGTGGATTGCACCACCTACCAAGATGGACCGTGACCAACTGACTGAAGAAGGTTACTACGGTATTTATGGCCGTGCTGGGGTTCGTATTGAAACACCGGGATGTTCGCTGTGTATGGGTAACCAAGCGCGCGTTGCAGACAAAGCGACTGTGATGTCAACGTCAACACGTAACTTCCCGAACCGTTTAGGTACAGGTGCGAACGTGTATCTATCCTCAGCAGAGTTGGCGGCGGTCGGTGCGATTCTAGGCCGTATCCCAACGGTAGAAGAGTACATGGAGTACGCGAAACAGTTGGATGCAACGGCGGCGGATACCTACCGTTACCTCAACTTCCACCTGATGGGACAGTACACCAAAAAAGCCGACACGGTGATTTTCCAACAGCCGGCTTAGTAAAATCTTCGATAATAAAAAACCGCTGAAGTTTCAGCGGTTTTTTTACGTTAAACCAAGTTTAACTACGAGTCATACAAAAAGCAGCGGCAACGTTTCTTGCTGTTAGCTCTACGTTCTCTGCGGCTTCTGCCAGCGCGGTCGGCAGATCAACGGAGCGATTGACCACGGCGAAAACGGCATCGAGGCCATGTTCATGCACCACGCCGCAATCGGCCGACAGACAACCCGCGATGCCAATCACTGGCAAGCCGTGCTTTTTCGCGGTGCGTGCGACACCAATCGGGGTTTTGCCATGGATAGTTTGGCTGTCGATACGACCTTCACCAGTGATCACCAGATCCGCATCCGCAACGATCTCATCTAAGCGAACCGCGTCCATGACAATCTCAATACCAGGGCGAAGCTCGGCGTTGAGCAAGCCTAGCAGCGCCGCGCCCATGCCGCCCGCAGCGCCCGCGCCGGCCATATCACGAACATCCGCGCCAAGTTGCTGTTTAATGATCGCGGCATAGTGCGCTAAGTTTTCGTCTAAGATGGTCACCATCTCTGGCGTTGCCCCTTTCTGCGGCCCAAAGACAGCGGAAGCGCCTTTTGTACCACATAGTGGGTTATCTACATCGCACGCTACTTCAAGGCGAACTTGAGCCAAACGAGGATCGAGTTGAGAGCAGTCAATCGTCGCCAATTTAGCAAGCTCACCGCCACCATAGCCAAGCGCGTTTCCTTGCGCATCAAGCAGTTTGATGCCGAGAGCCTGCGCCATACCAATGCCACCATCGTTGGTCGCACTGCCACCGATGCCAACAATAATGTGTTCTACACCGTGGTCGAGGGCGGCTTTGAGCAACTCGCCCGTACCAAACGTGGTGGTGATGAGTGGGTTGCGCTGCTCTGGTGTCACAAGGTGTAAGCCAGAAGCGGCCGCCATCTCGATCACGGCGGTTTTGCCTTCACCCAACAAACCAAAAAAGCCATTAACAGGTTGGCCAAGTGGGCCTGTGACGGTGTGCTCGATGATAGCCCCGCCCGTGGCGTCAACCAAGGATTGCACTGTCCCTTCACCGCCATCTGCCATGGGCAGTTTGATGTATTGTGCATCGGGTAAGATTTGCTTAAATCCTTTTTCAATCGCGATGGCCACATCCATGGCCGTTAAGCTTTCTTTGTAAGAATCTGGAGCAATTATAATTTTCATGTTTACCTCAATGCTTATACAAACAGACCAAATACGCCGAACATCATGACAGAGACAAAAGCGATCATTAAGCCAACCGCAGACTCATAAGGAATCAGTTTCAAACGCTCACGAATGTCCATATGAACAGCGCCGCCCGTTGCGTGGAAGAAGCTACCATGTGGCATATGGTCAAGAACAGTGGCACCAGAATGAATCATGGCCGCGCCAGCTAATGCTGGTACTCCCAGTTCAAGAATGGTGTGACTAAATACGTTAGATGCAACGGCGGTTCCTGCTGTGGTCGATGCGGTTGCAAGTGACATCATTGCACCGGAAATCGGCGCAAGGAGATAAGACGGTAAGCCCGATGCAGTGAGAATATCGATCAAGCCATTTTTAAGTCCTGAGTTCGCAATAATACCTGCGAGAGTACCGGTACCAAGCAGCATGACGGCAACTGGCGCCATGCGCGAAAGGCCAGAGACTGCAAAGTGGTTGGTATCGGCGAATCGACCCATCACCACGGCACCGAGCAAACCGCCTAAAGGCAATGCGATGAGCGGATCAACGTTGATGCCGGCAATTGGGCGTAACGCCAAGAGTGCAATAGCCACTAATGGCGCGATAATGGCAGCGCCAAATTTTGGCAGTTTGCTGTGATCCACCGCGATGATTTCGCTGGCCGCGACTTTAGAGCCTTTGTTGACCAGACGCTTGGCAATGAAATACGCCAGCACCAAACCACAAAGGCCCGGAATCACACCCGCCGCCATCACAGAGGTTAATGGCACATTAAAGGCATCAGCGGCTGCGATCGCATTGGGATTTGGCGACATGACGTTACCGGCTTTACCGCCACCGACCATGGCAAGCAAAATCGCGGTTTTAGAGATATCAGCACGGCGAGCAATCGCCAACGCAATCGGAGAAACCGTAATGACGGCGACATCCACAAAAACGCCAACGGCAGTCAGAATCATGGTCGCCAATGCCAGGGCGAGAAGCGCGCGTGTTTCCCCCACTTTTTTGACGATCGTCTCTGCGATAGATGTTGCTGCGCCAGATTCAATCAAAACGCCAGCCAAAACACCGGCGGCAAGAATACGTAAAACCGCGGTCACAATACCTTGTGCGCCGCCGATCATTAGAGAAACGGTGTCGGTCAGTGAAACACCACCAATCACACCGCCGATAAGAGCGCCAATGATCATGCCGTACGCGGGTGGGACTTTTTTCAGTATGAGTGCAATGGCCACCACTAAGGCAGCTAAGGCTCCGAGGGTAGAGACTTCAATCATGTTCCATTTCCATATTATTGATAAGAGTATTTTTTGCTCGAATATAGAGATGGAATCTGATCGGGTCTTTAGTCGTTACAACAAATTTCACCCAGCTAACGGCTTTGTTTTTTGTGCAATTGCACAATTTCTCTGTTTTGAGGAGAACAACTCTAGCGCGATATAGAGTTGGAAGGTGTTGTTTAAGCTATTGAAATTTAATGATGTTATATCTTCAATCTTTTCAATTCGATAGCGGAGGGTATTACGATGGATATGAAGCGCTTGGCAAGTTCGACATGCATCACAGTTCTGAGCAAAATACGCGGTGAGGGTTTTGAGCAGCACGCCTTTGCTGTCGTTTTTTTGCAGTTTCAGCAGGGGAGCCTGCAATTGTTCGGCTTTCCAAGGTTGTGAAAGGAGATCGCTCATCAACACAGCTAGCTTATGATCTTGGTAGAAGAAAACCGTGCCAGATTGCTCAGCCATCAATTGCATCGTGAGTTTGGCGGTTTCAAAAGATTGGGCTAATCCTGCCAATCCCTCAAAGTAGTCTCCGAGCGCAATTTTGATTGAGAAGCTCCCTTCTTTACTTACCCGCTTTAGCAGCTGGTTGATGCGTTTGGTTTCCACCTCTTTGGACCAACCGTGGTCGGTGAGGCTTATCGGTTTTAGCACCACCACTTCGTTATTGGAGACAGATAAAATACCAACCAGGTTGTCACGTTCAGGATACTCAAGTAGGTGAACGATCTGTTGTAAGTGCTCCAACGAGAGCGAGGTTTGTTTATCGGGAAAAACCTTGACCACCGCAGCAATTCTTGGCTCACTCAAATTTAAGCCAAGTCGCTCAGCGATGGAGTTCAGCTGATTGTCATTCAGCGTCGCGCCAGAGATAAGTTGCAGGACCAGTTCTTCCCTGTGTCGCTTGTTCCATTGCACTTGAGACATGAGGGCAGCTTGCTCAACGATGAGCTCTGCGGTCATCTTAACCAGTTCACCATAATGCTTCACTTCGTCTGGTGTGCCTGATATGCCAATGACGCCAATCACTTGATCGAGAAAGAGGATCGGCAAGTTGATTCCGGGTTTAACCCCTTTGAGATGGCTGGCGGTGGCTTGGTCGATCTCAACCACTCGACATTCCGTAATCGCGAGCACGGCACCTTCATGTTTTTGTTGCAGACGGGATAGGTCCCCCGAACCAATAATTCTCCCTTGATCGTCCATCACATTGACCGAATAGGGGATGATCTTCATGGTGCGTTCGACAATTTGCCGTGCAATAGTTTCGTTCAGTTTCATGCTTGAGAGTGGAGTCCAAGTGGCAATTTGTCGATAATAGTACCTGATCTCGTTATCAACAGAGAAAAACATGGATTACGAATTTAAGAAAAACACGCTGGACGGCAGCTACTACTGTCATTGTTCAATGGGTCATGAAATCCTCGGCCGCTGGGTGCAAGAGGAGATAGGTAAAGATCAGGCTAAAGTTCGAGAGGTACTGGCTTTGCTTGCGCAGGCCCGAGCCAACAGCGCGAAAGAGTGGAGCAGAAACGGGCCCCGAGATCAGTCTGCTCATTTGTGGTGATGAAGTGACCATTCAAGACAACGTCTTGCTGATGGCATACGACGACCAAGAGAGCGAGTTTGAGTTGTATGAGAGCGAAAGTATCGCCTGTTGCGGCTTAGAAGATTTTGAACAACTGATGCTGCAATGGCTGGCGTTTATTCAACGCTAATCTTTTCGGTGCTCTATCTCTTGTATCTGAGGTAGAGCGCCTTTTCCCCTCTTGTCCGGTGTTTTTCCTCCCAGATGGTCTTAGCACCTATTGTTATCCTTCACAGCGAGCAGTGCGGCAAACGTAAATAATGTAAATTAAATACAAGTGATAGTGATTATCATATAGCTTTGGGCCAATTATGTTTGTTGCTCGCCGATTATGTTTTATAAACACCGCGCCTTTCAGCTGTGGGCTCGCCGCCTGCACATCTACGTTTCCATGGCCTTGCTTGGCTTGATGCTGTTTTTTGCGCTGACGGGCATCACCTTGAATCGCCCAGATCTGTTCGTGTCCAGTCAACCTCAATCTTCTTCTGTGCAGTTGAGCATTCCTCAGGAACTGCTGTTTCAAAATGGCCAAGTGGCCGTCGATAAACGCATCTTAGCGCAATTTTTAACCGAGCAGACGTTTATACCGGGCGCGATGTCGGATCTGGATATCTATAGCCGATACGAAGGTGACACGCTTAAACAGGGCGAGGTGAGTGCCAGCTTTAATGCGCCCGGTTACAGCGCGGCGCTGTTTATCGACTTGGTGAGCACGCAGGCAGAGCTCGATATTACCGATTATGGCTGGGTCGCACGTTTGAACGATCTGCACAAAGGTCGTCACAGCGGTGAAGCTTGGAAGTGGCTGATCGATGCATCGGCGCTGCTGATGTTGGTGTTTATCTTCTCTGGCGTGGCGTTGCTGCTGCCGAAAAAAAGCACCTTGAGCTATGCACTGCGCTGGTGCTCGGCTGGGTTGGTATTGACGGTGGCGGTTTACGTTTGGCTGGTGCCATAACGCACGCAAATAATGCAATAGGAAAAGTATGAAAGGATTAATCAAGCAAAGCTGCGCCTTGCTTCTGCTGGCGGCGTTTTGTTCGCCGCTACAGGCTAAGTCCCTTGGCACGCTAGAGATTGAGTTTAGCTTGCCAAAAATCGAGGGGGGGATGTACGCCAGACCGTATGTCGCGGTGTGGATTGAGGACGACCAAGGCCAGCCAGTACGCACCGTTGCGCTGTGGCAAAAAGACGATACCTGGCTGAAAGACTTGCGTCAGTGGTGGCGAAAAGTGGGCCGTTACGATCGTGAGTTGGTGGATGCCATCACTTCGGCCACTCGACCTGCCGGGCAATACCGCCTGCAATGGGATGGCAAAGATCAGCAAGGTAACGAGCTTGCGCACGGCCAGTATCATTTCTTTGCCGAAGTGGTGCGCGAACATGGCGGGCGAGACGTGATCCGCCAGCCGATGAACCTAAGCCAAGCGCCAGTCAACTATCAACTCGATGCGACGCATGAAACGGGCCAAGTTCGCCTCTCTTACCAGCCTTAAGCCGCAACCAGCGGCTCGTGAGCAACCATTCATCAATAGGAAAGGATTATGTTTAACCGTAAATTTTCGACCAGTTTACTTCTGCTGGCAGCACTGACCTCTGGCGCTGCTTCGGCCCATCCGCGCTGGCTGCTGCCGAGCGAGTTCAGCATCTCTTCACAAGAGGGCGATTGGATCACCACTGACGCGACAGCTTCGCACGGCACGTTTGTGTTTGATAAGCCGCTGAGTGTGGATTCCGGCTATGTGCTCACGCCTTCTGGCAAGCGCGAGCGTTTTGCCTTTAGCGCCAAATTTAAGCGCAAATCCAGCTTTGATTTTTTCTTTAGCGAAGCCGGTACACACAAGCTGGTGCTGACGGGCGAACCGATGTACTTCACCAGTTACACCATCGGCAAACGTGAAACGGCGCGCCGCATTCGCGCCAGTAAAGCTGACCGCGCCGCGCAGTTGCCTGAAGGGGCACAAAATGTCAAAAGTACCCTGATGTTTAATCGCACCGAAGCGTATGTGACGGTCAATCAGCCCTCAACACAAGTGTTCGCCTTGGAAAATCGCTATCTGGAACTGGTGCCAGTAACTCACCCGGCAGACATGATTGAAGGCGAGCCAATCGAGATGCAGTTCTTCTTTAATGGTCAACCACAAGCGGGTGTGGAAGCGGAAATTCGCCAAGACGGCACTTTATACCGTAACCAGCAAGAGGCGGTGATCTTGCGTAGCGATCAAGACGGAAAAGTACGTTTTACCCCAAGCAAAGCGGGTCGCTATCTGCTGATCGCTGGACACACCAGCCCACTGAGCAATGATGCGATGGCCGATGAAGCGCGCTCTAGCATTCATCTGACCTTTGAAGTGGTGTTGAAGTGATGCGCGTGGGTTTTACATTCGCTATGGCGATGTTCAGTGCCAATGCATTGGCGCACTTTCCTTTGATGGAGTGCAGCAAACAAGGCAATGAAATTCACTGTCAGGCGGGCTACAGCGATGGCAGCGCTGCCAGCAACGAAACCATTCGCCTCTTTAGCTACGACGATGTGCTGCTTGAGAGCCAAAAGACGGACGAGAGATCAAACGTGATTTTCACCCTACCAAGCGGCGACTATTACATCGTCTTTGATCCGGGGCATGAGTCCGCGGTTGAGGTGGATGGCGTTGAGCTTTGAGATAGAAAAGCCACAGAGCAGCGCCATTAGTGTGCCAGTGCGCGCAAACCGCGGCGACCAAGAGACGCGCTGGGTTGTTGCTGCGATAGCGCTGATCTTACTCTGCGCGTGGTTGTCCCTGCGCATTTTTTACTCGGCAGAGCAGGCACTTTCACTCGATGCGCCCACTTGGCAGTTGCCTAGTGAAGCCTTGAACGAGAAGCAGAAAAGCGTAGTGACAGAGCTGTCACTGGCCGATTATGAGCTGCGCGACTACTGGCAAAGCCACGGGCAACTGCCCGATGTCGCATGGCTTGCCGAGCAAGGGATCGCGCCTTTTGCCACCGATGCCAGTTGGCAGTTTCTTGGTGCACACCAATGGCAGCGGTTGACTCAGGGCTATCTTGGGCAATCGACTCGTGCGCAGGGCACCGGGCATGTGCTGCTCTGGTATGACGAAGATCAGCAAGTGCAAATCTGGTTTCTGCCTGACGACAGTGCCCCTAATCGCGCTGATTTTGCCACTCACGCACCTCAGCAATGGATCTTGACCGGCTGGAAACGCTGGTCACCGCAACCGCATGTTCACTGAGGAGAAATGACTCGATGCGATACCTTCCACTAATGCGCCGAGCGGCGACGCTTTGTTTTGCTTTGCTGTTCATTGGGACAGCCACGGCAAGTGATAAGTTGACTATCGGTATTACCTTGCACCCTTACTACAGCTATGTCTCGACCATAGTTGAAGATAAAGCGCAGGTTCTGCCGCTGGTGGACGAAGGCTTTAATGCGCACAACTATCAACCGCAGCCCGCGGATCTGCTGCGTTTGCAGCAAATGGATGTGATTGTCGTTAATGGCATTGGCCATGACGACTATGCGATCAAAGTGCTTGATGCGGCGCAGCGTAACGACTTGGCGGTCATCTATGCCAATCAAAATGTGCCACTGCTTGCGGCAATGGGGGCGAGCGTCGGCAGCGGGGCGAAAAACCCGCACACTTTCGTTGGCATCGCAACCTCGATTCAAAAGGTCTACACCATCGCACAAGAGCTGGCGAAGTTAGATGCTGCCAACGGCGCATTTTATCTTGCCAACGCGCGCCAGTTTGCCAAGCAGATGAGACAAATGAAGTTTCAGGCGATGCAACAACTGAGCGATGCCAATGTGCAGGCGCTGAAAGTGGCCACCACGCACAACGCCTACAACTATTTCCTGCAAGAGTTTGGGATTGAAGTGAGTGCGGTGATCGAGCCTGCTCACGGTGTCGAGCCCAGCGCAAGCCAACTGCAAGAGACGATCGAAAAAATCCGTCGCTCTGGCATTAACGTACTTTTTTACGAGTTGGAAATGCCCAACCGCTTTGTCGAAACCATTGAACGCGAGACTGGGGTGAAGCTGTATCGTTTTTCCCATATGACTCACGGTGCTTTTGAGCGCGACAAGGTGCAACGGGAGATGGCCGAAAACACCGCGACACTAGTCGAAGCGATTCGCTACGCCAGTCGCTTGGCCGCCGGAGAGTCGGCATGAAACACGGGCCAGAGATTGAACTGTGTGGCGTGGCGCTGCGCTATGGTCAGCAGCCGGTGCTGAGCGAGATGAATCATCGTTTTGCCGCCGGGCAGTGCCATCTGATTATGGGGCCGAACGGCGGGGGCAAAACCTCGTTGCTGCGCTCGATCATGGGGTTAACTCCGTTTGACGGCAAGATCACCCTGCATTGGCCTTCAGAAGCCAAGCAGCGCATTGGTTATGTGCCACAAAAAGCGCTGTTTGAATCCAGCCTGCCGATCAGTGTGCTCGATTTTATGCTGTTGAACATCAGCCGCGCGCCGCTGTTTTTGCAAAAATGGCTGCCTAGCTACGCCAGTCATCAAGCTTTGGCCTATCAAACCCTGGCTCGGGTAGGGATGGAGCAACGCGCCCATTTTCGCCTTGGTCAGCTCTCTGGCGGCGAGCTACAGCGGGTGATGTTTGCCCAAGCCTTGTGGCACGAGCCTGAGCTGTTGATCTTAGATGAACCCGCCACCGGTATGGACGAACAAGGGGTGCAATACTTAGAGCAGTTGATGGCCCAACTGGTTGCGCAGGGGGTAACGTTACTGGCGGTGCATCACGATATTTCCGCTGTCAAACGCATTTTGCAACACACGCCAGGTCAGGTGCACGTGGTCAATCGTGCCATGGTCGATTCTGGCAGTGTGCAGCAGGTGTTGAGTGTCGATAAGTTGGAGCGCTTGTTTCAACACCACTCGCAACAGCGCTTGTTCGAAAGAGGAAAAGCGGCATGAGCAGTTTGCAAACTTGGCTGATGGAAGCGGTGCAACAGGGCTGGTTAGCCGAGAGTTTTCAGTACGCTTTTATGCTCAACGCACTGATGGCTGCTGTGATTTTAGGCCCGTTGCTGGGCGGCTTAGGCACTTTGGTGATTGCCAAACGTTTGGCGTTTTTTTCCGAAGCGGTCGGGCACGCAGCAATCACTGGCATCGCCATCGGCATTCTGCTCGGGGAAGATCCGCAATCGCCGATGATCGGCTTGTTCAGCTTCTGTCTGATTTTTGCTTTGATGCTGCACTATGTGCGCAGCCGCACTCAGGTCCCGTACGATACGTTGGTTGGGGTGTTTTTGTCGTGCGCGCTGGCGCTCGGAGCGGCGCTGCTGATGTACGTCGCGCGTAAAATCAACATCCACTTGCTGGAAAATGTGCTGTTTGGCTCGATTCTGACCGTGACCGAGCAAGACATCGCGCTGCTGGCTCTGGTCTGCTTTGCTGTGTTACTGGTGCTGTTTTTTACCTACAACCGCATTTTGCTTTGTTGCCTCAGTCCTGATGTGGCGAAAGTGCGCGGCCACAGTGTCGCCTTTTATGACTATTTGTTTGTGCTGATGATCACCTTAGTGACGATTGTGGCGGTGAAAGTGATTGGCGCTGTGCTGGTTGGCGCGCTGCTGCTCATTCCCGGCGCTACGGCGCGTCTGATTGCACGAGATAACCGCCACTTTGTGCTGCTTTCGGCACTGTTAGCGACCTTGGCCTGCTTGGGTGGAACGCTGTTGCCTGTGCTTTATCAATGGCCGCTGCCTTCGGGCGCTGCGATTATTTTACTCTCCTCCTGCTTCTTTGTGCTCGCTACTCTGTGGCGCGTGATGAGGCCCAATGGATAATACGATGAAACGATTATTGCCAGCGCGTATGACGCGTTTTCTCTCGCCAATTTTGTTGTTTGGTTGTGCTTTGGCGGGCTTGTCTGTGCCTGTATTCGCTAAAGAAACTGTGCTTACGTCACTGCCGGTCAACTATTGGTTGGCGAGTGATTTACTCAAACAAACTGAGGTAGAGGTGCGTTACCTGCCGTCACCGCGTTTTAGCATGTCGCGCCATCAAGCGTGGTTCGAGGCTGAGCAAGATAAAGTGGCTCAGGCCGCGAAAGAAGCCAAAGCGGTGGTGACGATTCGCTCTGTGTGGCCGCAAGACCCGATCTTCCCGCAGGTGCGTCAGCACAACATTGGCGTGATCCAGATTGATTCTGCCCAGTCGCTGTTACCAAGGGCGCAATCGGTGGCCTTGGTGCAATATAAGCAGCAAGTCTCTCCTTATGTGTGGCTCAATCCAGCCAACTTAGTCACCATGCTCGGCATCCTCAGTGACGACCTGCAACGTGTTTTCCCCAAGTGGCAAATGCAGATCCGCCACAATCAGCACGAAGTAGCGCAGGCAATTCAGCAACTGATTTTGACCAATCAGCAGCAATTAATGGCGCAAGATATCGAAAGTGTGCTGCTGCTGGATGAGGCCTTGATCGATTTTGCGGCCGGTTACAGTTTGCATGTGCAAGGTGTGCAGACCAAAGCGGAGCTGGAATGGGACGCGCAAGATGTGGCGCAAATCAGAGCTTGGATTGCGCTTAACCCCAATCTCTGGATCGTGACAACTCGACCAGTTAGCCAAAAATTACGCGAGCTGTTGCCTGAGTTTTCGCACTATTTGCAGGTGGATGCTGTCTCGCGTCTTGGGTCGAGTAAAAGTGGCGTCATGATTGAACGCTGGCGGATTAAAACTCCAGAGCAAGAGGTAACAAGATAAACTCATCGATAAGATTAATGATTTTCCGCTATTGCATCGGGTCGGGTTGTTGATAAAATGATAACTATTATCATTTTGTCTATTTGAACTATGCCCACGATTTTGATTGCCGATGACGATCCCGTCATGTGCGAGCTTATTGATACTGTATTGCAGCAAGAAGGCTATCAGGTTAGCTGTGCCCACGATGGCGAGCAGGCGCTTAACTGGCTCGCCCGTGAGCCTTTTGATCTTGTGCTGCTGGATGTGATGATGCCTAACCTCAATGGGCTGCAAGCGGCGCGCCGTATTTGCCAGCGTTTCTCCACGCCGATCATCATGATCAGTGCCTTTGCTGAAGAGGCCGATAAGATTGAAGGCTATGATTCGGGAGCCGATCACTACCTTGCCAAACCCTTTAGTATTGCCAAGCTCTTGAGCTTGATTAAAGCGACCCTGCGCCGGGTCGCTTTGGAAAAACAGCGCCATACTCATGTCAACACCTTAAGCGGCAGCGAAGCCGTGAGCGATGTTCTGACCACCCTAGGGCGTTTGCCCTTCACCCAGACCGAGCAGGAGTTGCTGGTTTATTTGGCCAGCAATCATCAGCAAGCGATCGCCAAAGCGGAGCTGCAACACCAAGTGTTGAAACGCGAGTTGTGCCCGTTTGATCGCAATCTCGATATGCATATCAGCAATATCCGCCGCAAGCTGACGCAAGCAGGCTGGTCGAAAAATACCATTCGTACCGTACGTGGCATTGGCTATCAATTTGAACTTAAACATGGCTAAGCTGCGCCGATGGCTCGGCTTGCCACAAAAATTGGCCGTGCGGCTGTTTGTCGCGCTCGCACTCGGAGTGGTGTTGGTGGTGAGTGCGTTTAGCTGCGTGGAAATGCTGCTCTATCAGCGTTTGCTCAATCTTTCCAAGCAGCAGCATCAAGAGTTTGTCGATTTGGCTCACCAAGCGGGGCTGTGGGTTGCACGTAAAGAGTGGGTGCAACTGGCGCAATGGGAAGCCAAGCAGCGCTACGTATTGTATGTGGTGGATCAACAGTTTCATCCGGTCAGTGGCCGAGAGGTGCATCCGCATGTGTTGAAAAAAATGCACTTTTATCGCCGTTTAGACCAGCCGATGGGCGCGCGTGTTTCTCGCCCTATGATTGGCATTCGCCTCGATCAAGAACACCAACTGATGATTCAATTGCCTTGGCAGCAGCACCCCGCCGCCAAGGCGAGCTACTATTTGTGGGCAGCGAATGCGATTGTCGGCATATGTATTCTCGCCTTTATCTCTTGGGTGCTGACGCGCTATCTGCAAAATCCACTCACCCAATTGCAGTCGGCAACACGCGCATTGGCGCAAGAAAAAACCGACACCCGCGTCGCGCATACCCTTGGTCACAGCGTGAGCGAATTTCGTGAACTGGCGTTGGATTTCGATCGAATGGCCGAGCGCATCCAAATCTTGGTGGAGGAGCAGCGCCAGTTGGTGCGTACTTTGTCGCATGAGCTCAAAACGCCGCTCACCCGCCAGTTGTTGGCCACGCACCTTTGTCAGCGTGCCAAAGAGCCTGAGCAGCGCACACTCTGGCTCAATCGGGTCGAGCAGGAAGCACAATTGATGAACTCTATGATTGAAAAAATTCTTGAGTTGAGCCAATTAGAGAGCAGCCAATTTTCTGTATCGCTCAAGCCTTTGGACGTCAATGCGTATCTCACTGAGCAAGCGGCTCTGCTTGAGCCTCATCTTTTACCCGGGCAACGGATTCAATTAGCCTTGTGTCAGCAAGCGGCGTGGATTGAAGCGGATCCTGTGCTGCTGGGTAGTGCGCTCAACAATCTTCTCACCAATTGCGTTAAATACGCAGGCGAGGCGTGTACGATTTATCTGTCCACCTCCGTTGAACAAGAGGTGTTGGTGATAGAAGTCGCCGATGATGGCCCGGGCGTGGGCGAACAAGAGCTAGCCAAGTTGTTTACGCCATTTTATCAAGCCAAGCACTCGCCAAGCTCAGCGAGTGGCTATGGGCTTGGCCTCTCGATTGTCGCGCAAGCGGTGAAAAAAATGGCGGGCAGCCTAAGTGCGCATAGTGAGAATGGCTTACAAGTTCGCCTGCAATTTACTTGTTGGCAGCAAGCAGCAAAAAGTTCCGTAAAGTAATGTAAAGATTGTAAATCGAATACAATTGATAATTATTATCATATAAATTCCATTCCCAGCAAAACCAAGGCCGCCATTGATTGAAGCAGGCCAAGGGAGACTGACTAGGAAAGGAATAAAAACCATGTTGTTAACACGTAAGACAAACTTGGCGATGGCCGTTGCATCGCTCTGCGCGATTTCTACTTGTGCCCAAGCAGAAAGCAAAGCCGATGAAGTGATGGTAGTAACCGCTTCTGGATTTGAACAAAAACTGGTTGATGCGCCTGCCAGCGTAACGGTGATTACCGAGGAAGATCTCCGTGCCCGCCCGTACACCAATTTGCTTGATGCGCTGCGCAATATCGAAGGGGTTGACGTTGGTGAAAGCCAAGACAAAAGCGGCCAGAGCACCATCAGTATTCGTGGTATGGGCGCCGACTATACTTTGGTGCTGATTGATGGCAAACGTCAAAACAACAATGGCGATCTTTATCCGAACAACTTTGTCGGTTTCCAATCGGCACACATTCCACCACTGGATATGATTGAGCGTATCGAAGTGGTGCGCGGCCCAATGTCCACTCTGTACGGTGCAGATGCGATGGGCGGTGTGGTCAACATCATCACCAAACGGGCGAGCAAAGAGTGGCACGGCTCTATCTCAACCAGCCGTACCTTCCAAGAGAACTCAGAGCTGGGCGATGTTAACACCACCGACTTTTACGCCTCGGGTGCGCTTATCGAAGACAAATTGGCGCTCTCTGTTCGCGGCAGCTACTACGATAAAGCCGAATCCACACCATCTTATGCTGCTGAGCTTGGGCCAGATGGCAATATGCATCAGCCTTCGACCACCTTTGGGGGCGGCGGTAAAACCTCCGACAACCAGAATTGGGCTGCGGGCTTTGGCTTAGCTTGGTACATCAACGAGGATCAAGAACTGTTGCTCGACTATGACGCTTCGCGTCAGAAGTATGACAACAGCGAATCTCAATTCGGCACCACCGACAGTGCTGACACCATCTATAAAAATGCCCGTGTAGGCTATGCACCTACGCAGCGCACTCTGCGTGACCAATGGTCTTTGACGCACAAAGGCAAGTGGGAGTTTGGCCGCAGTGAAGTCTCGCTGTCACATGTCAAAACAGAAAACTTAGGTCGTTCACTGCCGCTCTCGTTACAGCAGCGTCAAGAGTTGGCGGATAAAAAAGCTAATTTGAGCCAAGCCGAAGTGATGGCCTGGATCGAATCTGAATTGATGTCTCGTCCTAAGCGCGAACTGCGTAACGAAAGCACCACGTTGGATGCCAAACTCGAGCTGCCTTTGGGCGATCACTTTGTGGTTGTAGGCGGACAACTGATTGATTCCGAGATGGAAGATGGCGTGTTTGGCATGCAAGGCTCGGGCTATCAAGCGGGAGCGATGCAAGAGCAAACCCAATATTCGCTGTTTGTCGAAGACAGCTGGCGCATCATTGAGCCATTGACGCTGACCGCAGGTGTGCGCTACGACGATCACGATACATTCGGTAGCCATGTTTCACCGCGTTTGTACGGTGTGTACAGCGTAAACTCGAACTGGACAGTAAAAGGTGGTGTGTCAACGGGGTATAAAACGCCGAAAACCACCGATCTTTACTCCGGCATTACTGGCTTTGGCGGCCAAGGCACTAGCCCGTGGGTTGGCAATGAAAACCTGAAACCGGAAGAATCGATTAACAGCGAAGTGGCGGTGTACTACACCCATGAAAAAGGCCATACCTTTAACGCGACCTTCTTCCATAACGATTTTAAAAACAAGATCGAAAGCAAATACAACTGTATCGCCAATCCAAACAATCGCGCGTGTGACAATGCGGATGCCGCAGGTTGGAATGCGTTAAATAGCCGCTATGTCTTAACTTACAAAGACAACGTCGGTGATGCAAGAGTGCAAGGGGTCGAGTTGGCTGGACAACTGATGCTGCCATACGATTTGTCACTAAGAGCAAACTACACTTACACCGATTCTGAGATCACCAGTGGAGCCAATAAAGGTGAGCCGCTGACCAGTAATCCCGTGAAGCACATGCTCAATACGACCTTGAACTGGTACGCGACTAACTACGTTTCGCTCTATCTGACCATGGAAGCCAACTCAGACCGCTACCGTGGTCAAGATGACAGCGGTAAGGATCAGTACTACAAAGATTTCGAGATCTTCCACTTAGGTGGCAGTTGGATGCTGTCGGATGATTTGACTCTCTCCGCTCGTGTGAACAACTTATTTGACAAAGACTTTACCACCTACGACGTGACTAACTGGCAAGACAACGGTGATGGTAGCTACACCATGACTAAAGAAGATCACTACAACGTGAAACACGCGTCGCGTAACTTCTGGATATCGGCCAACATGCGCTTTTAAGCGGCTAATGGTAGATTAACGGATTCACAGTCCGGTTATGCTAGAAACATAAAAAATCCCCAGATGAAAATCTGGGGATTTTTCTTATCTTCATAATAATGTCACAAGTATTGAGGGTAAATAAGCTTATTGTTGAACGGTTGCACTGAATTAGGCCGAAATGGGGTAGATGCTTTATTTTTGTGAATGCGATGCACCAAGTTGGTGCTATTGATTTTGTTTTTAGTGCGAATTTTCTAATAAATCATTTAAAAACAATAATATAAAAAGTTGGCACGTACCTTGGATTGCTTTGTATGTAACAGGATGACGTTTTCAGAGAGGATGCAATGAAACTAATCAACGCCATTATTAAACCATTTAAACTGGATGATGTTCGTGAAGCGCTGGCGGATGTCGGCATTGAAGGGATGACGGTTTCAGAAGTGAAAGGATTCGGCCGTCAGAAAGGACATACCGAGCTGTATCGTGGTGCCGAGTATCAGGTTGATTTTCTGCCGAAGGTAAAACTTGAGATTGCCACTCAAGCAGACAATGTGGACCGAGTGATTGAAGCGATCACCAAAGCGGCGCATACCGGAAAAATTGGTGACGGCAAAATTTTTGTGTACGACTTAAGTCACGCGGTACGTATTCGTACTGGTGAGACTGATATTGAAGCACTGTAACGATTCAAAGGACTGGAGAACTTACTATGGAATTAACAACAACCGTAACTGAGTTACGCTACGCGCTCGATACCTTTTTCTTCCTCATTTCCGGCGCGCTTGTGATGTGGATGGCGGCTGGTTTCGCCATGTTGGAAGCGGGTCTGGTGCGTTCAAAAAATACCACTGAAATTCTAACCAAAAACTTCTGTTTGTACGCTATCGCCTGTACGACCTACTTGGTGGTTGGTTACAACATCATGTACGTCGACAACAGCGAAGGCGGTTGGCTACCTTCGCTTGGTGCGCTGATTGGCAGTCAAGCCGAAGGGGCGGATCACTCGCTTGAATCTGACTTCTTCTTCCAAGTGGTCTTCGTTGCCACCGCTATGTCTGTGGTATCGGGCGCTGTCGCTGAGCGTATGAAACTGTGGTCTTTCCTTGTGTTTTCGGCCATTTTGACCGCGTTCATCTACCCAATGGAAGGTTACTGGACTTGGGGCGGCGGCTTCCTGTCTGCGGCTGGTTTTAGTGACTTTGCGGGTTCGGGGATCGTGCATATGGCGGGGGCGTCTGCGGCTCTAGCGGGTGTGTTACTGCTCGGTGCGCGTAAAGGCAAATATGGCAAAAACGGTGAAATCTACCCAATTCCGGGTTCAAACATGCCATTAGCCACTTTAGGTACCTTCATCTTGTGGTTTGGTTGGTTCGGTTTCAACGGCGGCTCACAATTAATGCTGTCGGATTTTGAGAAACGCGACAGCGGTAGGTCAAATCTTCCTGAACACCAATGCGGCAGCAGCGGCAGGTTCAATTGCAGCACTGCTCGTGTGTAAAACCACTTGGGGTAAAGCCGATCTGACCATGATTCTTAACGGCGCGTTGGCTGGTCTAGTGGCGATTACCGCAGATCCTCTTTCTCCATCACCAGTTTACTCGGTGGCGATCGGTGCGGTAGCAGGTGCGCTAGTGGTGTTCAGCATCATTGGTCTGGACAAAGTGAAAATTGACGATCCAGTGGGCGCTATCTCTGTTCACGGCGTGTGTGGCTTCTTCGGTCTGATGGTGGTTCCGCTAAGCAATGCCGACGCGACTTTCTCAGCTCAGCTTCTCGGCGCTGCGGTTATCTTCGCTTGGGTATTTGGTGCAAGCTTAGTGGTGTGGGGCATCTTGAAAGCGACCATGGGTATCCGTGTTAGCGAAGAAGAAGAGATGGAAGGCATGGACATGCACGATTGTGGTGTTGGCGCTTACCCAGAGTTCGTGACCGTCAAGTAAGACACAAATCCTTACAAATAAAGCTATCAAAAACCCGCCGTTGTTGGCGGGTTTTTTGTCATTTGAGCGTTGTTTTAAAAATCGACATGCTTATAATGACGCAACTGATAAACGTTATCATTCTAGTTCAAATCTAGCTCAAAGGACTCTCTTGATGAAAAAACTGCTTACTCTGTCTGCGCTGGCGTGCGCGACACTGGCACCGACAGCCATGGCTGCGGAAGAAGTGAACGTCTACTCTTACCGCCAACCTTTCCTGGTTGAACCTATGTTTAAAGAGTTCACCAAAGAGACGGGCATTAAAGTGAACGTGATGTTTGCGAAAACCGGCATTGCAGAGAAGCTAGCTCAAGAGGGCGAGTACAGCCCGGCAGACGTGATTCTAACTGTGGATATCAGCCGTCTGGCTGAGCTGACCGACAAAGGGCTAGTTCAGCCTGTAAACAGTGACATTATTGAAAAAAATGTCCCAGCTCAGTACCAAGATAAGCAAAATGAGTGGTTCGCTTTGACTACCCGCACGCGCAGCGTTTACTCATCGCGCGATCGCGTTGGTCTGCTAGGTGAAGACTTTGACTACGAAGATCTGGCGAAACCAGAATTCAAAGGCAAAATTTGTACTCGCAGCGGCAAACATCCTTACAACGTTTCTCTGGTCTCAGCAATGATTGCTCATCACGGTGAAGCGGAAACCAAAAAATGGCTGGAAGGCGTGAAAGCGAACCTAGCGCGTAAACCGCAAGGCAACGATCGCGGTCAAGTGAAAGCGATCAAAGAAGGTCTTTGTGATGTTTCTCTCGGTAACAGCTACTACCTTGGCGCAATGATCAACGATCCTGAGCAAAAAGCGTGGGCGGACTCGGTGTATATCAACTTCCCGAACCAGAAAACTCAAGGCACACACGTCAATATTTCTGGTATGGCGATGGCCAAATACGCGCCAAACAAAGCCAATGCGCAGAAGCTGATGGAGTTTCTTGACCGACGATGTGGCGCAGCAAATGTATGCTGAGGTGAACTTTGAGTACCCAGTTAAAGAAGGTGTGAAACGCTCTGAGCTGGTGGCCTCTTGGGGTGACTTTAAAGCCGATACGCTTTCTTTAGATGACATTGCATCTCACCATGCAGCGGCAATTAAGCTTCTCGACGAAGTGAAATTTGACCTTTAAATGAAACAAGGGGTATAACTGTACCCCTTGTAAATTAAAGTGATATGAGATGTATTTGCGAGCGCAACTGTGTTTCATACAGCCTTGCAGTAATTAGGCGATGAAAGAACAAAAATACACCTGGAAAACCAGCAGTGGGGCATTAGCCGTTCTGCTGGTTTTGCCGATCTTAGCGATCTTCTACACGGCGGTTGGCCCAAGCGACGAGCTGTTTGCTCACTTGCTGGCAACCGTGATGCCTTCCTACATTGTTAACACCATTACTTTGACCTTGGGCGTGATGCTGCTCTCGTTGTTGCTTGGCATTCCGAGTGCTTGGCTCATGGCGATGTGCAAACTGCCCAGCGAAAAGTGGCTGCAGTGGGCGTTGGTGCTACCATTGGCGATGCCCGGTTACATCATCGGCTACATTTTTACCGATTGGTTTGACTACGCAGGTCCAGTACAGATTCTGCTGCGTGACATCACGGGCTGGGGCGCTGGGGAATATTGGTTTCCCGATATTCGCACTGTTCCGGGGGCGGTTTTTGTCCTGTCACTGGTGCTCTATCCTTATGTCTATTTGCTGTGTCGCGCCGCTTTTATGGAGCAAAATGTCTCTTTGCTGCAAAGCGCGCGCCTGCTTAAATGCAGCCCATGGGAGAGTTTTTGGCGCATTTCGATGCCGTTGGCGCGCCCTTCCATCGCGGTGGCATTGTCACTGGTCGCGATGGAAACCATCGGTGATTTTGGTACGGTGAGTTATTTTGCGGTCAATACCCTAACTACGGCGGTTTACGACACTTGGCTCGGCTACTCCAATCTTAACGCAGCGGCGAAAATCTCTGCGTTGATGCTGGTGATCGTCATCTTACTGCTCAGTGCGGAACGCTATAGTCGTCGTCGACAAAAGCTGTTTCAAGCACAATTTAATAGTCATGACGATTTCCGTTATCAACTGCATGGCTGGAAAAAATGGGCGGCGCTGTGTTGGTGCTGGGGGCTGGTGGCGGTAGCGTTTCTGTTTCCGTTGTTGCAACTGCTCGACTACTCGTTGACCTATTTTACGCAAAGCTGGACCGAAGAGTTTCGCCGTTTTGCGCTTAACAGCTTGCAAGTCTCTTTATCTGCGGCGGTTGTCGCGGTATTGGTCGCGTTGGTGGTGAACTTCAATTACCGACTCCATAGCCAGCGCTCGAGCTTAGTGTGGATGCGCATGTCGTCGCTCGGCTATGCCGTGCCGGGAACGGTTTTGGCTATTGGTGTGATGGTGCCGGTGTTGTCGCTCGATCATTTGGTCAACGACTTGGCCAAGCAGTTTGCATGGGGAAGGCCGGGGCTGATTTTTTCCGGTTCTATGTTTGCCATGATTTTTGCTATGGTGGTGCGTTTTGCCGCGGTGGCGATTGGCAGTATTGAAAGTCATCTCAACAAGGTTTCCCCTTCGCTAGACATGGCGGCTAGAACCATGGGCTGTAATGCCAATCGCATGTTGTGGCGGGTGCATTTCCCTTTGATCAAACGTGGCATGCTCATCGCTGGCTTATTGGTGTTTATTGAGTCGATGAAAGAGCTCAATGCGGCTTTGCTTTTGCGACCCTTTAACTTCGAAACCCTTGCGACCTATGTTTATAGTTACGCCTCCGACGAGCGCCTAGAGATCGCAGCCATGCCTGCGGTACTGTTGGTGCTGGTCGGCTTGATCCCTCTTGTTATTGTTAACCGTTCACTGGAGCAGAGTCACTAATGAGCTGTGCGTTATCTATCCGAAATTTGACCTGCCAATATGATCAACAGACGATTTTAGAATCGCTCTCTTTGCACGTTGAACCGGGACAAATCGTCTGTTTGCTGGGTGCGAGTGGTTGTGGCAAAACTACTTTGCTTAAGGCCATTGCTGGCCTGCTGCCGCTCAGCGCGGGCGAGATGTGCCTCAATGGTGTGACGATCGACAATGGCCAGCATTGGCTGCCACCTGAGCAGCGCAACATTGGCATGATCTTTCAAGACTACGCGCTCTTCCCGCATTTGACGGTGGCCGACAACGTTGGGTTTGGTCTGAAAGGGGTCAGCCAACAAGAGAAACAGCGTCGAGTGGCCGAAATGTTGGATTTGGTGCATCTGAGCGCCTTTGCCCAGCGCTACCCGCATCAGCTTTCAGGTGGTCAGCAGCAGCGAGTCGCCATTGCGCGCTCATTGGCTTACAAGCCAGATTTACTGTTGTTGGATGAACCGTTTTCCAATATCGATACTCAAGTGCGTCATGAGTTGATAGGTGAAATTCGCAAATTGTTCAAAGCGCAGGGGGTGACGGCGATTTTTGTTACCCATTCTCGTGAAGAGGCGTTTGCCTTTGCCGATAAAATGGCGGTGATGAACCACGGCGTAATTGAGCAATATGGCACGGCGTCGGAGCTTTACTATCAACCATCAAGCAAGTTTGTGGCGGATTTTCTTGGCGGTGGCAGCTATCTGCCTGCAACGCGTTTGTCTGAGAGCGAGTTCGAAACGCAGCTTGGTGTGGTAGAAGCCCAAGCGCAGCAGCCAATAGAACTCAACGCTCGCTGCGAACTGTTGCTGCGCCCGCAGCACATTCAAATCAGTGCCGCCGAAAAGAGCAGTATTCACATTTTAGAACAGCAGTTTATGGGCGATCACTGTCGCTATGTGATTGAAAGCAATGGTAGCCAACTGTTAGCTAGCTCCTCGCAAGCGCTGAGTGTCGGACAGAGCGTAAGTGTCAAAGTGGATACGCAAGGAATCTTGGCATTTTAAGAGCAAAAAAAGCCCGACTTAGTGTCGGGCAATCGTTTCTTCAGGTGAATCCTCTTGGCAGGATCAGTTTAAAGCCAAAAATTCTTTAAACTGTTGAAGAACAAGCTCTGCAGTGTCTTTGTCTTGCATCTCGGCAAAAATTCTCAGCAGTGGCTCTGTGCCGGAGAAGCGTGCAATCACCCAGCCGCCATTTTTGAAGTAAACTTTGGCCCCGTCGTGATAACTCACTTTGTCGATGGCAAAATCAAACTCAGGCAGCTGCTTCTCAACATAAATTTTGTTGTACAACGCCTCTTTCTGCGCGGCTTTAAATTTGCAATCGCCTTCGGCCATGTAGGCATAGCCGTATTTGCTGTAGATCTCATCGAGTAACTCAGAGAGTTTTTTGCCAGTTACGGAGAGCATTTCTACCAACAGGCTAGAAGCGAATACGCCATCTTTGCCCTTGATGTGACCGCGAATGGTCAAGCCGCCAGAGCTCTCACCACCAATCAAAGAGTTGTCCGCTTCCATTTGTGAGCTGATGTGTTTAAAGCCAACTGGAACTTCAAAGCACACTTCGCCATGATCGGCGGCGATCTTGTCGAGAATATGCGTCGTGGCGATATTGCGTACCACCGAGCCTTTCCAACCTTTATATTCAAGCAGGTAGTAGTAAAGCAGCATCAACACTTCGTTGGGGTGAATGAAGTTGCCTTTTTCGTCGATGATGCCCAAGCGGTCGGCATCACCGTCAGTGCCGATGCCAATGTCGTAGCCTTCTGCCGCCACTAAGTGTTTGAGACGATAGAGCGTTGCGGCACTCGGTGAAGGCATTAACCCGCCGAAGTCCGGGTTTTTCCCATCGTTGATCACGTCGACATCACAGCGGCCATTAATCAACACGGTTTGCAATGCGTTCTTCGCCACACCAAACATCGGGTCAATCAATACGCGCAGATTGGCACGTTTAATCGCTTCAATGTCGATAAAATCGATGATCGAATCGACAAACTCGTTCATCGGATTGATGATCTTGATCTGTTTGTCTTGCACCGCTTGTTCGAAATCGACGCTTTGCACTTGATCTAAAGTCAGATGGGCGATTTGCGCTTCGATCTTCTGCGTGATCACTTCGTCAGCATCACGTCCGCCTTCAATAAATACCTTGATGCCGTTGTAGTCCGCGGGGTTGTGCGATGCAGTAATGCAAGCCGAGTAAGCACAATCCATCTGCTTGGCTTTAAACATCACAATCGGCGTTGGGACAAATTTATTGATAAAACTGACCACAATGCCGTTGGCCGCCAGCACTTCTGCAAACCAAGCGCCCGCTTTGTCTGACAAGAAACGGCGGTCGTAGCCGATCACAAAGCCGCGATGCGCCACTGCTTCGTCATGAATGATGTTCGCGACCGCTTGTGCGACCAAGCGAACGTTGTCTTTGGTGAACTCTTCGCCAATAAAAGCGCGCCAGCCACCCGTGCCAAATTTGATCATAATTTGATCTCCAATCGGAAGTGGCAACGCGGCCACTTCCAAAATTTTTGCTAGCGATACGTGATGGGGTTATCCCAACACGACCACAACCTCATTTAGCGTACCTTGCGCTTGCGCAGGAACCGCACCTTCGAGCGCTTGGCCGTTTAAAGTGATCGATTTCACTCCTTTTGACACGCCTTGCGGGTTTTCTACCTTGATTTGGTAAGTTGCGCCGCGCCATTGGCGAGTCACTTCAAAACCTGGCCACGAGGTTGGAATACATGGGTCGATTTCAAGTGAATCAAAACCAGTACGTACGCCGAGGATAAAGTTGGTGGTGGCGTAGTAGGCCCAACCTGAAGTCCCCGTTAACCATGGGTGGTTTGCTCGGCCATGGTCTTGGTGGTCACGGCCCATGATGAACTGCACATAGGAGTACGGTTCTGCAATACGGTTTTCAATAATGTCGTTTTGGTTGTATGGGTTGAGTGAGTCGTAAAGCTCCATTGCGCGATCACCGCGGCCAAGCTTCGCTTCCGCTACCCATGCCCATGGGTTTGGATGCGAGAAGATCGCGCCGTTTTCTTTCACGCCTTGGTAAACGCGAGTGACGAAACCGATGTCATCATTCGGGGTGGCAAACGATGGTGCGTTTAGGTGTAGGCCATATTTGGAGAACAGGTACTCGTAGACTGCATCCATCGCCTTGATGCCGCGTTCGTGGCTGACTGCGCCAGATAGCACTGCCAGTGAGTTGGACTCAAGGTGCACTTTACCTTCCACTTGGTCGAAGGTGCCGATCTTGTCGCCATCTTTGGTCAGGCCGCGGATGTACCATTCGCCTTTCTCATCCCAAAGGTGGGTTTCACACGCTTGACGAACGCCGTTAGCCATCGCTTGGTACTTATCGGTTGCGGCGTCATCGTTGCGGAAACGAGACAGTTCCAAGAACGCTTCCAGTGCCCAGAAGTGTAGGAACGAGACCATAGAAGACTCACCGCCGCCGAGGTTTAGACAGTCGTTCCAGTCGGCACGTAGCCCTTTACAGATACCGGTTTGACCAACGTACTCTGCGGAGAAGTCCAGCGCCGCCATCATGTGTTCATACACGGTTGCATTGCCGCCGTCGGCGTAAGGGATCACTTCGTCAATAAAGCCGATATCGCCTGTCTCTTTCACATAGTTCAAAATGGTTGGCACGATCCACAGGTGGTCGTCTGAACAGGTGTCTTTGATGCCGTGGATCTTGTCATCGTCAGATGGGGTTGGGACAACGGTCGGTGATTTCGATGGTTTAACATCGGCTTTTTCTGGATCAAACCAATCAGGATCGAAGAGGTGTAAACCGTAACCCGCTTTCACTTGGCCGCGCAGCAGATCAACCAGACGCTTACGCGTCATCGCTGGGTTGGTGTGCGGAACGGAGATAGCATCTTGCGCGGTATCACGATAACCCAAACCAGTACGGCCACCGACTTCAATGAACGAGGCAAAGCGCGACCATACCACACAGGTTTCTGCTTGGTAGAGTGTCCATGCGTTGATCATGGTATCTAAACCAGCGTTTGGTGATTTCACCTGGAACTTCTCACAGCGCTCGTCCCAGTGTGCTTTGATGCCGGCAAACGCTTGATCCACTTGGTTCAGATCTTGGTATTTTTCGCGCAATTTCGCGCCGTTACCTTTACCGATACCTAAGATCACCGCAAAGCGTACTTTCTCGCCCGGTTGCAACACAAATTGCTTGTGCAGTGCGCCACAATGGTTGTAACAAGTTTGCGCGCTGTTCGAGCACTGACCTTGCGCCACCGCAATTGGGTTGGCTTCGTCGCGGTACATACCGAGGAACGTATCGCGCTGGCCATCGTAACTGTCGGCATCAAACGTGGCTGTCAGGTAGTAGAAACCAAGGAAGTCGTCGGTGTTGTAGTAAAGATCGTACTCAATCACGCCATCTTTGAATTCGGTGCCCGCAGAGTAGAGCGACATCTGGTGGTTTTGGTTATCTGATTTGATGTGGCTGAAAGAGAACTCAACATAGTTGAATGCACTGATGGTGCGCACTTCGTTTGAGGTGTTTTCGATCTCAACATCCCAAACTTCGGCATCTTCGCCTTTTGGTACGAAGAGTGTTTTTTTCGCCACGATGCCGTTGTACTCACACTTAAATTTTGAGTAGGAGAGGCCATGACGAACTTCGTAGCTCGCTTGTTCAAGGCTTTTTGCCACGGGTTGCCAGGAAATAGACCAGTAGTCGCCAGTGGCATCGTCACGCAGATAGACGTAATGTCCCGGGCGATCTTGGGTAAAGTTAGGGCGGAATTTGGTCACGCGGTTGTACTCGGGCGAGTGATAGAAAGAGTAGCCGCCCGCGTTGTGTGAGATGACGGTACAGAACTTTTCTGTGCCCAGATAGTTCGTCCAAGGTGCTGGTACATCTGGACGGGTGATGACGTATTCACGATTGTCGTTATCGAAATAGCCGTATTTCATTGTCATTTCCTTTTCAACAAACTGCCGCATAGGCAGTCAAAAACTAAAGCAAGTAAAACAGCCAGGCGCTTTTGCCCCCGGCGGATTGTCTATTTCCAAGGCTGACGATATTGCACGCCTTGTTTGTCGAGCAGTGGCAAGTGGCCTTTGAGTCTTGCTAAGTAGTCGGGCCAGTCGCGTTGCTGTTTTTCCGTCCAACACGCTTCGGCCAGCGCGGTTAAGCGCGGGAAGATCATGTAGTCCATACGTTGTGGGTTATTAATGATTTCGCACCAAAGAGCCGTTTGGATTCCCCAAATTCGTTTATGAATTGGGTCGTCAGCCGGTATATTGGCAAGCGGCTCGTAGGTATAGGCTTTTTCAAGTGGCAGTGGATTGGCCCAATCTACCCCCGGCTCTTCCGGTGCGTAATCTTGTGTCATATCGAGATAAGTGGTTTGTGCAGGCTGCAGCACCACATCAAATCCTTGGCGAGCGCAGTTGACCGCCGCATCTTCACTCAGCCAAGAGTAGATGACGGTGTCTTTGCTGACTTTGTCGCCGTGTTGTGCCTCTTCCCAGCCAAGCATGCGTTTGCCAAGTGAGCGCAGTTTTTGTTCCGCATGGCGTAGCAAGTGGCCCTGAAGCTCTTTGTAATCTTGGTAGCCCCATTCTGCCATCAACGCTTGGCAGCTCGGGCTGTTTGACCAAACGCCATGTGGCACTTCATCGGCGCCGATATGGACGTAAGGAGAAGGAAACAGTGCCGCGACTTCTTCTAAGACGCGATCAAGGAACTGGTAAGTGCCTTCTAATGCAGGGTTCAACACGTTATCAGAGTAGTTCTGAATACTGCGATAGACGGTGGTGTCTTGCTCTTCAACCAGTAGGTGTGGCAGTGATTTGATCGCCGCGCGGCAGTGCCCCGGCACATCAATTTCAGGAATGACATTGATGCCTCGTTGCTGTGCAAACGCGACTACCTCTTTGATCTCTTCTTGGCTATAAAAGCCACCGTAGCGCTGCGAAATGTGAGTGTATTGTGGCTCTATGGCTTCATCGACACCGCGCCAAGCGCCAATTTCGGTTAGCTCAGGGAAGGCTTTGATCTCAATTCGCCAGCCTTCATCGTCGGTCAAATGCCAATGGAAGGTGTTGAATTTGTAGTGTGCCAGTAAGTTGATCAGACGTTTGACTTGCTCGACACTGTGAAAATGGCGTGAGCAATCGAGCATCATGCCACGATAATCAAAGCGCGGTTGATCGGCAATCGTGCAGCACACCAGTTCAATCGGCTGACGCTCTTCAGGGTAACCGATCCATTGCAACAAGGTGGCGCTGGCGTGGACAAAGCCTGCCTGCGATCCTGATTCGATTGAAATGTGCGACTCACTGATAGTGAGGTGGTAAACCCCCTCATCCAAGGTCGGATTCTTTTTATATACCAGCTTGCCATGATCATCGGCGCTGAGAGTGATGTGGTGAATTCGTTGCAGCTCGTCAATAAACCATTGGGCTGCGCTTTGTGCTGCATCGCATTGGCAAGCTACGCCGCTCTCCGCGGTAAGGGTAAAGCTCCCTTCATCGAGTGTCATTGCATTGGGTTTAGGTAGCAGGGCATGCTTACTGGCTAAAGTATGTGGCAGCACCTCGCGTTCACGATAAGGGGAAGCCAGTACAATGGGCGGGACATCTACTGGCTGGCGAACCCGTACACCGTTTTGTTGAAATTCAATAAAAGCTTGATGTAAACCATCGGAATAGTAGCGAAACGGATTAGTTAGCACGCTAAATTCACAGTAAAAGTGGTGATTTGCTGCTAATACTTGTGCTTCCGGTTGTAGTTGGCAATAGCTGCCAATTTGCGTCAGAGTGCCATGTGAGACGCTATCAGGCTGAATGAAGCGATTGAAAGCAAAAGTGAGCGACCACGCGGGCAGGTCTTGGTCACTGAGATTATGCAAAGTGAGTCCAAAACGACAATTCTGTTTCTGCTCTGAAAGGACAACCAGGTCAATACGATATTCCATGAACAATTCCTATTGTTGGGTCATAGCATAGAGGTTGTGTTTGTCTTGACCGGCAAACATCAACGCCCCTTCTATAGCGTCGTGTTGTGGCTCGACGATCCATTGCTGAACGGGTGGTGATAACCATTGCAAAATACGTTCTGCGATACTGCCCATTAAGCAGATGCGCGTTGCGCCGCGTTTATGTAAAGCGATGAGAAACATCTCAATGTCCTGCGCCGTCTGTTTTAACAGTTCAATCGCCAGCGAGTCGGCCTGTGCCGCGTGCTGGAAAATCGCGGGAGAAAAGCAGCCATAGTCTCGCGGCAGTGCCTTTTTGGACCATTCAACAATAGCGTCGACATCTTGGTTAAAATGCGTCATCACGTGCAGGCAAAGTGGGGTTTTCTCGCGAATACCGTCTTCGGCGAGTAACACTTGTTGGATAAGTCTCAAGCCCATAACAGCACCACCACCTTGATCGGAGATAGGAAACTCGCGTCCTCCCACCACATGCTGCACACCCTCTTGCAGATAGATGCCGCACGATCCTGTGCCTGCGATCATGATCGCGCCGTTCTTACCGTTGTGCGCTCCAAGGCAAGCGCCGTACGCGTCTGTATTCAAAGTGACACTGGCAAAAGGATGTGGCTGCTGCATAAAAGCGTGCCAAGAGGCTTTGTGCTCAGCCCCCGCCAGCGCTAAGCCCAAATGCATACTGGCAAAATCTTGCTCGGTCAGGCCACCTTGTTTCGCGGCTTGGCGAATTGCTGAGATGATGGATGTCATGGCGAGTTCCGCGCCGAGCATGATATTGGCACTGCCACTTTTGCCCTCGCCAATTAGCGTACCTTGCGCATCGCGGATCCGAGCGCGGCACGAGGTACCCCCGCCATCAATCCCTACGTAAAATGCTTTCATTGGCTCACTCCTGCTCGCACTGAGTGTGGTGATGTGCTTGGCACATCATGGCAAGCAGATACCAAGCGCCGTGAGGGATCCATTGCTCTCCCCAACGCCAGTTCTGCAACATGTCGTCTTTTTGCCCGTCTGGGTTGAAGGCGATATCTTCTTCGTCGTCAAATCCTGCGGTTATTCCATTGCACACCCCGCCTTTGGCGTTGAAAAAACCTAGATGTGGAAGGTAATCCGGATTGTTGTGGCCGTGGCCATCAAGCATGCACATATCGTACGGGTTTAGACCTAAAATCCAGTTCAAGGCATCTTGCGCCAAGAGCAAAAGTGCTTGCTTGAGCGACTCATCGCGGAGGTGTTTTTGTGCCAAAAATCCTAGCACCGCAAGCGAGCCTAGACGGGCATTTTCACCCTGCCACCAATAGCCAGATTCGTTTTGTTGGGCGACAAAAAAGGCGTCACGTTTGGTTTGATTGACACCTTTAACGTACTGGCGCGGGTAACCAAAAGGGTTGAGCACTCTGTTAGTGATAGTCACTTCAAACTCGCACGCGTTGTGCACCACTTGACGCAGCGGTTCGCTATATTGCTCATCGCTCTCGATGGACAAATATTCACATAGGGTAATCACGGGTAGCCCCGCTTCGGCCGCGTGGAAATAAGGGCGAGAACCATCTTGATTGGCTGACCAGAAATGGGCGAACAGCTCATCGCTGTGTTGACGCACCGCAAGGCGAGCTGCCCAAGCGCGACTTTCTTGCAGATATCGAAGCTCTTGGGTTGAGCGATAAAGCTCGACACATGCCAGCAGAGCGCAGTATTCGTCAATGATGTTCTCTTCACCGTCGTTGAGATAATGGTGATTATTTTCTTTCAGATGCCAGTAGCCATTTTCGGCTGCGTTGAGGTATTTCTGTTGATCATACTCGCCGTGCACATCCAATCTTGCGGCCGCTGCTAGCGCCGCTATTGCAATGCCGCCACCTTGGCGAAATCCCGCTTGGTAGTCATCAGACTTGTGCCCCTGTTGAGTGGCGTAAGTACAAATTTCCCGTTGTTTGACGTCTTTACTCCACTTGTCGAAGACTGTGGTGTAAAAGAATCCTTTAGGGTTTTGCATTCTGACCAAAAAATCAGCGCCATGCAGCGCCTCCTCTTTTAGCCGTACTTTACTAAATGCGGGGAAATCAGAGCTCTCGCTCATCAACGCTAAACCTTTGAGCATGTTCCACACCACCATGGGGGTTTGCTGTGGGTTGAGATAGTTGGCGTAAGAGAGGTGGCTGAGATATTTACTCACATCGCCTGAGGCGTCGTACCAGCCGCCGTGCACATCCACAGTTTGCTCGCTGTGCAGCAAAGGAACGGCTTTATCTTGTTGGTCAAACATTCCGCCACAGCGTTGTGATTTAAAGTAGTGCAATACGTCGGAAAAGGTTCGCTTGAACAGTAAAGTGTCGCCGATGGTAAAGGTGGCTGAACATAGGTTGTCAAAGCGAAGATAGAACTCACCAACGTGGTTAAAGTCACTAAAATCAATGGTGTAAAAATACCCTTGATGCCAGTTGGCGACGCGACCGGCTTTTTGTATTGAAAGGGTAGTGATCGTTTGATGCTCATTGGCACAGACCAGCAAGGCGGTGTCAGACGACAGACGTGCTTGACGCGTCTGAAGCACGGCTTTCTTGGGGCCGTTTCGTTCGTAGCCTATATGGTTAGTGAGTAGCAGCATTGCAAATCTCCGACAAAGGATTTCTAGTTATTGCCAGAGCCAGGACGAGTCCTGACTCTATTGGGCTTAATTTTCAAATAAATAACAACGAACAAAGTGGTTTTCCGATAGCTGCGTTACTTCAGGTAACTGCTCGCGGCATCGACTGGTCGCGTGTTCACAGCGCCCCGCAAAAGGGCAACCAACGGAAGCGGGCGTCCAGAGTGGAATTTCCCCTTTATTGCCTTTTAATTTGTCGTGAATCGATTTGCTTGGATCGGGCACCGCAGACACCAAGAGTTGCGTGTAAGGGTGTTGAGGGTCATGAATGATCTCTTCCGTATCTCCCCATTCCACCATGTGACCGACGTACATTACGGCCAGATCTTCGGCAATGTAGCGTGCGGTTGCGATGTCGTGCGTGATGTAGAGCAGTGACATCTGTTTCTCAAACTTCATCTCTTCCATCAAGTTGAGCACGCCAGCACGGATGGAGACATCCAGCATGGAAGTCGGTTCATCCGCCAATACCACTTCCGCGCCGACGGCAATATTGCGTGCTAAGTTGACGCGCTGACGTTGGCCTCCAGAAAGCTGATGGGGGAACTTCGCTGCGGTCTCTTTTGGTGGAATAAGGCCGACCTGTTCCAGAAGATCGTAAACCCGCTCTTCCAGTTTCTTTTGGGTTGCCCGGGGCGATCTTTTTATGGATCAGCAATGGTCTGGCGATGTGGTGGAAGATATTGTGTGTTGGGTTAAGCGAACCAAACGGATCTTGCCACACCATCTGAATGCCTTCGCGGTAAGCCATCAGATCTTTTCGTGAGGTGATCTCTTGAATGTCTCGGCCTTTATACTCAATCACACCGTTGCTTGGCGCGTACATTTTGGCGATCATTTTGGCGGTGGTTGATTTACCAGAGCCGGACTCACCCACGACCGATAACCCGCGAGCTTTGTACATTTTGAATGACACGTCATTGAGGGCACGCATCTTAGATTGTTTGATTGAGTTGCTATTGAGCGGGAAGTCTTTGACGACGTTTTTGCCTTCAATCAGCAGCTCACCATATTCTTTGCTCATAATTGTCTCCAGTATCCTTAACAGCTTGTCTCGTGGTCTTTACAGCTTGTGCTGAGCAATCGGCTCGCCATACAGGTGGCAGTTGGAAAAACGGCCTGGCTCGATTTGTCGTAAGCTGGTGGCGACTTTGGTACAAGTGTCGTGAACACGACTGCAACGGGCTTGGAAACGGCAACCTTGTGGAACATCAAGTAAGTTCAACGGGTTACCAGGTATACCTGTCAGTTTGGTTTTTGGTCCTGTCAACGGTGGGAATGAACTACCCAGCCCTTTGGTATAAGGGTGGAAAGGGGATTCCAGAATTTGTTTCGCTGGCGCAACCTCAATCAGCTCACCGGAGTACATGATGCCGATGCGATCGGAAAACTCGACCATCAACGACAAGTCATGGGTGATGAAGAGAATTGAAAACCCAAACTCTTCTTTCAGCGCATAGATCTTTTGCAAGATTTCGCGCTGTACCACCACATCGAGGGCGGTGGTTGGTTCATCCATGATGATCATTTTCGGATTGAGCGCGAGAGCAATGGCAATCACTAGGCGCTGGCGCATACCGCCAGAGAACTGGTGTGGATAATCGCTGAGACGGCTGGCGTGAATGTCAACGATCTCCAGCAGCCCTTCGGCGCGGCGTTTGGCTTGTTCACGCGTCATGTTGGAGTGACGCATGATCACATCGCAAAACTGATCTTCCATGGTCAATACAGGGTTGAGCGCGTTCATTGCACTTTGGAACACCATCGACATTTGGCTCCAGCGAAACGCCTGCATGCGATCGTCACTGTATTGGAGAATGTCTTCACCGTTGAAAATTACTTCTCCGCCAGTAATAAACGCGGGCGGCTTGTGCAGGCGCATCAAAGAGAAAGCGACGGTTGATTTACCACAGCCAGATTCTCCAGCAAGACCAAACACTTCACCGGGTGCGATGTCGAAGCTGACATTGTTACAGGCACGGACATCGCCCGCATCGGTGATGTAGTCAACGCATAGATTGCGGATTGAAATAAGTGGCGTCGTCATAGTTATTTATCCCCGCTGCAAAGTACATTTTGTGGTTCAATCGCTGGAGCACGTTCTTTCTTGTCTTGCTCTGCCAGTTTTTTCCAGCGTTTCATACCTTTATGAGAGCGAAGTTGTGGGTTGGCAATTTCATCGACCGCAAAGTTAAGCAGCGCCAAACCAGTGACCAACAAGGTCAGTGCGATACATGGAGCCAGTAGTTCCCACCAAGCGCCGATGAGCATCGAAGAAGAGGTTTGTACGTTGTACAGCATGATGCCCCAACTGATGGTGTTGGGATCGCCAAGGCCAAGGAAGGAGATGATGGATTCCATGGTAATGGCGTACATCACTGAACCGATAAAGCTTGCGCCGACAATAGGAATCAGGTTGGGCAGAATCTCAACGAAGATGATGCGCCATGAGGACTCACCCAGCACTTCAGCGGCTTTGACAAACTCTTTTTCACGCAGCGCAAGTGTTTGTGAACGAACGACCCGCGCGCCCCACGCCCAGGAGGTACAGCCGATAATAATCGCGATGGTTACCGGCCCTGCTTCGCCAATAAAGGCGGCCAAAACAAACAGCAGCGGATATTGCGGTATCACCAACATGATGTTCATCGCCGCGGTGAGAATATCGTCGATACGACCACCAAAGTAACCCGCCGAAATGCCGATAACAGTCGCTAAGAAACAGACGGTAATACCTGCGCCAAAGCCAACGGCGAGTGACACGCGAGCACCGTAAGCCAGTTGAGACCAGATATCACGGCCCATACGCGATGTGCCTAGCACATGATCAGCCTTTTTAGACAGTTGCAGCGTACGGCGATCATCGGCGAGGTTTTTGGCAATCCAACCATCAGGATTGGCTTTCGCGGAGGTCACGACAAAACTTGGGTATTCGTGTGGGTTACCCGTTCTCTTATCTGGCGCATGTTTAGTGATAAGTGGTGCGCCCACTGCCATGAAAATAAACAGGCTAACAATCACCAGACCAATACGTGCAACTGAGTTACCTAGAATAAGCTTAAATAGATTGTTCATGATTATTTACCTCCCTTGCGTAGGCGAGGATCGAGCACGACATACAGCATGTCGGCAATCAGGTTAAACGACAGCATAAACAGCGTCATGATAAGTAATTGACCTTGTAGAACTTGGTAGTCACGCGCGTTGATTGCATCAAGCAGAACCTTACCTAATCCCGGGTAGTTAAAGATGATTTCAACGATAAGCTGACCACCAATTGCCATACCGAGTGACATGGAAAGCGCCGTGACACTGGGCAGTAGCGCGTTACGTGCTGCATAGTTGAACACCACGCGGTTTTCGCTCAAGCCTTTGCCTTTAGCCATGGTGATGTAGTCTTCCGCTAGCAGGTTGATCATGTTGTTACGCATGTTCACCAAGAAACCACCAATTTGCACAATAGAGGCACACAGTAGAGGTAGGATGGCGTGATAAGCCACATCTTTGTAATACGCCCAGCTTGTCCAATCTGGAATCGTACCTGGAGTGTAGGCATAACCGGTTGGGAACCAGCCTAGGCCGATAGCAAACGTAAACAGAGCGAGCATGGCAATAACGACTTGCGGAACCGCTTGGATAATCAGCATCCCCGGCGTAATGAACGCATCGTATTTACTTCCACGACGCCAAGCAGCGAAGATCCCTAAGATAGAACCAATCGAGAAAGAGAGAATGACCGCACTACCCGCTAAGAACAGTGACCAGCCGAAAGCGCTGCCTAGTAGTTCATTGACACTGAGTGGATAGAACTTGATTGAGGTGCCCAGCTCCCAGCTCACAATACTCTTGAGGTAGGTCAAATACTGGACATACAAAGGACCGTCGACGAAACCGAGCAGCTTTTTCATCGCTTCGATGCGCTCTGGGGTAACCTGTGTGGTTGCATTCGCAAACATCATGGTGACCGGATCGCCCGGCATCGCCCTCGGAATAATAAAGTTTAATGTTGCCGCAACTAAGAGAGCGACTAAATAAAATGACAAACGTCTTAAAAAATAACCCATAACTTACACCTTACTCACCCAGCGTTTTCCCTGTTTCTGGTTTCAGGTCGCTCATGACCGAATTCAGAGCGAAAAATCCCCTGACGACTGGCGCCATAAACAAACTCGCTTTGAAAGGGATTTATAGCGGCGCACGGGATGTGCGCCGCGGGAGATGAACCTCTACTTAGTTAACTGGTTTTAGGTCCAGTACGTGCAGTAGACGCTCAGGGATGCCAGCCCAAATGTTTGGACGGCCCTTAGGATTTTCTTCGTTCCACCAGCCAGTAAAGCGCTTGGTGTTGTATTGGTACATGTAAGCACCAGACATTACAGGAATGGTAACCTGATCTGCCGCGATGATTTGCTGGATACCATGAGCGATAGCGATTTGCTCTTTCTTGTCAGCCGTTTTGTAGAAGCTGTCGAGTAGGTTGTCCAGTTTGTCATTTTTGTAGAAGTGCATCGCGAAGCGAGGCATGCCTTCACCTTTCTGTAGTGCTGAGTTATACGCGCTGTTCCAGTATAGGTGTGGATCCGCACCGTGGAAGTAGTTGGTGTATGCAACGTCGTAAGTGCCTTCTAGCATTGCTTGGTTGTATACCGCGAACTCAGGGGTACGAGCTTTCGCTTTGATGCCGACTTCAGCGAGCTGTTCAACCGCAAGTTGTACGGTGTTGTTGAAGTCAGTCCAGCCATTTGGCGATTGGATTAGCAGTTCGAAAGATTTGCCTGATGGCGTGTCGACGAAGCCGTCGCCATTGACATCTTTAAAGCCTGCTTTCGCCAGTAACTTCTTCGCGCCTTCTACGTTGTAGGTGTTGTAGCCTTTGTACTTGTTGTGCACTTTTTCATCAGACCAAGCTTCGAAAGCGTAGCCAAGGCCAGATGCGAAGTCATTCACTGTACCGCCGCCGTAGAACGCGATGTCAATGATAGTTTGACGGTCAAGTGCCATCGAGAATGCACGACGGAAATCAACATTGGTCAGTGCTTCTTTTTTCACTGGATCTGGGCTTTTGAAGTTCACCACAAAGGCTTGAGTACCTGATGGTGGATACCAGTACTGGTGGTTAGGGCTCGCTGCTGCGTAAGTACGGTCAATGTCTGGAATGAACGAAGAAGTCCAATCTAGCTCAGAGTTAACAATCTTACCTAGCAATTGGTCGTTGTTGGCGATTTGAGGTACACGCAGACAGTCAACATTCAGGTGCGAGTTATCCCAGTAATTTGGGTTACGACACTGAATGTAAAGCTGTGGGGTGAAGGTGTCGATTTCAGTAAATGGACCAGTACCAACAGGGTTCTCGTTGGTGAACGTGGTTGGATCTTTTACGTCTTTCCACACGTGCTCAGCAACAATAGGAACCAATGAAATTTCGTAAGGGACGTTTGAGTTTGCTTCGCTTAGGCGGAAACGAACTTGGTATTCGTTCAGTTTCTCAACACTGGTCACCCATTTGTTGATGCCGCGTTGGTCAAGCTCAGGTTTTGCTTTCAGTAGGCCGTACGAGAACACGACGTCATCTGCAGTAAACTTCTGACCATCAGACCATTTTACACCTTTACGGATGTCAAAAGTCACGCTCATCAGGTCGTCAGACATGCGGAAATCTTCAGCGAGACGCATCACAGGGGTATTGCCATGCATTTCATTAAAGATAACAAGTGGTTCATAGATAAAATCCGTTGTCGTGCGAAGGTTAGTCGCTAGATACGGGTTAAAGTTACGTACCATGGTAGGGTAGAAATCAGGTACGATAGTTAGCTCACTACGAGCTGCCGCTGGTGCGGAAATGCTGGTCGCTGCTGCGGCGATAACTGCAGTCGCTAGAGCCGTTTTTTTTATATTGGCAAGCATAGCTGTTCCTTACTATTCGCTTTCATTTCACATTGTTTGGAATGTCATCAATTGATAAACACTCTCTAAGACCTACCTCTGACGGTTTGATCAAAGTGGCCTGTAGGCCTTAGGCAGGAGTAAGAAAACACCTTACCAAGTAAATAATCAAACTCGTTTCCCGTTAAAAACGTTAAAATGAAGAGCAACTCCGTTATAAACGTCATTTTTATCTGGGTTGAGTTATTTTTGCTGAAATTCTACTCATTGATATGCGTCGCATCCTCAGGGGGAGTGATGACCAAGTGTTAGTGGTTACAAACCTTGATAGCTCCGTTTTTATTGCTGTTTAAGTTTATTGTTAATATTGTAGATCTTGCTCACATCTGGAAAATGAGTTAATTAACCAGACAAAATTTAATCTGCCGTTCTGTTGTGATTGAACTCGCAAACTGTTTTAAAAGTCCATGATAAGCCAGTGGGAAAGGTGTTTTTACGTTGATAATTGCGGCGACTCAGCGATGACGATGCTATTAATTCTTTACGTAAATTAAGCGTTTTGCTGCCAGCTTTCGAGAGAATTTAACCTGTTTGGATGATAGTAAAAACGCACCTTAGGTCAGCGTAGTACCAAGTGAGCGGGGTGGTTTAGCTGATGAGAAGCTGCTAGATGATTGACGTTGATTGTGTGGTGATAACAAAAGGCAAATTACAGGGCGATTGCGCTTAATCTCAATCGATATAAAAAAAGCCCAAAATGCATTTTGGGCTTTTTGGGCGCTGTCTTTGTCACTAGCTGGTGAGTAGACGTTGCAGCTTATCGCGCTGCATCTCTATATGGCTACGCTCTGGGCTTTGCTCTTTACAATGTGCGAGAATAAACTCAATCGAACTGAGTACAGTGCGCCAGCGAGGCGTTTCTTGGTAGCGTCTCAATGCGCATGTATTTGTCGAGGGTGCGGGTTTGCAGCGTACTTCGGTCGAGATAGACACGCCACAAACCGCTTTTCTCAGCAAAAGCAAACTTATTCTCACCTGTAACCGATTCCCAGTAGTCGAGTGCATGAGTCATTACATCAACCAAGATCTCACGCATTATCTCTTGTTTGTTTTGGCTACTCCCCAAGGCTTTGTCAGCCAACCGAGTAAACTCGCCACCGAGCTCTTTCAAGCTCTGAAGTTTTTCCTTATCGCCATCAAAGGCATAGCTTGAGAGCACCTCAACGGCGGTTTCTAAGTTGTGAATGCGAGACGCGGTTGCGCCGCCACCGACGTTGAAGATATACATCGCATCTAAACCTGATCCTTCAGGCAACTTGAGGATGTCGGTTTCAATGTGTTGTCTTACGTCTTCGACGTAAATATCAATGTGGCCGCAATAGTGGGGTTGTTTGACGGTTAGGTACTTGGGTGCGATTAGCTCTTCTGCGTTTGAACGTCTGATCTGTTCCAAATTGCGTTTAAACAGCTTGCAAGCCGCTTCGTTGGCAAAACGAATGCGTTTGTCTTCACGGATACAGATGATGGCTTCAGGAGCGGATTCCAGCTGCTCCAGTAGCCGTCCTTGCGTCTCAAGTAAACTCGCCTCGACCATCGCTCTCTGTTTTAACTCGGCTTCTAAGCGGCTGTTTTCTAAGCGTCGCTCCTCGGCTTTACTCGCCATCAGATGCGCTTTGATTCGCGCAGCAAGCTCTTGTTTATTGAACGGTTTTGACAAGTAGTCGTTGGCACCTGCCTCAAAGCCGCGCACACGATCTTCGCTTTGATTGAGTGCGGTCAGCATGATAACGGGCAGTTCAGCCAGATCGAACTCTTGACGCAGTTGGTGGCAAACCTGATAACCGCTCATGCCCGGCATCATGATATCGAGTAGCAATAGCGCGGGCTTCTCTTGCTTGATCAGCGCGAGTGTTTCCGGGCCATCGGAAGCAGTTCTGACACGATAGCCTTCAATACGCAGGAAACTTTCCAGTACACGTAGATTCACAGGCTCATCGTCAGCGACCACTAACAATGCACCCTGCGGATTTTCTGGAAGGGATGATTGATCAAGAGAAAGTAATTCATTGCTGTCAGGTGCTTGAAAGTGATGGTATTGCGCCATTTTCGCTGTGGTATTGATCTCGTCATCACTGGCCAAAGGCAGGGTAAAGCTAAAGGTTGTGCCCACCATTGGCTGGCTGCTGACATACAGAGAGCCGCCCATGAGTTCAATTAACTGACGGCTAATTGAGAGGCCAAGGCCAGCCCCTTGCCGATAACGGCCAGCATCCTGACCCGCTTGAATCAATGGTTCAAAAATGTGCTCCAACTGTTCTGCCGGAATGCCTTGTCCTGTGTCCACGACTTGGATTCTTACTTTGTCGTCGACCACGTTGGCGGAGATGACGATTTTACCTTCACTGGTGTACTTAATCGCATTGCCAATCAAGTTGTACAACACCTGCTCTAAGCGCTGTGGATCGGCGGAAACAGGGGCGAGATCGTTCGGAACTTGGTTGATAATCCTTAATGTTTTATTACCAAGCAGATGGCTAGAAAGCTCAAGCACTAAGCGGGTGGCACTGGCCAAACTGACCGCCGACTTATGAATGTCCAAGCTGCCGTAGCGCATTTTGTGATAATCAAGTAGGTCGTCAACGAGGTTTGCAAGCCTTTGGCCACTTTTAATGATGATATCGAGCTGATATTTTTGGTTGCTAGGAATCGGACCATTGGCACCGGAGACTAAGGTTTCGGCAATGCCAATCATGCCATGCAATGGCGTGCGCAACTCGTGTGAGGTGGTCGCGAGGAACTCATCTTTGAGTTTGTCGGCTAATTGCAGTTCATCATTTTGTTTTTGTATCAACAGCAGACTTTTTTCCAACTCTCGGTTTTGTGTTTTGATTAACTGAATTTTGTCGCGAATAGAGCGCTGCATACGTTCGAAACTGACCGCCAAGCGGCCTATTTCATCCTTGCGATCCGTATTGATCATGTTTTCGTCAAGATCGCCAGCGGAGACTCGCTCGGCTGCCCACGTTAGTTTAAGCAGTGGAGAGGTAATGAAATTGGACAAATAATGTGAGCAGATAAACACCAAAATGATGGCAATCAGCATGGCGATGACAAACAGTTTCTCCAATTGCTGGATGCGCGCAAAGGCTTCGCTTTCAGGCAGTTGAACTACGAGCGCCCAAGTTTGCTCTTTCATCGAAATTGGTGTATATGCGGCAATGGTTGCTTCACCCAAACCATTTATGTAGGTTCCAACTGAGGTTAATCCTGCCAGCGCTTTGTTGATCACGTCCGCACTTCGGCTAATATCGTCCTGTTTGGTGCTCATGGTACGAGGTAAATGGTCACTGCCTACGAGCAAAGTATGGATCACTGCATCTTTATTTACATCGGCAACCAGTTTAGTTAAGCCATTGTTCGGTAAACGGAACATCGCATAACTGTGCAAGTAGCCTTGTTGAATGATGGGTGCACCTAACCAAGCGACCTGCTTGCCGTCTTCCTCGGCAAAATCGGAAATGAGCACTGGGGTGTAATCTTCGTTGTCCTTGCGCTTTTCCGTAACGTCTTTGGCAAGCTGGCGAAAGCTCTTTCCAAGTAAAGTGTCTTTGTAGGGCCCCGTTTTCAGGTTGGTACCAAAATTATCATATTTATAGATGGAGTAGGTGACGTTGCCGTCCAAATCGATGAGCAGGATGTCGTCAAAATCGGAGCGTTTGAGCAGCTCTAAGTAGGCCCAGTGATAGCGCTTGTGCAGCAGTCGGTAACGTTCACTCCCGACATAGCTGCTGGATTCAGGCAAGATTGACGTTTTGATCTGATCGCCCGAGCCCTGAATATAGCGTTGCTGGGCGTTTTCTCGCGCTTGCTCGATATCCAGACCTAGACTTTTAAAGGCATTGACTAGGCCATAAAAACGCCCACCACTGGCATAAGCCAACTCTGAACGGACAAAACCCATCACTTCAGTTTCTTGTGCCTGAAAATAATCCATTACCTGCTGTTGCTTAGTATCGCGCACTGAGAGGAGGTGGGAAGTGCTTTGCTCTTGCAGATCCTTGCTATGAGATTGCAAAAAGAAAATCGCAATGATGGTTAATGGTGTCAGACTCAACACCAAAAAGGCCGTCATTAGGGTACTTTGCAGACGTTTGAATTTCTGTTTCCGGTAAAACTTAAACATACAATTTCGTTCAGGCTCTTGAAAGACAATGACTCAAGCTTGGCGAGTCATGAAAACGGATAAATGGTTAATCAGCAGCTTTTATGCAGCAAATAAACCATTTTGAATTTAACGAAATTAACGAGTTTTTTTACTTTGACAAGTAAGTTGTCTGTAAAGCGTGGATGGAAACGCAAAAAATCGCCCCGACGGGCTGAGTCGGTCACAATGCCATGCTTGAATTGCAGATATTGTGACCAATTTGCTTACTTGTGTGCGTGATAAATAGCGAACTTGCTGGTCTTATTTAGCGTCGCACAATTACCGAATGATTGCTCTATAATCGGAGGGTAGCGCAGGAAGCTGTTGGCAACGATGAGCAGTTCACCATTGGCATTAAGGTATTGTGGTGCCTTACCCAACAAAGTTTCGGCTGCGTTATAATTTGTTTCGAGACCGCTGTGAAATGGTGGGTTAGAGATGATGAAACGGTAATCACTGGCGGTATCAGAGTAGATATCGGAAGCAAACACACGACCTTCCAAGCCATTGGCTTGCAAGGTGGCTTGGCTTGATGCCAAGGCATAAGCATTGATATCGCACATTTCGAGGCTAATCTCAGGGTTGGCTTTGGCCATGAATGCACCAAGGACTCCCGCGCCACAGCCAAAATCCAGCACTTTACCGCTTAATGCCGGCAAGGTTTCGAGTAGCAGTTTACTGCCTAGATCAAACTCGCCGTGGCTAAATACGCCTGGTAGGCTTTTTACCGTGATAGTGTGACCATTGAGTGTCAGTTGATAGCTGGCAAACCAATCTTGTTGAGTAAAGGGAGCAGGAGTCTGTTCGCATTGTCCCCAATAAAATGAACAGCGACGAGCGGAGTCGTACTTGTTGATTGGCCCGTAGTTGCTAAACATTTTCTCTATACTTTTTATCCCAGAGCGGTTCTCACCCACCACCACTATCTCGCAACCTTGGCCTAATTTGGCCATCAGCATCGAAAGTAGGTAGTTCGCTTCTGCTTTGGCCTTTGGCCAGTAGAGCAGCAACAGGTCCGCTTGCGTCGCTTGGTCAAACTCGGCGCCAAAGTAACTCTTCACCTGTTCGGATTGCTGAATTTGACGAAAGTAAGCGTAATTGGAGGTAAACACAGTCACGGATTGGCAATGCTGCGTCAGTTCGATGGGGAAAGTGTCTTCGATCTCTCCAGCGACCAGAACGTGTTTACCTTTGAAATAATCGAGTTGACGCTGGGCGATTTGGCTTGGGGCGGTGTATGCAGACATGTGGGTACGCTATAGATAAAAATTGGGCAGATTTTCGCACACTCTGCCCATGACTTGAAGTGTGTCTGAGGTTAGCTGTTGTCTTGTTGGTCGAGAAAGCTCTTAAACTCTTCCTCGTAAATATTGAACAGCACCATAGTGATGGCAAAAATGAGCGGTCCATAAATAAGGCCGATGAGGCCAAACAGTTGAATACCGCCCAAAAGAGAAAAGAAGATCATCAGGGTGTTCATTCCCGCGCTGCCTTGCATCAAAAACGGCCGCAGCAGATTATCAATCGAACCGACTACCGCAATGCTCCAAATCGCCAAGAAGATGGCCCAGCCCGTTTCTCCGGTCAGCAGCAGATAGAGTGTCGCCGGAATCCAAATCAGCGCCGTACCTACCACCGGAATGAAAGAGGCGAAGCCCATCATGGTGCCCCAGAAAAGGGCAGGGAAGCCCGCGAGCCACATGCCGATACCGCCAGCAACCCCTTGTGCTATCGCGGTGAGAAAAGAGCCCATCACGGCTGACTTCGAGACTTGCTCAATTTCATCCAGCAGTTTGTCTTCTTGACTGCGCGACAGAGGCAAAATGTGTCGGATGGCGGCGATGATCTTATCGTGGTCGCGTAACAAGAAGAACAGCACAAATAGCATGAGGAACAAATCCAGCAAAAAGTTGGTGGCGTCCCCCAAAATTTTGGCGCTAATGGCGACTAAATTGGATCCGAGTGCACTGGCCAGTTGCCCCACTTTTTCGGCAATCGACTTGGCGTCAATATTGTCAAAAGGCAAATATTCATTGAGCAGTTTCCAGCCCTTTAGTCACCCAAGGATGAGCGAACACGGTTTGAATGCCACCGTGCGTTACCCATTTGTAAGTGTTCTGAGAAAACAGAGATCCTTGTTGTACGATAGCAGCGAATACAAACAGCAGCGGCACCACGATAATGAAGGTCAGCACAACGCAAGAGAGTAATGAGGCCAGATTTTTCTTCTGTGGCATCTTAAGTTCGAACCATTGGTGAACAGGAAACATCAGCAGAGAAATGATAAACGCCATAATGATCGAGTTGATGTAGGGCTCGACTAGCAAATAACAGGCAATGCCAGCGGCCAGTAGCGCGACGATCAAAACCCGATGACTGGAAGTAATTTTGACTTTTTCTGACACAGTTGCCATCCACGATAGATTGATATTGTGGTTATAATGACGCCAAATCATGACGTTATCAATGCGGAGAGTGGATGATGGGCTGTTGCAATAAAGATAAAGGCTGTGAAAAACAGCAACGGAAAAGATCCACTCCTTGGTTTTCCCTCGTCGTAGTGGTGCTGGCACTACTGGTGCTTTTCAACTGGCAATAAAAATGGGCCACGTTGCGCTGGCCCATTGAACTTAGTAGGCGAAGGATATTATTGCTGTTCTTGCGCCAAGATGGCAAAACAGCGATCCGCCGCTTCGAGCGTCGCATCGATCTCTTTTGAACCGTGCGCTAAAGAAGTAAAGCTCGCTTCAAAAGCAGAAGGCGCCAAATAGACACCGTGCTCAATCATCAGATGGAAGAAGCGTTTGAATCTTTCAACATCGCATTTGGCCACATCTTCATAGCACGTGATGTGCTCTTGTTCGGTAAAGAAGAAACCGAACATGCCGCCGACTTGGTTGACCACTAGCGGGATGCCGTGTTTGTCGGCTAACGATTTGAAACCGTCGGCTAATTGTTTGGTTTTCGCCGCTAAACGTTTTTCGTTGCCTTCTTCTTTTAGTAGATTCAGGCAAGCGTAACCCGCTGCCATCGCAACCGGGTTGCCTGATAGCGTGCCAGCTTGGTAAACCGGACCTGTTGGTGCGATAAATTGCATCACATCTTTACGTCCACCAAACGCACCAACCGGCATCCCACCACCAATGATTTTCCCCAGAGTAGTGAGATCGGGTTTGATGTCGTAATACGCTTGCGCGCCGCCCAGTGCCACACGGAACCCCGTCATCACTTCATCAAAAATTAACAGCGCGCCCTCTTGGTCGCAGATTTCACGCAGACCTTGATGGAAACCTTCCACGGGTGGAATGCAGTTCATGTTCCCAGCGACAGGTTCGACGATGATACAGGCGATTTCGCCCGGGTTGGCTGCAAACAGTTCACGCACTGACTCCAAATCGTTGAAGCGAGCGGTCAGCGTATGTTTGGCAAAATCAGCAGGGACTCCAGGCGAGCTTGGTTGACCAAGGGTTAATGCGCCTGAACCGGCTTTGACTAGCAAGCTGTCTGCGTGGCCGTGGTAGCAGCCTTCAAATTTGACAATTTTGTCGCGGCCAGTAAATCCACGCGCCAAACGAATCGCGCTCATGGTCGCTTCAGTACCAGAGCTTACCATACGCAACTGTTCCATCGATGGCACGAGCTGTGAAACCAGTTCTGCCATTTTGATTTCCATCTCGGTCGGCGCACCAAAGCTCAAACCGCGCTGCGCTGCATCAATCACCGCTTCACGAATCACCGCGTGGTTGTGGCCGAGAATCATAGGCCCCCATGAACCCACGTAGTCGATATAAGCTTTACCGTCCGCATCAAAGATCAGCGCACCATCGGCTCTTTCAACAAAAATTGGTGAACCGCCAACGCCATTAAAAGCGCGCACCGGGGAATTCACGCCGCCGGGGATGGTCTGTTGGGCTTTCTGATACAGCTCGGATGATTTGGTCATGGGTTTATCCTCTTCTGATTGCTCGGGACCAAGTGGCGGGCATTGTACCTCTCTGAGAGATAGTTAGAAATATTTTGCTAAGCTTTATGACTCCTTTCACGAGTTTACGGAAAATATTCAGGCTAGAATGTAGCGCTTAAGAGCGAACTATAAGATGGTGAATACTTGAACGTCTTGGTCAGGTATTAGATAATCGCTCTCATATCAAAAAAGATACGTCCGTCGCGTGAATTATTTGGAATAATCATACCGACGGCATTACACGAGTGAGAGAGGTCGTCGTGAGCGATATGAATGTACCAATATCCTTTTCGGATGCAGCAGCGGCACGGGTAAGAATGTTGATTGCTGAGGAAGAGAATCCTGCGCTGAAATTGCGTGTCTATATTACTGGCGGTGGCTGTAGCGGTTTCCAGTATGGTTTTACTTTCGATGAAAACGTCAACGACGGTGACATGACCATTGAAAATAGTGGTGTCACTCTGGTGGTTGACCCTATGAGTTTGCAGTATTTGATCGGCGGTGTGGTCGATTACACGGAAGGGTTAGAAGGATCGCGTTTCTTCATTGATAACCCCAATGCCAAAACCACCTGTGGTTGCGGCGCCTCGTTTAGCGTGTAATCCGGTTAGACTTTTCTTCAAAGGTAGTTGTATTGCACAACTGCCTTTGTTTTACGCCGCTAGGATATTGCGTAAAACATGCTCCAGAATCCGGGGAGCAAATAAAAAGGACTTTTTATGTCTATCAAACAACAAGGCCGCTTTTTTTTGCAGCGTCCATGGCTAGTTTCTCTACTTATTATTCTCGCATTAACCACGTGGCTTAGTGTTGGTTCTCTGCAAGCCGAAGAGCCCGCGCCCCTTAGCAAAGAACAAGCGATTCCACTCGCGAGTGTCGTTTTTCAAACCTTTAACGCACAAAATACCGCCAAGAGCATTGATCTCTATGGCCGTACAGCGCCCAATCGGCAAGCCAAATTAGGTGCTGAAATCGCTGGAAAAATTGTGCGTTTAGAAGTCGAGAAGGGCCAAGCGGTACGTAAAGGCCAAGTGATCGCCGTGATAGATAAACGCGATCTTGACTCCCAGTTGCAGCGTGCCAAAGCCATGCTGGACGTTCGGCAGAAAGAGTTCAAAGCGGCGCAATCGCTCAATAACCGTGGCCTACAAGGTGAAGTGGCCTTTGCTACGGCCGAAGCGGCCCTAGTGGAAGCGAAAGCGAATCTGGTGACGGTGGAAACCGAGCTGCGCAACACCGAAGTGAAAGCTCCTTTTGATGGCATTGTGGATAGTCGTTTTGTCGAACTCGGCGACTTTGTTGGTATCGGCGACCCAGTTGCGACGGTGATTGACTTGGATAAGTTGCTGATAGAGGCCGATGTCAGTGAGCGCCATGTGCAATCGCTGGCTAACTCACAAACGGCGAAAGTCCGTCTCCTCAACGGTCTGGTCTTGGACGGTAAGATTCGCTATGTAGGGCAGGTCTCTTCTCCCGCCACTAATACTTTCCCGATTGAAGTCGAAGTGGATAACCGCATGCAGCGAATCCCAGCGGGGGTGAGCGCTGAAGTACATCTTACCTTAGATGAAACCTTAGCCATCAAAGTAACGCCAGCCATGCTGGCACTGGATAACAATGGCAATCTAGGCGTGAAGACTTTGCAAGACAACGTGGTGCGTTTTGTACCTATTCAACTGGTCAAAGCGGAGCAAGATGGCGTTTGGCTCTCTGGGTTGGGAGACAAAGTTGACATTATCGTCCTTGGTCAAGGTTTTGTGCGCGATGGTGATAAAGTCCGTGCGACGCGCCAAGCCAGTGTCGCGGTCAACTAAGGGGGCGGTATGTTTTCTGTCATAGATGCGGCCTTATCGCGCTCGCGCACTATGATCAGCTTGCTGATCTTGATTTTGATTGCTGGTGTGGGCACCTACATGACGATTCCCAAAGAGTCGAGCCCGGATATCACCATTCCGATTATTTATGTTTCGGTGAGTCACCAAGGTATTTCGCCTGCCGATGCTGAGCGGTTGTTGGTTCGGCCGATTGAGCAGGAGCTGCGCTCGATTGAGGGCGTTAAAGAGATGACGTCCACCGCTTCAGAGGGACATGCTTCTGTGGTGTTGGAGTTTACCGTTGGCAGTGATTTGGCCAAAGCCATGGCGGATGTGCGTGAAGCGGTCGATTTAGCTAAGCCGAAATTGCCGACGGAGAGTGATGAGCCAACGGTAAACGAAGTGACGCTCGCCTCGGAAGAGCCTGCTTTGTCGGTGGTGCTATATGGCACGGTGCCGGATCGCGCGATTGTTCAGGTTGCCCGTCAGCTTCGTGACAAACTAGAAAGCTTCCGTCAGGTGCTGGAAGTGGATATTGCCGGTGACCGAGAAGATATCGTGGAAATCGTCGTCGATCCGCTATTGATGGAGAGCTATGGCCTTGATCAGGGTGATATCTATAATTTGATCGCTTTGAATAACCGAGTCGTTGCGGCAGGTTTCGTCGATACTGGCTACGGCCGTTTCTCGGTGAAAGTGCCTTCGGTTTTCGACTCACTTAAAGATGTTTTAGAGTTGCCGATCAAAGTGGACGGCAAGCAAGTGATCACCTTTGCTGATGTCGCAACGGTACGCCGCTCTTTTCGTGATCCGGAGAGCTTTGCCCGCCTCGATGGTAAATCTGCCGTGGTGTTGGATGTCAAAAAACGCGCAGGTGAGAACATCATCGAAACGGTTGAGTTGGTGAAACTGGTTATCGAAGAGGCGCAAAAAAGGGACGATTGGCCAGCGAAACTTGTTGGTTAAATACACTTGGGATCAGTCAAAAGATGTTGAGTTGATGCTCAACGATCTGCAGAACAACATTTTGTCGGCCATTATTCTAGTGGTGATTGTCATCATCGCCATTTTAGGTGTTCGCACCGCGTTTTTGGTTGGCGTATCGATTCCGGGCTCATTTTTAACTGGTTTACTGGTGTTGGCCGTGTTTGGCTTAACCGTCAATATTGTCGTGCTGTTTGCTCTTATCATGGCGGTTGGCATGTTGGTTGACGGTGCGATTGTAGTAACGGAGTTTGCCGATCGACGTATGCAAGAAGGCGTGGACAGGCGCAGAGCCTATCTTGATGCTGCCAAACGTATGGCGTGGCCGATTACTGCTTCTACCGCGACCACGCTCGCCGCTTTTGCTCCTTTGCTTTTCTGGCCAGATATTACCGGCGAGTTCATGAAGTATTTGCCGTTGACCTTGATAGCAACGTTAGCCGCTTCTCTGATTATGGCGCTGCTGTTTGTGCCCGTACTCGGTGGTTTGATTGGTAAACCGCAAAATGTTTCCGCTGAAAATCAACGTCGAATGGTGGCACTGCACAATGGCGAGTTTGATAAAGCAACTGGGATCACCAAGCTTTACTATCAAACTCTCGCCATTGCGATTCGCCATCCGCTGAAAATTCTGTTGAGTGCGATCTTGCTGGCGGTTGGTGTCGGTTTTACCTACAGCAAAGCTGGTCTCGGCGCGGAATTCTTCCCTGAGGTTGATCCGCCTTTCTTTACCGTCAAAGTTCGCTCGTATGGCGATCTTTCTATCTATGAGAAAGATGCCGTGATGCGTGATATCGAGCAAGTCATGCTTGGCCACGATGAGTTTGAAAGTGTCTACACTCGAACGGGGGGCGATGATGAGATAGGGCAGATTCAGATAACGCCGGTCGATTGGCAATACCGTCGCAAAGTGAAAACCATCATCGAAGAGCTAAAGCAAACGACATCGAAATTTGCTGGGGTGGAAATTGAGTACAAGTTCCCGGATGCAGGGCCGCCAGTGGAACATGATCTCGTGATCGAAATGTCTTCGCGTGTGCCCGATTACTTAGACGAAGCGGCGAAGCTTGTGCGTCATTGGGCGGATAACAATCCCGCTTTGACCAATCTCAGTGACTCGTCGAGTAAAGATGGAATTGACTGGCAGATCGATATTCGCCGTGATGACGCTTCTCGCTTTGCTGCTGATGCCACCTTAGTTGGCAATACCGTACAGTTTGTCACCAATGGCTTGAAAATAGGCGATTATTTGCCAGATGATGCGGATGAAGAAGTCGATATTCTGGTGCGTTATCCAGAAGACAAACGCGATATTGGTCGTTTTGAGCAATTAAGGGTGAAAACGGCAGCGGGATTAGTACCCATCACCAATTTTGCGGAGATTAAACCGAATCATAAGCAAGATACCATCAAGCGTATCGACGGGCATCGTGTGATTAACGTGATGGCGGACATGGCTGAAGGCTACAATTTGGCGTTGGAACTGCCGAAAATAGAACAAGCGCTCAGTGAGCTCGGCCTTCCTTCTGGAGTAGAGTTTAAAATTCGTGGGCAAAATGAAGAGCAGGAAAACTCGTCTGCCTTCTTGCAAACGGCGTTTATGGTGGCGCTGGCTGTGATGGCTTTGATTCTTATTACTCAGTTCAACAGTTTCTATCAAGCGTTTCTGATCTTAAGTGCGGTGTTGTTTTCAACCGTTGGCGTGTTTGCTGGGCTACTGATTTTCCAAAAGCCCTTTGGCATTATTATGTCTGGAATTGGGGTAATTGCCTTGGCTGGTATTGTGGTGAACAACAATATTGTGTTGATTGATACTTACAACCAACTGAGAAAACGTGGATTGGAGAGGGAAGAAGCGATTCTCAGAACCGGAGTTCAGCGTTTACGCCCGGTGATGTTAACCACCATTACGACCATTTTAGGACTGCTGCCGATGGTGCTTGAGATGAACATCGATTTGATCAATCAGAAAATCGAGTTCGGTGCACCGAGTACTCAATGGTGGTCGCAATTGGCAACCGCAGTTGCGGGTGGGCTGGCTTTCGCGACCGTTTTAACGTTAGTGCTTACGCCCTGTTTGTTGATGTTGGGCCGTGAGAAAGCCTCTCCCATTGTGCTTGATGAATATGAGCAGCTGATTGCGGAGGAAGAAGCGAAGACGCTGCGGTAAAAATAGTGTAGCGAAAGGTTTTAGGTGAAATAAAAAGAGGCAATTTGAATTGCCTCTTTTCGTTTGCAAGAAGATTATTGCATAGCCAGCAGTTTACTGTAGCGCTCCAATTTCTCCAGACTCAGTGTGGAGTTGGCGATAAAGGTCTGTTTTGCACTTCCGCTCAGTGATTGCGCCTGAGGCAAACTTACCGTTCTGGGGTTTTTATGCACCCCATTGACCAAAAATTCGTAGTGTAAGTGCGGACCCGTAACGCGCCCTGTCCCACCAAGCGTGCCAACCGTCTGCCCTTGCTTTACCCGTTGGCCCGTTTTGACCAGACGTTTTTTCATATGCAGATATTTGGTGATGTAAGTATTGCTGTGTTTGATAAACACGTAATTACCGTTGAACTGGTTGTAGCCAGATTGCAATACCACACCATCGCCCGCCGCCCAAATAGGAGTGCCCACTGGCGCGACGTAGTCCGTGCCACGGTGTGCTTTGACTTGGCCAGTCACCGGGTGAAGGCGACGTGGATTGAAATTGGAACTGACACGGCGAAAATCGATCGGTGCCCGAAGGAAGGCTTTTTTCATCGCACGGCCATTTTCATCGTAGTAGTTGTCGGTTCTATCATCATAAATCGCAGTGAATGTTTCGCCTTGGTTGTGGAAAATCGCCGCGATGATCCGTCCGCGACCAATCACTTCTCCTTCAACGACTTGTTCCTGATACAGAACGCGAAAACTGTCTTTTTCACGAATATCTAACGCGAAATCGATATCCCAGCCAAAAATGCCCGCCAGCTCCATGATTTGGTTAGGGGTTAAATTCGCGCTGATTGCTGCGTTCCAGAAATTGGAAGTAATCGTGGCTTCGGCGTAGGCGTATTGATAGTTGACCTCTTTGCGGTCTAATTGTGAAATAAATTGCTCGCCTTCTCTCTGTATGGCAAAGGTTTCGAACGCGTTTAATTGTCTTTTGAGTTGCAGCAGATTGTTTTGCTCATCAAAGCCAAATTGCAATAGATCGCCAGGACGTAGCTTGGTTAACTGCTCTTGAATATCGTTGTTGGTGCTGATCAACTGATGAAGCAAACTGGCCGACAAGCCAATCCGGCTAAAGAGTAAGGCGGCGCTTTCGCCTTCTTTCACTCGGTGCTGCTCCCAACGACTGATGGCCGATTCGGCACTAAGTGGCGTAGTGAGAGAAAAACTTTGCGCATTGAGTTCAATCGGATAATGCAAGCCGACTTGCAAATGATTTTCTTTGGGGCGCAAGTCGTTTACATCGGGGAGCAAAAAGGCAGCGCTGAATATGATTGCACTAAAAAAGCCAATGAACATTTTGTGCAGCAGTGGGAGACGAGTAAAGATCGAAAGCATGTCTGGTTTTTAATGATATCTAAGAGAGAAAAATAGCCTTGGATTAGTCTAACTTGTTTCAAAATGCAGTGCTATTCAAGTAAGATGTCCAGCTATTATATTTTGCCAAATTTGTGGGAGTGAACAAGCATGGCGAGCATTGAAGCTGCACTAGCCGAGATTAAACGCGGTGTTGAAGAGCTGATTCCAGAAGAAGAGCTAATCGCAAAATTAAAAGAAGGCCGTCCTCTACGTATCAAATTAGGTGCGGATCCGACCGCACCTGACATCCACCTTGGCCACACGGTGATATTCAATAAGCTTCGCTTGTTCCAAGAATTAGGTCATGAAGTGACATTCCTGATTGGTGATTTTACCGCTATGGTCGGTGACCCAACGGGTAAGAACAGCACGCGTCCACCGCTCAGCCGTGAAGATGTACTGCGTAACGCTGAAACTTATAAAGAGCAGGTGTTCAAAATCCTTGATCCAGCCAAAACCAAAATTCAGTTTAACTCTGAATGGCTTTCTGAGCTGGGTGCGGAAGGGATGATTCGTCTTGCGGCCAATCAAACCGTGGCACGTATGCTGGAGCGTGACGATTTTAAAAAGCGTTACGCGGGTGGTCAGCCGATCGCCATTCACGAGTTCATGTATCCACTGTTGCAAGGCTGGGACTCGGTTGCGATGGAAACCGATGTTGAGCTTGGCGGTACTGACCAGAAATTTAACTTATTGATGGGTCGCGAACTGCAAAAATCTCACGGCCAGAAGCCGCAAGTGGTACTGATGATGCCGCTGCTTGTTGGCCTTGATGGCGAGAAGAAAATGTCGAAATCGTCAGGCAACTACATCGGTATCAGCGAAGCGCCGAGTGAGATGTTCGGCAAGATCATGTCGATATCAGACACTTTGATGTGGAGTTACTACGAACTGCTCTCTTTCCGTCCTTTGGAAGAGATTGCACAGTTCAAAGCAGACGTTCAAGCGGGTAAAAACCCACGCGATATTAAAGTGTTGCTGGCGAAAGAGATCATTGCTCGTTTCCATAGTGAAGCCGATGCAGACGCGGCTGAGCAAGAGTTTGTCAACCGTTTTGCTAAAAACCAAGTGCCTGATGAAATGCCAGAGTTTACGTTTGCCGCAGGTACCGCGATTGCGAATCTGTTGAAAGACGCCGAGCTTTGCGCATCGACCTCGGAAGCGATGCGTATGGTTAAACAAGGCGCCGCGAAGCTGGATGGCGAAAAGATCGAAGATGCCAAACTTGAACCGCTTGCTGGCACTTATGTGTTCCAAGTCGGCAAACGTAAGTTTGCCCGTGTGACCATCGCCTAAACTCGGCGATCGTCTTAAAGCAGAAAAGCGCCTTTCGAGGCGCTTTTTTTGCTGCAACTCCTAACCGTTAGGGGCGCTGAGTGGTGACTTGACTAAACTGCAGCAAATCGCGATAGAAGGCGTTTTCAAATTGGGTAATCGGCGCCACGGGCGTGCTCTCCTCTGAAGGGTAGTAGTCAGTGATAAACTGCACAAAAGCGGATCTCGGTTGGCCGTTTTGATCGAGTACAAATCCGGCCATGTTATAGCTGCCATACAGCGAACCACTCTTGGCGAGAATTTGCCCTTTCACGGGTTCTTGGCGCATGCTTTGGCGGTACTTCAATGTGCCAGAGACACCGGATTTCGGTAGCATGGAGAGAATCCGCAGCTGGGCGTCGTGTTGCCAGAGATATTTTAATATCGCCATCATATCTTGTGGGCTCATGCGGTTATTGCGTGATAATCCCGAACCATCAGCGAGCTGTGCTCTGGAGAGATCGATTCCCGCCTTAGCGAATAAGACTTGTTTGATTGCTTCGGTGCCATTGTTAAAACTTCCAGGCTGAAGATAGAAGTGTGCGCCCAAGGCTTTGGTTAGGTTATCGGCGATCAAGTTGTCAGAATGCTTAAGCATTGAGTTGAGCAAAATGGGTAAAGGAGAGGATTGATGCGTAGCGATCAGCGTAGCTGAAGTCGAGTTTGGCTTACCAATCTGAATTTGTCCGGTAAATCTGATATTGAGTTGTCGTAGCAGGTTGTAGACAATTCGTGTTGCGTATTGTGTTGAGTCCTGCACAGCAAACTTAAGCGGTAACGGTTTATCGCGTTCGACGAGACATCCTTGGAGCTGATACTGATTATTGCTAGAGGTAAGAAGTTCTAAGTCACAGTGGCTCGCTTCTTTCACGGTTTTTGATACCGTTTTGACGTCGGTTTTTACATAAATAGGAAAGTGCTCTGGTACGTAAACGCGTGTGTTTCCATCATCTTGGGTATAAATCGAAGCTTGGACACAGTTTTCATCCAATGTGATCGCACTTGATGGTGCACTGTAGCAAACGCCCAAAATATCCCACGGCCAACCCACGGCGCGTTCGTAGCCTGTAAACACACTGTTATCCAACCAAATATCGCCCGAGATCTGCGTTATCCCCTGTGCTTTTGCCTCTGCCAAAAGGGCTTTGAGCTGCTCTGTCGTGAGAGTGGGATCGCCAGAAAATCGCAAAATGATGTCCTGTTTATCGCGCAGAAGTTGGGTAGTAAAAACAAAATCGTCTCCCAACTCCAGTTTGGCTGCCAGCGCAGTGGCTAACTTTAAGGTACTCGCCGGTGGAAAAAGCTGTGGATTGCTTGGCAAGCTACTCAGGCTGGTTTGATTTTGTAGGTTTCTCAACCCACAAGCTGCTTCTACTGCCTTCCGGTAGATAAGCCAAAGGAGCATAATTGTCCGCTTGTACCGCGGCAACGTGAGAAAAAAAGCTGCAGCCGAGAAGACACAAGGTTTGAAGAAAAAAGCGCATGCGTGTTGCCTGTGGAATACCAAAGTGCCAACAGTATAGCGGGGATAAAAAACGCCTGCTAGTTCAGCAGGCGTTGAGAGTCGTAGGCCGAATGAGGCGTATTAGAAGTCGTAACGTAGACCGATAGCCAGTTCGTCTTCTGCTTGTGCTTTGGTCGCTCTATCTCCGGTGCTATTAACTACACCATATTTGTCGCCCGCATCAATTAGGTTAAAGTTGTAAGAAACATAACCACGGAAGTTCGGTTTGAAGTAGTAAGTGGCATCCAGTGCTACGTTATCTGCTGAAGTGTTCTTGTTAGTTTCTGCGTTGTTATAAGTGGTTGTGAAGACAGTTTGACCCATCGTATAACGTGCTGCTAACTCGTAACCAGTGTAATCACCACCAGTTTTCGCTAACTCACCATCGGTGTAAACGCCAGCAAAGTACAGATCACCCATAGTGTAAGACGCCGCTAGCATGTATTCATTTTGATCTTTTTGATCGGCGTAGCCACCACCAAGTGCCAAGCCAGTATTACCGATAGCGTAGATGGCTGAAAGTGAGTAGCCGTCTTGACCATTGTTGACATACTTGCTGTCTGAACCAGAAGCTTCTTCGTAGCGGTCTGCAAAACGGTAACTTGCTTTCACCGTTAGTGCGTCAAACTGTCCAGCATAGGCAACCATATTGTCGACTCGATCGGCAACCGCAATTTTCTTCGCTGCAGAGTTACCGTGGTAAGACATGATGTCGGTAAAGTCAGTAATGATGCCAAGCGCACCATCATTTTTACCGTAGGTGATCTCGCCAAACGTACCGCCGATACCTGCATAAGCGTAACGGTTGTCTAGGTCATTGTTTTTTTTGTTTTCACCATTGTCAGTAGTAGCGAATTCACCTTCGTAAAAACCGACACCGTATAGTCTGTCTTTGATGATGTCTACTTTACCTAAAAGGTTTAGACGAACACGTGATTCATCCTGCGCATTACCATCTTTTACTGAAAGACGCGCCTCTGCACGGCCACCTAGACTCAAAGAAGCGTCACCTTGTTTGTGAATTTCAGTTGCACTTACACCCGTTGCCACTGCAGCAGCAGATACCGAAAGAGCAATTAATGTCTTTTTCATCGTTTTATAGTCCTAGTTTTTGCAGTCCATATCGCTATGAGTGAGGCTTAACGCTCTCGTGACAGATAGCTTGGTTTTGGTTGATTCTTCGTTGCGGCTACCGATAAACATTTGAGGAGTAACGAATATAAGAGCGAGCAACGTCGTTTGACTGCCATGTTGTACTGCCAAACCTCTCAACTTGGTTAGTAAAATGATATAAATTCTAGTAGTGCACACTGTTCGATTTTCATTTTTTAGCTTTAAGTTTTTGATTTTATTGTTTTGTTTGTTTGTTTTGGTTTGAGGGTGATTACATTGTCTTTATCTTTTTTTTGTTGTTTTTCTGCAACTTAATCGTTAAGCATACGCTCTGTTACTTTAGTTCAGTACGATTTGGCCAAGTGACGCACGCTTGTTTGAGCGAGAAAAAGTGAAAGAGGAAATTAAGATGATTTGGTGCTAAAGTTTGTTTACACTAACTGTATCAATGTTCCGTAACTACCTACTCCAATGAGTGGGTAGATTTTTTTTGTCCAAAGAACACTTTGGCATAGAGGTAGAAAATGGAAAAAGTTCCAATGACAGCTCGCGGCGAACAGTTGCTGCGCCAAGAATTAGAAAGATTGCTCAAGTTGCGTCCGCAGATTTCCGAGGCCATTGCTGAAGCCCGTGAGTTGGGCGATCTGAAAGAGAACGCCGAGTATCATGCCGCTCGTGAAGAGCAGGGAATATGCGAAGCGCAAATTCGTGATATTGAGTACAAGTTGTCCGTGGCTCAGGTGATTGATGTGAGCAAAATGGAAAACACAGGTAAGGTTATTTTCGGTTCGACCGTGACATTGATCGATTGCGATACCGACGAAGAGAAAACTTATCAAATTGTTGGTGAAGATGAAGCTGATATTAAGGCGGGGCGTATTTCTGTCAGTTCACCAATTGCACGTGGCCTGATTGGCAAAATGGAAGGTGATGAAGTGGTAATTACCACGCCTGGCGGTACGAAAGATTTTGAAATTGACCGGGTAGAATACATCTAACCGTTTGATAACTAAAATGACGAAAAAGGTCGCACTGCGCGACCTTTCTTTTGTTCATTGCCTACGTAAATATCGTCATTACTTACGTGGAAGTTCGATTTTACGTTGTTCCGATTGACGGAAAAGTACTAAGGTTTTACCAATTACTTGAACTTTTTCTGCGCCAGTCTCTCGAACAATCGCATCGACAATCAGCAGCTTAGTTTCCCGATCTTCAGAAGCAATTTTCACTTTGATCAGTTCATGGAAGTTAAGTGCGATTTCGATTTCGGCAAGCACGGCTTCTGTAAGTCCATTTGCGCCCATTAGCACAACAGGTTTTAAACTGTGAGCTAGGCCTTTTAGGTGCTGCTTTTGTTTGGTGCTTAGGTTCATTCCGCCGCCATTTTTATTTAAACTAAGGGTTGAAAAAACCTATTTTAGCGCCATCTATTGCTGAAGACTATAATTTATTGAGCGATAGAGTCTGCCTATCAAAGTAATAGGTCTGCAAACAGCTTCGTTGAGATTAGAATGAGTAAACAGAAACATTCGGCCAGTTCTGGTCGTTGGTTAAAAGAGCATTTTGATGATAAGTATGCCAATGAGGCCAGAAAGAAAGGCTATCGTTTCTCGTGCTTATTTCAAAATTGAAGAGATTCAAACGAAAGATAAATTGTTGAAGCCAGGCATGACCGTGGTGGATCTAGGAGCGGCGCCTGGTGGATGGTCTCAGTATGCAGCTAAGATTATCGGTGAACAAGGACAAGTAATTGCTTGTGATTTGTTACCCATGGATCCGATTGCCGGCGTTAGTTTTTTACAAGGCGATTTTCGCGATGATGCTGTACTAGAAGCGCTTTTGGAGCGGATCCAACCTTCAATGGTGGATGTGGTCATGTCAGACATGGCTCCAAATATTGCAGGCAACAACTCGGTCGATCAACCACGGGCTATGTACTTAGTTGAATTGGCTCTAGATATGTGTCGACAAGTTCTGGCGCCTAATGGTAGCTTTGTGGTCAAGGTTTTCCAGGGCGAAGGTTTTGATGAATACGTTAAAAACGTCCGCGACATATTTAAAGTCGTTAAAATCAGAAAACCAGAGTCATCGCGAGCGCGTTCACGCGAAGTCTTTGTTGTAGCCACTGGTTACAAAGGTTAACTATTTAGCTCTAGCAGGGCAAAGTTAACACTATAGATACAGCTTACAAACTGTAGTACCCTACCTTTAATTACAATTAGTTATCGAGAGGCTGACACCTTGAGTGACATGGCAAAAAATCTAATTCTGTGGCTGGTTATCGCTGTGGTTTTAATGTCGGTATTTCAGAGCTTTGGCCCTGGTGAGAGTAACGGCAGAGCAGTTGATTACACCACATTTGTACAGGAAGTTGGCCAAGGCCAGATTCAGGAAGCAACCTTTAACAATGGTGAAATTAGTTTTGTTCGCCGAGGCGGAGGTGCGAAGTTCGTCACTTATATGCCTGTGTACGATCAAAAGCTACTTGATGACCTGATTAACCAAAATGTGAAAGTGCAAGGTACGCCTCCAGAAGAGCAGAGTCTACTTGGCACCATCTTTATCTCTTGGTTTCCAATGATCCTTCTGATTGGTGTATGGATTTTCTTCATGCGTCAGATGCAAGGCGGCGGCGGCAAAGGCGCCATGTCATTCGGCAAGAGCAAAGCTCGCATGATGAGCGAAGAGCAAATCAAAACGACATTTGGAGATGTGGCGGGCTGTGATGAAGCCAAAGAAGACGTCAAAGAGCTTGTCGATTATCTGCGCGATCCGAGCCGTTTCCAAAAGCTCGGTGGTAAGATTCCAACGGGCGTTTTGATGGTCGGTCCTCCAGGTACGGGTAAGACGTTGTTAGCTAAAGCGATTGCTGGTGAAGCGAAAGTACCGTTCTTTACTATCTCTGGTTCTGACTTTGTTGAGATGTTTGTTGGTGTCGGTGCTTCTCGTGTTCGCGATATGTTTGAGCAAGCGAAAAAAGCCTCGCCATGTATCATCTTTATTGACGAAATCGATGCGGTTGGTCGCCAACGTGGTGCTGGTGTTGGTGGTGGTCACGATGAACGCGAACAAACATTGAACCAAATGTTGGTGGAGATGGATGGTTTTGAAGGTAATGAAGGTATTATCGTCATTGCTGCAACTAACCGTCCTGATGTACTCGACCCTGCCTTGTTGCGTCCTGGTCGTTTCGACCGTCAGGTTGTGGTTGGCTTACCAGATGTTCGTGGTCGTGAGCAAATTCTCAAAGTACACATGCGTAAAGTTCCGCTTGCGGGTGATGTAGAGCCATCATTGATTGCACGGGGTACTCCTGGCTTCTCAGGCGCCGATTTGGCCAACTTGGTCAACGAAGCGGCTCTGTTTGCTGCCAGAGGTAACAAACGTAATGTCTCTATGGTTGAGTTTGAGCTGGCAAAAGACAAGATCATGATGGGTGCAGAGCGCCGTTCTATGGTGATGTCGGAAGAAACCAAAGAATCGACGGCGTACCACGAAGCGGGCCATGCAATTGTTGGTCGTTTGGTGCCTGAACATGACCCAGTCTACAAAGTTTCGATCATTCCACGTGGTCGTGCTTTGGGGGTGACCATGTACTTGCCAGAGCAAGATCGTGTCAGCATGTCTCGTCAACACCTTGAGTCAATGATCTCAAGCTTGTATGGCGGTCGTTTAGCTGAAGAACTGATTTATGGTGTAGATAAGGTCTCCACTGGTGCTTCAAATGACATTGAACGCGCGACAGACATCGCTCGCAAAATGGTCACCCAGTGGGGCTTCTCTGAAAAGCTAGGGCCGATGCTATACGCCGAAGATGAGGGTGAAGTCTTTTTGGGACGCAGTGTGACACAGACCAAACATATGTCTGATGACACCGCAAAACTCATCGATGACGAAGTGCGTCAGTTGATTGACCGTAACTACGAGCGTGCGAGACAGATTCTTATCGATAATATGGACATCATGCACGCAATGAAAGATGCATTGATGAAGTATGAAACGATCGATGCTGGTCAGATTGATGATCTTATGGCGCGTAAAGAAGTGATTCGAGAGCCGGCAGGCTGGGCGGATCACGTCAATTCACAGCCTGAGAAACCTGCTGCACCAGAAGCGAATGCGGAAGCAAAAGTCGAAGAAACCTGAGCAAGTTGATGAATCAACGGTTGAGGCTGCAGATAAAAAAGATGCAGAATAACGGTTAACTATCAAGGAAAGCCCCGAGGAAACTCGGGGTTTTTGTATTTATTGCTATGATTTTACGTTCTCATAAAAAACAATTAGACCTTTCTACCCCACAAATAATGGGAATTCTCAACGTCACGCCAGACTCTTTTTCTGATGGTGGGCAGTTTACGCATTTGGATGCTGCACTTCGCCAAGTAGAGAAGTTGATCCAAGCGGGGGCAACCATCATTGATATTGGTGGTGAATCGACTCGCCCCGGAGCACCGGAAGTGTCATTAGAAGAAGAGATCAATCGAGTGATTCCTGTCGTTAAAGCGATCCGCGCAAGTTCTGATGTTTGGATATCGGTTGATACCAGTAAAGCTGAAGTAATGCGCCAAGCTATTGAGGCAGGCGCTGATCTGATTAATGATATTCGCGCGTTGCAAGAGCCAGGTGCCTTAGAGATTGCCGCTAAAGCACAAGTGCCTATTTGCTTGATGCACATGCAAGGTCAGCCTCGAAGTATGCAACATCGCCCTAACTATCAAGATGTATTGCGAGAAGTCGGTGAGTTCCTCCGAGAAAGAGTGAAAGTGTGTGAGCAAGCCGGCATAGCAAAAGAGTTGTTGATTTTGGATCCTGGCTTTGGTTTTGGAAAAACGCTCGAACACAACTACCACCTTCTCGCGCATCTCGAATCCTTCCACCAGTTTGGTATGCCACTGCTGGCTGGGATGTCGCGCAAATCGATGATCTTTAAATTGTTGGATAAAAAGCCTGCCGATTGCATGGTCGCTAGTGTAACATGTGCCACCATTGCTGCTTTGAAAGGGGCTCAGATCATTCGCGTCCATGATGTTGAAGAGACGGTTGAAGCGATGAAAATCATTCAAATGATGAAGAATAACCACTGAGCCGAGAAGAAAAATAAAGGGAAAACTATGTCAGAAAAAAGACGTTACTTTGGTACTGATGGTGTGCGTGGAAAAGTTGGGCAGTACCCAATCACCCCGGACTTTGTACTAAAACTTGGCTGGGCGGCGGGGCGTGTCCTCGCCAAACAGGGCACAAAAAAAGTGATTATTGGCAAAGATACACGTATTTCTGGTTATATGCTGGAGTCGGCCCTTGAGGCGGGCTTGGCGGCGGCAGGTTTAAAAGCCACTTTCACTGGCCCGATGCCAACCCCAGCGGTGGCGTATTTAACGCAAACTTTTCGCGCAGAGGCGGGGATCGTGATCTCGGCATCACACAACCCGTATTACGATAATGGCATTAAGTTCTTCTCTTCCGAAGGAACCAAACTGCCTGATGACGTTGAATTGGCAATTGAAGCCGAGTTAGACAAAGAGATTGAATGTGTTGAATCTGCAGCTCTCGGTAAAGCGACGCGTTTAAATGATGCAGCAGGTCGATACATTGAGTTTTGCAAAGGCACTTTCCCTTCAGCTTTGAATCTTTCAGGGTTGAAAATTGTGGTTGATTGTGCCAATGGCGCCACGTACCACATTGCTCCGAGTGTCTTTTCTGAACTCGGCGCAGACGTCATAGCAATGGGTGTTGAACCGAACGGAATTAACATCAACCACGAAGTGGGCGCAACTGATGTGCGAGCATTACAAAAGCGTGTAGTAGAAGAAAATGCCGACCTAGGTTTGGCGTTTGACGGCGACGGTGATCGGATTATTATGGTCGATCATCTTGGCAATAAGATCGATGGTGATCAGATTGCTTACATCATTGCCCGTGATGCATTGCGCCGTGGTGAGCTAAAAGGCGGAGTGGTTGGGACATTAATGACCAACCTTGGTATGGAAAATGGACTGAAACAGTTAGGAATTCCTTTTGTCCGCGCTGCCGTGGGTGACCGCTATGTGATGGAAAAGCTTTTGGAAAAAGGCTGGAAAATTGGAGCAGAAAACTCAGGCCATGTCATTTTACTTGATAAAGTCACCACAGGAGATGCGATTGTGGCGGCTTTACAAGTGTTGGCTTCGGTTGTCGGTAGTTCAATGACCTTACACGACCTGTCACAAGGGATGACTCTTTACCCTCAAGTGCTGGAAAACGTACGTTTTTCTGGCAGCAGCAATCCACTTGAGGCCGATGCCGTTAAGCAGGCGGTGACGGAAGTGGAAAATGTACTTGGCAGCAAAGGCAGAGTGCTGTTGCGTAAATCTGGAACTGAACCGCTGCTGCGCGTAATGGTGGAAGGTGAAGATGCAGAAACTGGTTAATCAGAGTGCTCTTAAAATCGCTGAAGCAGTCAAAGCGAGCTGCTAGTTTCTGGTGAGTTTTATGTTAGAGCCATCAAGAGATGGCTCTTTGAGTAATAAAATATTCGATTTGTCCCTTTTTTGACCGCTTGGCGCGTGGGTGAGGATTATTTCTTAATTTTTACTTGTCAGCACAGCATGCTTTCGATAGTATTGCTCGGCCTTCAGTTAGGAGGACGCTGGTTTTGTTTTAATGCTCTGTTTCTAGGGCGAAAAACGACGCTAGCTCAGTAAATCGGAACATAGGTGGAAAAATGTTTACAGTTCTACTTGTGATTTACCTGTTGGCAGCGCTTGGTGTGATTGGCCTTGTGTTGATTCAGCAAGGTAAAGGCGCAGATATGGGAGCTTCATTCGGTGCTGGTGCTTCAAACACCGTGTTTGGTGCAAGCGGCTCAGGAAACTTCCTAACCAGAACGACTGCTATTTTAGCGACCGTATTTTTTGTTGTGAGCTTGTTGCTTGGCCGTATGTCAACGCACAAAGTTGAGTCTCAGTGGGTTGATCCAACACAGGGTCAAATCATAGAGCAAGTTCAGGACAATGTGAGTGAAAAGCCTGTTCAGTCAGATGAAATTCCTCACTAATTAGATTTGATTGCCGAGATGGTGAAATTGGTAGACACACTAGCATGAGGTGCTAGCGCCTATGGTGTGAGGGTTCGAGTCCCTCTCTCGGCACCATTGATTTACAAACTTGTAAATACTACTGTTGCGCGTATAATGCACAGCAAGTCGGACGCGGGGTGGAGCAGCTTGGTAGCTCGTCGGGCTCATAACCCGAAGGTCGTCGGTTCAAATCCGGCCCCCGCAACCAATCTCCTTGAGATGCTTTACAAGTTTGTCGTAGTGCTAACCACACTACAGTTAAGCGTTATTGGACGTTTGACATTTCAGGGTCCAGCAACAAAAAACCCCGACTTAATCGGGGTTTTTTGTTATCTGAATCTTCCTTTTTCAAGGAAATCAGATAGTTGCTTGGTTTTAGTATTGGGCTCTGAGCCCTTTTTTTGTTTCTGGAGTGGTTTAAATGACTGGTTTAGAGAGACAACTTACTGAAATGCTTGAAGTACCCGTTGGTGCATCAGGCTATGAATTAGTTGGATTAGAGTTTATCCGAGCGGGTGAGCATTCAACATTACGTATTTACATTGATCATGAAAACGGTATTACGGTTGAAGATTGTGCTGAAGTGAGTCGTCAAGTCAGTGCTGTTCTGGATGTTGAAGACCCGATCACTGTGGCCTACAACTTGGAAGTATCTTCACCTGGTTTAGATAGGCCACTCTTTAAGCCAGCACATTATGAGCACTATATTGGCCACGAGGTCAGCATCGTTTTAAAAATGGCTGCAAGTAACCGCCGTAAATGGAAAGGTGTTATCCAAGGTGTGGATGGCGAAACTATCATGGTTCTCGTTGATGGACAGCAGGAAGAATTTGCTCTAAGCAACATTTCAAAAGCTAACCTGATCCCTAAATTTTAGTTCCCTAAAAAAGTTTTCAGCTTAGAGGCTAATTAAATGAGTAAAGAAATTTTAGCGGTAGCAGAAGCGGTATCCAACGAAAAAGCGGTACCTCGTGAGCGTATCTTTGAAGCGCTAGAAATTGCTCTGGCGACATCGACTAAGAAAAAATACGAAATTGAAATTGATGTTCGTGTTGCTATCGATCGTAAAACGGGTGAATTCGAAACTTTCCGTCGCTGGTTAGTGGTAGAGAATGTCGAAAACCCAACCAAAGAGATCTCGTTTGAAGCAGCGAGCTTTGATGATGATTCGGTCGAAATCGGTGATTACATCGAAGATAAGATTGAATCAGTGACGTTTGACCGTATTACTACGCAAACGGCAAAGCAAGTGATCGTGCAAAAAGTACGTGAAGCTGAGCGTGCCCAGATCGTCGAGCAGTTCATCGACAATGAAGGTGATTTGATCACTGGTGTGGTGAAGAAAGTAAACCGCGAAACGGTAGTGTTGGATCTAGGCAATAACGCTGAAGCAGTTATTCTTCGTGATGATCAGCTACCACGTGAAAATTTCCGCCCAGGCGACCGTGTTCGCGGTTTGCTGTACAAAGTAGCGCCAGAAGCTCGTGGCTTCCAACTGTTCATTACCCGTTCTAAGCCAGAAATGCTGGCAGAGCTATTCCGTGTTGAAGTACCGGAAATTGCCGAAGACATCATTGAACTAAAAGGCGCTGCACGTGACCCAGGTTCTCGTGCTAAGATCGCCGTTAAAACGAACGACAAGCGCATTGACCCTGTCGGAGCTTGTGTTGGCATGCGTGGTGCTCGTGTTCAAGCGGTGTCTGGCGAGCTTGGTGGCGAACGCATTGACATCGTACTTTGGGATGACAACCCAGCGCAATTCGTGATTAACGCGATGGCGCCTGCGGATGTAGCATCAATTATTGTTGATGAAGACGCACACTCAATGGATATCGCAGTCGAAGCGGGTAACCTAGCGCAAGCGATCGGTCGAAATGGTCAGAACGTTCGTTTGGCTTCTCAGCTAACGGGTTGGGAACTGAACGTTATGACGGTTGAAGATCTACAGAAGAAACATGCTGAAGAGTCTCAGGCGTCTATTAATAACTTCATGAAATATCTAGATATCGAAGAAGATTTCGCTCAACTGTTGGTTGAAGAAGGCTTCTCTACTCTGGAAGAGATTGCTTACGTTCCTGTCAACGAATTGCTTGATATTGAAGGTCTTGATGAAGATCTGATTGAGGAGCTGCGTGGTCGTGCAAAAGATGCTCTGACCACGATCGCTTTGGCACAGGAAGAAGCGTTTGAAGGCCTAGAGCCAGCAGAAGATCTGCTTGGTCTTGAAGGGCTTGAGCGCGAAATGGCATTCAAACTGGCGGCGAAAGGTGTTGCGACACTGGAAGATTTGGCTGATCAGGGTATTGATGACTTAGAAGGTATCGAAGGTCTAACAGAAGCGCGTGCAGGAGAACTCATCATGGCTGCTCGTAACATCTGTTGGTTCGGAGAAGAAGCATAATTTCAGCAAGGGGAGAAAGCGGCATGACACAACTTACAGTTAAAGCACTGAGTGAAGAAATTGGTACGCCAGTTGACCGCTTATTAGAGCAACTTGCTGATGCTGGAATGAAAAAAGCGAGCACAGATAATGTGACGGATGAAGAGAAGCAGAAGCTTCTCTCTCATCTGAAAAAAGAGCACGGCGATACCTCTGGTGACACGGCTCCAACTCGTTTGACCTTACAGCGTAAAACTCGCAGCACGCTTAGTGTAAGCGCTGGTGGCGGTAAGAGTAAGAATGTTCAGGTTGAAGTGCGCAAGAAACGTACCTACGTAAAACGCAGTACAATCGAAGACGAAGCAAAACGCGAAGCTGAAGAAGCGGCGCAACGTGAAGCTGAAGAAGCAGCAAAACGTGCCGCCGAGGAAGCAGCGAAGCGTGAAGCGGAAGAAGCGGCAAAACGTGAAGCTGAAGAAGCAAAGCGTGCCGCAGACGAAGCAAAACGTGATGCCGAAAAATCGGTTGACCGTGATGCACAAGAGAAAGCGGAACGTGCTGCTGAAGAAAAAGCAAAACGTGATGCAGAAGAAAAAATTAAGCAAGAAGCAGCGCGAAAAGAGGCCGAAGAGCTAAAACGTCGTCAGGAAGAAGAAGCTAAGCGTAAGGCTGAAGAGGAAAGTCAGCGTAAGCTTGAGGAAGCTCGCGAATTGGCTGAAAAGAACAAAGAGCGTTGGTCTGCTGCAGAAGAGAAAAAGGGTGATATGGAAGATACAGATTACCATGTAACGACTTCACAATACGCACGTGAAGCCGAAGATGAAGCAGATCGTCAAGAAGAAGCCGCTCGTCGCAAGAAGAAAAAAACTAAGTCATCAACCAAAGCAAGTGAAGATGATGAGCGTGGTGGTCCACGAGTTCAGCGCGGCGGGAAAGGCGGACGTAAAGGCAAATTGTCTAAGCCAAAATCAATGCAACATGGTTTCGATAAAACTGCGGTTGTGGCGAAATCTGACGTGATTGTCGGCGAGACTATCATTGTTTCTGAGCTGGCGAACAAGATGTCGGTAAAAGCGACTGAAGTCATCAAGGTTATGATGAAGATGGGCGCAATGGCGACGATCAACCAAGTGATCGACCAAGAAACGGCGCAACTGGTTGCTGAAGAGATGGGCCACAAAGTGGTTCTGCGTAAAGAGAACGAACTCGAAGAGGCTGTTCTGTCGGATCGTGATGATAAGTTTGAATCCGTACCTCGTGCACCAGTTGTAACCATTATGGGTCACGTTGACCACGGTAAAACATCAACGCTGGACTATATTCGTCGTACACACGTTGCTTCTGGTGAAGCGGGTGGTATTACGCAGCACATTGGTGCCTACCACGTAGAAACGCCAAACGGCATGATCACCTTCCTAGATACTCCTGGACACGCAGCGTTTACTGCTATGCGTGCTCGTGGTGCTCAAGCGACGGATATCGTTGTACTTGTTGTTGCAGCAGATGATGGTGTGATGCCTCAGACAGTGGAAGCAATCCAGCACGCGAAAGCGGCAGGTGTGCCTCTCATTGTTGCAGTGAACAAGATCGATAAAGAAGAAGCCAACCCAGACAACGTTAAGAACGAGCTATCTCAATACGACGTTATGCCTGAAGAGTGGGGCGGTGAGAACATGTTTGTTCACATCTCTGCGAAACAAGGTACTAACATTGATCAGCTACTTGAGACAATCCTTCTGCAAGCCGAAGTTCTTGAACTGACCGCAGTGAAAGAAGGTATGGCTTCTGGTGTGGTTGTTGAGTCTCGTCTTGATAAAGGTCGCGGTCCGGTTGCAACTGTACTTGTTCAGTCTGGTACGTTACGTAAAGGCGATATCGTTCTATGTGGTCAAGAGTATGGCCGTGTACGTGCGATGCGTGACGAAATCGGTAACGAAGTTAACGAAGCTGGTCCATCTATTCCTGTAGAAATTCTGGGTCTTTCTGGTGTTCCTGCTGCGGGTGATGAAGCCACTGTTGTTCGTGATGAGCGTAAAGCGCGTGAAGTTGCAAACTACCGTGCAGGTAAGTTCCGCGAAGTGAAACTGGCTCGTCAGCAGAAGTCTAAACTTGAGAACATGTTCTCTAACATGGCTGCGGGTGATGTTGCTGAACTGAACATTGTACTGAAAGCAGACGTACAAGGCTCTGTTGAAGCAATCGCAGACTCGCTGATGAAACTTTCAACCGAAGAAGTGAAAGTGAACATTGTTGGCTCTGGTGTTGGCGGTATCACAGAAACTGATGCAGTCTTGGCTGAAGCGTCTAACGCAATCATCCTTGGCTTTAACGTTCGTGCCGATGCCTCTGCACGTCGCGCGATCGAAGCAGCAAGTGTTGATCTACGTTACTACTCAATCATCTATCAGTTGATTGACGAAGTGAAACAAGCAATGAGCGGTATGCTTGCTCCAGAATTCAAGCAAGAGATCATTGGTCTGGCTGAAGTTCGTGATGTCTTCAAATCACCGAAACTGGGCGCAATCGCAGGCTGTATGGTGACAGAGGGTCTGATCAAGCGTAACGCACCGATTCGCGTACTACGTGATAACGTGGTTATTTACGAAGGTGAGCTTGAATCTCTACGTCGCTTTAAAGATGACGTTGCTGAAGTTAAGAATGGCTACGAGTGTGGTATCGGCGTTAAGAACTACAACGATGTTCGCGTAGGCGACCAGATCGAAGTATTCGAAACGATCGAGATCAAGCGTACCATCGACTAATTGACTAACGTTGTTGCCCCTGGCAATGATAGGTTGTTGAATACGCCATGGGGGGCTGGGGTTATCCATCCCCCCATTCTTTCTATATAAGAGAAAAGATATGTCAAAAGAATTTAGCCGTACGCAGCGTGTTTCCCAGCAGCTGCAAAAAGAGCTTGCGATGATCCTTCAACGCGAAGTTCGTGACTCTCGTTTGGGCATGGTTACCATCTCCGATGTCGAGGTTTCCCGTGATCTCGCTTACGCCAAAGTTTTTGTTACCTTCCTGTGCATCGGCGAGCAGACGCCTGAGTCTTGTTTGGCTGCGTTGCGCGAACATGAAGTACACATTCGAATGATGCTCGGTAAGCGCATTCGCCTGCGTTTGACTCCAGAAGTGCGTTTCTACTACGACAATACCTTGGTTGAAGGTATGCGTATGTCGAATTTAGTGACTGAAGTGGTCAATAAAGACAAGATCAAGCAAAAAGATTCTGGTCGCGAGGAAGAAGAGTAATGGCTCGTCGTCGCAAAGGCCGTCCGATTGATGGTGTCATTTTGCTGGATAAACCGACAGGTATTTCTTCAAACGATGCGCTGCAAAAAGTCAAACGAATCTACTTTGCTGAAAAGGCGGGGCATACTGGTGCTCTTGATCCTCTCGCAACGGGCATGTTGCCGATTTGTCTCGGTGAAGCCACCAAGTTCTCTCAATTTTTACTCGATTCAGATAAGCGTTATCGCGTGATCGCCAAACTTGGTGAGCGTACCAACACCTCCGATTCCGATGGTGAAGTGGTCGAAACACGTCCAGTTGACGTGAGTCTTGCTAAGCTCGAAGCGTGTATTGCGCAATTTCGTGGCGAATCGG